>DQNS01000133.1 GCA_015659035.1 Acidobacteriota bacterium | reverse complement strand
TCTGCTGGTCAAGAGCTTCGACGACATCCTGGCGGTTGCCTACACCCGGGGCCTGGAGGAGCAGCTCGACAAGATCGCGGACGGCGAGGCCGACTACCGCACCATCCTCACGAGCTTCTACGAGAAGTTCAGCACCGACCTCGGCGCGGCCGCCGAGACGATGCCCAACATCAAGACCGACGGGCTGCCCAGCGACGAGACCTGCGACACGTGTGGGTCGCCGATGGTGGTCAAGGTTGGCCGGTTCGGTGTCTTTCTGGCGTGTAGCGCGTATCCGGAGTGCACGAACACCCGCGAGCTTGAAAAGACCGAGTCGGACACGGACGCGGAGCCGGAGGCCTGTGAGAATTGCGGCAAGCCGATGGTGGTCAAACGTGGCCGTTTCGGGCAGTTCCTCGCCTGCTCGGGGTATCCGGACTGCAAGACGACTCGCAAGTTGATCGAGAGCAAGGGTGGATTGACGGCCGCGAAGCCGGACCAGCTGCTCGACGAAAAGTGCCCGCGCTGCGATTCCAATCTCGTGGTGAAGCAGGGCCGGTTCGGCGAGTTCACCGCGTGCAGCAACTACCCGAAGTGCCGCTACGTGAAGCTGAAGTCGACCGGCGTGGCGTGCCCGAAGGACGGCGGTGATATCGTCGAACGGAAGTCGAAACGCGGCCGAGTGTTCTACGGGTGCAACAACTATCCCGACTGCGACTTCACGCTCTGGAACCGGCCGCTGGCCGAATCCTGCCCGACCTGCGGCGCCCCGTATCTGGTCGAGAAGATCACGAAGCGTTCGGGGCATCAGGTGTACTGCAACAACGACACGTGTGATTACGCGCGCACCGAGGAGGCCGCGTCGGCGTGACGGAAGAGACAGGAGACAGGAGACAGGAGACAGGAGAAGCTGGAGGGCTGCGCCAGCCTTGTTTCAGTTCAGGTACATCCCTGGCGTACTACCGTCCGGGCGCTAAATGAAGCGGGCGAAGTCACCCTGTTTCCTCCTGCCTCCTGTTTCCTGCTTCCTGGCGGGTCGAGCGCAGACGAGCGACCTTTCCCCATGATCCACATCATCGGCGGGGGGCTCGCCGGGAGCGAGGCGGCTTGGCAGGCGGCCGCGTGCGGTGTGCCGGTCACCCTCTACGAGATGCGACCGGTGCGGCCGACTCCGGTCCACCAGACCGACAGTCTCGCGGAACTGGTCTGTAGCAATTCTTTTCGGGCCGACAAGATTGAGAACGCCGTCGGGCTGCTGAAGGCGGAGATGCGACGGTTGGGGTCGCTGGTGATCCGCGTGGCCGACGCGACGCGCGTGCCGGCGGGCGGGGCCCTGGCGGTCGATCGGGTCCGATTCGCCCAGGGGATCACCGCAGCGCTCGAAGTGGCCCCCCTAGTCACGATCCGGCGCGAAGAGATCCCGGACCTGTCGTTGTCCGGCGATGTCCAGGAACCGCTGATCGTGGCCACCGGTCCGCTCACCTCGCCGAGGCTCTCCCAGGCGGTTGCCGCGCTCGTGGGCCAGGATCAGCTGTATTTCTACGACGCGATCAGCCCGATCGTGCTGGCGGAGACGCTCGACCTGGGCATCGTGTTCAGGGCGTCCCGCTGGGGGCGGCATACGCCGGCTCCGGCCGAGACCGGGCTCGAGGATCACGCGGTCTCCGGCGGCGCCGCCGGTGCGGGGGATTACCTGAACTGTCCGATGACGGCGGACGAGTACCACCGGTTTCACGCTGCGCTGCTCGGGGCGGAGCTCGCAACCCTGCACGAGATCGACACGGGACGGTTCTTCGAGGGCTGTCTCCCGATCGAGGTGATGGCGCGGCGCGGCGAGGACACACCGCGGTTCGGGCCGATGAAGCCGGTGGGACTCGTCGATCCACGCACCGGCCGGCGGCCCTACGCGGTCGTGCAGCTCAGACAAGACACCCTGGCCGGGGACCACTACAGCCTGGTGGGGTTCCAGACGCGGTTGAAATGGGGGGAGCAGGCGCGGGTCTTTCGGATGATTCCTGGCCTCGAGGCGGCGGAGTTCGTCCGGTTCGGGATGATTCACCGCAACACGTACATCAACGGACCGAGTGTGCTCGGTCCAACGTGGCAGGTGCGTCGTCGGCCGTCGTTGTTCTTCGCCGGTCAGATCTCCGGGGTCGAGGGGTACGTCGAGTCTGCCGCGAGCGGCCTGATTGCCGGACTCAACGCCGCGGCGCTGGCCCGGGATGAAATGCCGCAGGCCCCGCCACGCACGACGGCGATTGGCGCCCTGGGGCACTACGTGTCCCACGCCGACGCGGCCAACTATCAGCCGTCCAACATCGCCTTCGGGTTGATACCGGTGATGGACGGGGCGCCGCGCCGGCGGGCCGAACGACGTCGGGCGATCGCCGAGCGCGCGTTGACCCAGATTGAGGCCTGGCGAGCGGCTCTACCATGCCCGCCCGGGTCCTTGGCTCCCACGTCGGACAACGCCCATCATGAGGACGCATCTCCGCTCGTTTCTTGAGTATCTGCGTCTCAATCGCAATCTGTCGGCGCACACCGTGCGCGCCTATCGGGGTGACTTGACGCAGTATCTGAGTTTCCTGGAGCGGTATCTCGACCGTCCAGCGGAGCGCATCGCGCCGGATGAGGTCGATCAGTACGCCATACGGGCCTTTATGGGCGAGCTGTACGACCGCGGGCACGCGCGGGCGTCGTCGGCGCGGCGGCTGGCGGCAATCCGGTCGTTTGGCCGGTATCTGCGACGCGAGCAGCACATTGACACGGATCCGGGGGCCCTGGTGGCGACGCCGAAGCAGGAGCGGAAGGTGCCGGCGCGTCTCGGCATGCGAGAGGTCGAGCAACTGCTCGCCGGTCCTGACGCCACGACGTCGCTCGGGCGCCGCGACCGCGCGATTCTCGAGCTGTTCTACGCGTCGGGCTTGCGGTTGAGCGAGCTGGTCGGGCTCGATCTCGAGGACATCACGCTCAGTAGCCGGCTCGTCCGGGTGCTGGGAAAGGGTGGCAAGGAGCGCATCGTGCCGTTCAACCGCAGCGCGGCGGCGGCGCTGCGTGCCTATCTGGGGGACCGGGAGGCGCTGGTCGCGAGTGTGCCCGAGCGGGAGGCGTCGCACCGTCGACGCGGACTGCCCGCAGCGCCGCTGTTCGTCAACTATCGAGGCGGGCGTCTGTCGACGCGGAGCGTCGACCGACTCGTCCGGCGCTATGTCGCCGCGACGAGCAGGCGTTACGGCATCAGTCCGCACGCGTTGCGCCATTCCTTTGCCACCCACCTGCTGGAGCGGGGAGCAGACCTGCGCTCGATCCAGGAGTTGCTCGGGCACGCCCGTCTGAGCACCACACAGCGCTACACCCACGTGACCGCCGCCCAACTGATGTCGGTGTACAAGAAGACGCACCCGAGAGCCTAGACATCTCCTCTGGGCCAGATCGTCACGTTTGGATCAACTTTGTCGTCGCCGCCGGAGATGTCTAGCCCCCGCGTCGCGGGGCTGTGAAAGATCTGGCAGCGATGCGGAGCCCCGCACCGGAGCCGGGAACTCGTCGGTTTGAGGCGGAGCTTCGCTGCCAGCCCGTGGTGAAAGTCCCGTTGCATTCGACCGGCGCTGCATCCCGTCTGACGGCGTTGCTCCTCGGTCGAAGACCGCCGGTATGCTCCCTCGTCGCGCCTTGCCAGCCGGGCGCATTGCCAGTCTCGGTGCGACGCGGGACTTTCACCACGGACTGCTAGCCCTTCGACAACGGCACTTGAGTGCTCTGCTCAGGATGACCCTTCGACAAGGGCACGCCGGTGCTCTGCTCAGGACGAGCGGCTGGAGCCTGAAGCCTGAAGCCGAAACGTCGTCGCCGCCTACGTACTCATGACCGCCGCGCGCCGGTGTCGCGGCATCTCGATGCTCAGCGTCTTGATCTTGTAGTTCATCACACGCGGCGTGATCGACAGCAACTCGGCGGCGTCCTTCTGGACCCAGTTCGACATGGTCAGCGCCTCGACCACCGCCTGTCGCTCGATCTCCTCGAGCGGGACACCGGTCGGTGGAATCTTCACCACGCTCGCGACGTTGGATCCGTTGACCGTCGGGGACAGGTCCCCGAGCCGCAGGTCGTCCTTGGTGATGACGGCACCGTCGGCCAGCAGTACCGCCCGCTCGATCGCGTTCTCCAACTCGCGAATGTTGCCGGGCCAGTTGTGGCGATGCAGCAGTTGCTCAGCGGCCGGCTCGAGCCCTGTGACTTTCTTCCGAAGTTCCCCGCAGAACCGGCGGATGAATGTCTGGGCCAGCGCGTCGATGTCCTCCTTGCGCTCGCGCAGCGGCGGGATGTCGACCGCCATGACGTTGAGCCGGTAGTACAGGTCCTCTCGGAACGCGCCGGTGGCCACCATCTCGGTCAGATCGCGGTTCGTCGCCGTGACCAGCCGGACATCGACGCTGATCGTGCGGCTACCGCCGAGCCGCTCGAACTCCTGCTCTTGGAGCACGCGAAGGATCTTCGCCTGGGTGTTCGGGCTCATGTCGCCGACCTCGTCGAGGAACAGGCTGCCCCCGTCGGCCTGCTCGAACCGGCCGATTCGTTTGCGGTCGGCGCCTGTGAAAGCCCCCTTCTCGTGACCGAACAGCTCGGATTCGAGCAGGTTCTCCTGGAGGGCGGCGCAGTTGACCCGCACGAAGTTCCGGTTCGCGCGCAGCGAGTTGTGATGCAGCGCGCCAGCAATCAGCTCCTTGCCGGTGCCGGTTTCGCCGCGGATCAGCACGGTCGTGTTGGTCTTGGCGACCTTGCGGACGATGTCGAGCACCCGCTGCAACGCGCCGCTGGCCCCCACGATGCGGTCGAAATCGTAGATGTCGGGTTGTGTGTGGCGCAGGTAGTCGATCTCGTGCTTCAGCCGCCGCACCTCGAGAGCCTTCTCGATCTTGAGCTCCATTTCCTCGATTTCGAACGGCTTCTGCACGTAGTCGGACGCACCGATCTGCATCGCCTCGACCGCCGTCTGCACCGACCCGAAAGCGGTCATCAGGATCACGGCCGTCGTCGGGTGGAGTGCCTTGGCGGTGCGCAACACGTCCAGACCGTCACTGCCGCCCATCTTGAGATCGCACACGACGACGTCGAACTGTTCACCGTGCAGCTGTTCGATCGCAGCGTTGCCGTTCGCCGCTTCTTCCACGTCGTGCCCCATCTCGCGCAGCGCTCGTGTCATCCCTTTGCGCAGCGAATCGTGGTCTTCCGCGACGAGGATGCGTGCCCTAGCCATGACTCCCCCCTGCTGTGCGGTCGCCGTCCACCACCCGCACCGCCTCGACGAGGTGGTGCGGTACCGGCAGCCGTACGCCGAATGTCGCGCCGCCCCCGGCCCGCGGTCTGACCTCGATCCGCCCGTCGTGGGCGTTGATGATCTTGCGTACGATCGCGAGTCCGAGTCCGGACCCGCTCGGCTTGGTGGTGAAGAACGGGCTGAACAACTGGTCGGTGACGTCGACCGGCACGCCCGGACCGTCGTCCGCGACCTCGACGGTCACGTAGCCCGCGTATTCGGGCGGCTCGACCGGTTCGGGCGATCCGTCCACGGCGGCGTAGGACGCCGTGATCCAGACGTGTCCCGCGCCGTCCAGTGCTTCGGTGGCGTTGATGAGCAGATTGGTGAACACCTGACGCAGCTGCAGCTGGTCGGCATCGAGGTCAGGCAGATCGGCGGCGCAGTCGGTGACGATGTGCGTGTGTCCGGCCCTGGGATGACTGCGCGCGGTCGCCACCGCGTCATCGAGCACGCCCCTGAGGGACACCGGCTCGACCTCCAGGCTGATCGGTCGCACGAACTCGAGCACGTCGACCACGATCCGGTTCGCCACTTTGGCTTCGGTGATGATGTCGCTCAGTATTTCGTGCGCGTCGGGTGAGTCCGGCAGCTGCCGCTTGAGCAATCCGGCCATCACCTGGATGCCGGCGAGCGGGTTCTTGACCTCGTGCGCGATCGCCGCCGCCATCTCGCCCAGCGCGGCCAGGCGATCACGCAGCCGTTCCCGTTCTTCCAGTTGCTCGACCCGGGTCAGGTCCGTGAAGAGCAGCGCCGCGCCCGACACCGTCCCGGCGCGGTCCAAGATCCGGCTCAGCGTGTACCCGATCGCCTTGCCTGACGATCGGAGTCGCAGCTCGGCGCGGTTCGGAAGCTCCGCGTCGGTGAAGGCCAGCGAGAGTATGTCTACCAGGTCGTGGTCCCTGCCCAGGACGTCGTGAAACGACCGGCCGACGTGCCCCGGGTCCGCGTCCAGACCGAGGATGCGATAGGCGGCATCGTTCAAGACCGCGATCGACCCGTCTCGCCAGATCGCGATCACGCCGTTGCGCAGGCTGTGGACGACGTTCCGGTAGAACGCTTCTCGGTCAACCATCGGGTCGATCACACCGTCGGACCGACCCGAGGACGCCCTCAACCGGACACTCCGGAGAGGTCCGCGAACTTCTGACTGGACACCGCGGGTCGCTCGGCGGCCCCTGCGTTGGTTGCGCCAAGGGTCATCACATGACGATAGTGTAAGTCGGTGGCTCCCGCCACCCAGAATATCGCTGTTTCTTGGTGTAGTTCTCGCCACTTTCCAGGGAGCAAGACGCATGTCCCTGATCTGTGGGCCGTTGAGTCGGTCTGTTCGAGCGTGTCACCGGCGACACCGGTGGCGAGTGGCTACGGGTTCGATCGTGTACGTGTCAATGAATGAATCTGTTGTGTTGCGAGGACCGCTCTGGCTGGCTCAACCCACACCGTGCACGTGGCGGCGGCGCCGCGGGTTGCACACGCGAGGTCGACGATTACATATTTGTCACGAGGGGACGAAACCGTAATCCATCATCATCACTCACCGTCGGCGTCCGCACCGTCGATCTGTTGCAGCGCTTCCCACTGGCTCATCAGATCTCCCACCTCCCACATCAGGCTCTCATGGCGGTTGACCACTGGCTGGGCTGCCTGCCGGTCGTCGTAGAAGCCTGGCGCCGCCATCGCCTCCTCGATCTCCCGGATCTTGCGCTCGCGGTCGCCGATCCGCTGTTCCAGGTCGCTGATCCGCTTCTCTCTGGCGGCCTGTTCTCGCTTGAGGTGACGCTCGGACTGCGCCCGACGGCGCCGATCGTCCCGGCTGGCGGAGGCGGAGCCACGTGGTGCCGGCGGTGCTGTCCGCGTCCGCCGTGTTGCAGCGCCTCGTGCGGGCGCCGCGCGGCGGCCGGCATCGGGCCGATGCGTGGCGCGCTGCGTCTTGCTCCAGTGATACTCCTCATAGGTTCCGGGATAACGCACCGCGTCTCCGTGGCCGATCTCGATGACCGCGGTGGCGATCCGCTCAACGAAATACCGGTCGTGTGACACGAAGACCAGGGTGCCGCCGAAGTCCGCGAGCGCATCGAGCAAGACGTTGGTTGAATCGATGTCGAGGTGGTTCGTCGGCTCGTCGAGCAGCAGGGTGTTGGACGGCCGCAGCAGCATCCGCGCGACGGCCAGCCGGGTGCGTTCGCCGCCCGACAGGACCCGCACCGGTTTATGGACGTCGTCACCGGAGAACAGAAACCCGCCGAGGATGTTTCGGATCGACGGCAGCATCTCGGTGGACGAGCTGGCCCCCAGCGTGTCGTAGACCGTCAGGTCGGGGTCGAGTCGGGTCGCCTCGTCCTGCGCGAAGTAATGGGCGACGAGATTGTGCCCCTCGATTCGGGTCCCCTCGTCGGGGGCTTCCACCCCAGACAGCAGACGCATCAGGGTCGACTTGCCGGCGCCGTTGGGGCCGGCCAGCGCAATCCGGTCCCCCCGGGCGACGTGGACGTCCACCCCGTCGAACACCACGGTCGACCCATAGGCCTTGCGGATGCCACGCAACTCGATGGCGATCCGGCCGCTTCTGGGACAGTCCGGGAAGGAAAAGTGGACGCGCTTGCGCTCGAGCGGGACCTCGATCGGCGTGATCTTCGCGAGCATCTTCACGCGGCTTTGGACCTGCGCCGCCTTCGTCGCCTGATAGCGGAACCGGTCGACGAACTGCCGGATCCGGGCGATCTCCTCGTCCTGCCGCTTCTTCTGCTCTCGGAGTACTGCGGCCCGCGCGTCCCGCTCGACCAGATACTCGGAGTAGGTGCCGACGTACGGCGTTAGCGTCCGCAGCCCCACTTCAGCGATGCGTGTCACGACGCGGTCCAGGAAATACCGGTCGTGCGACACCAGGATGAGGGCGTGTGGATAATCGGCCAGGAAGTCTTCGAGCCAGTTGCGCGCCTCGAGGTCGAGATGGTTCGTCGGTTCGTCGAGCAGCAAGACGTGCGGCTGACGGAGGATCAGCTTGGCCAGGGCGATCCGCATCTGCCAGCCGCCCGAGAAGGTGTCGGTCGGCTTCTCGAGCTCATCATTGCCGAACCCGAGCCCGTTGAGCACGCCGGCAATCTTCAGATCGATGGTGTAGCCGTCCCGGTCTCGGAACTGGTGCTGCAATTCGCTGTAGCGCTCCAGGATCGCCTCGTGCTCGTCGCGCGACCGTTGCTCGTCGGCAAGCTGATCCTCGAGCTCCACCATCGTCCGTTGGATATCGAGCAGCGGCTGAAACGCGGTGCTCACTTCGTCGATCAATGAGCGCCCGGTGTGGTGCAGTCCGTCCTGGGGGAGATACCCGACCGTCAGTCCGGTCGGCGTGGTGATCGCGCCGGTGTCCGGTTCGTCGAGCCCGGCCAGCATCCGCAGGAGCGTCGTCTTGCCGGAGCCATTCGGGCCGCACAGCCCGACGCGGTCGCCGGCGGCGAGCCGCCAGGTCACCTTCTCGAACAGGATGCGGTCGCCAAACCCCTTGGTCAGGGACGAGAGTTGGAGCATCGTCGAGTGGAACGGGAGAGGGGGCGGGACCCTAGCGAAGTTGCGCCTCAAACCGCCCAGATACCGGTCGGCGCAGCATCGCTAGGGTGCTTTTCTTACAGCCCCACTACGCGGGGGCTAGACATCTCCGCACGTCATGAAAACTTGCTTCAAACGTCACGATGTCACCCTTGGGAGATGTCTACTGGCGGCCAGCGAAGCTACTCGCCGAGTGCCCTGGCCGCGAGTCTCGGTGCGACGCGGGACTGGGACTAGCCTGCTAGCGTAGCACCATTTAGAGGATGGACCCCGGTTTTTCCGTGTTCCGCGGAAAGGGCAGACCACTCTGGGTTCGGTGGCGTCTAATGAGATACTGGTATCCCTGCCGCGGGCGAGGAACGGTACGGGGACGGGCTGCTAGGACCATCTATGCTTACGACGTGCACGGCTCACCACGGGCTGCTAGCCAGCCGTTTTCGGCATGCAGAGGACTGACGAAGAGCTTGTCGTGCTCTCGACCGCCGGCGACACAGACAGTTTCAACCAGCTCGTCGTGCGCTGGGAGCGGCCGATTTTCGCCCTCGCGTACCGGGTGATCGGCCGGGAGGAGGACGCAAAAGACGTCTGTCAGGAAACGTTTCTGCGGGCCTTTCGCGCGCTCAAAGGGTTCAGGGGCCAGGCCAAATTCTCATCCTGGCTCTATCGTATCGCCCTGAACCTGTGCCGTGACTGGGTCCGCCGCGAGCGGCGGACCCCGATGGTCACGCCGCTCGACGCCGATACCGAGCCGGCGCCCCTGAACGGATCTTTGGAGACGGCCGAGGAGTTGGTGGTCCGGCGGGACCTCGGGCGGGTCATCACTCGCGCGATGACAGCCCTGTCGGAGGAGCAGCGGACCACGATCGTCCTGAAGGAATACCACGGGCTCACGTTCCAGGAGATTGCCGACCTGCAGGGATGTCCGCTGAGCACGGTCAAGACCCGACTCTACCAGGGCCTCAGCGTGTTGCGGCGTCAGTTGCAGCGTAGTGGTGTGCAGGGCCCGGCGAGTATCGTTGGGCTGCCGCCGACCGCGTTGATGGCCAGAAGCCGTCGCAAAGTGGTGAATCTAGACCGATGACCGAGACAAACAGCTGTGTCGAGAAAGATGCGTTGATCGACTACCTGTATGGGGAGGTCGATGCCGACGCGCGGACCCGTGTCGAAGCCCACCTGCGCAGCTGCGAGCCCTGCGCCGATGAGGTCAGGGAACTGACGGACGTACGCGGCACGCTCGAGGCGTGGGCCCCGCCGGCGGCCGGGCTTGGCTTTCGGGTGGTCTCCGACGCGCATTCAGAGTCCGCACCGGTATCGTTCTGGGGCCGGCTCCGGCACCCGCCGGCCTGGGGCCTCGCGGCGGCGGCGGTCCTGGTGCTGGCGGCCGGTGCGGCCATCACGAGACCGGAGTTGGAGATCGGGCGCGGTGAGATGGTGCTCCGGCTCGGCTGGAGTGACACAGCGTCCGACGTCGTCACGCAACCGGAGGCGGAGCCGGCGTCGCGATCGGATCAGGCGACCCTGGCGGCCGAGCCGCGGCAGCAGCTCCAGCCTTTGCGCGGCACAGCGGTCGCGGTGGGCCAGCGGTCGGGCGCCAGCGTGCCTGTCCAGAGAGGCGCCGACGTCTTCGGCGGACAGACCGCGGCGGCC
>DQNS01000021.1 GCA_015659035.1 Acidobacteriota bacterium | reverse complement strand
GGCACAGCCCGCTCCTCGATCGGCCAGACCGGTTCGCCGTTCGTCCGGTCGAGCACGTAGAGAAACCCCTGCTTGCTCGGCTGGGCGAGTGCCTTGATCGGTTGTCCGTCGACCGTGATGTCGACCAGGATCGGTGCGCTGGGCAGGTCGAAGTCCCACACATCGTGATGAATCGTCTGGTAGTGCCAGACACGGTCGCCGGTGGCGATCTCGACCGCCACGACACTGTCTGCGAACAGGTTGTCGCCGAGCCGGTGCCCGCCGTAGAGGTCCCCGGTCGGCATCTCGACCGGCAGGTAGACATAGCCCAGATCCTCGTCGATTGTCATCTGGCCCCAGACCCCAGTGTTGCCGGTGTAGCGCCACGAGTCGTTCAGCCAGCTGTCGTTGCCGAACTCGTCCGCGCCCGGGATCGTGTGGAAGATCCACTTCCGCTCACCGGTCCGGGCGTCGAAGCCGCGAACGTGGCCCGTCGGTTTCTCTTTGGTGGAGGGCGCGACACCGGCGAGGTGCGCGGCGCCGATCATGATCACGCCGTTCGAGATGATCGGGGCGGCATGCAGCCCGATCTCGCCGGTCACCGGATCGATGTCCTGGTCAAGCCCTTGCTTCAGGTCGACGAGGCCGTCGTCACCGAAGCTCGTTATCCGGTGACCAGTGAGCGCGTTCAGGGCGATTAGGCGATAGCCGGGGGTGACATAGAAAATGACGCCGTCGGCGCCGTCGTTCCAGTAGGTCAGCCCCCGCCCGGACAGCCGGCGCGGCGCCCCGGCGCCCCGCTCGCCCTCGTTGAGCCGATGCACCCAGAGCATCTCGCCGGTCTCGGCATCGATCGCGACGGCGGCCCGGCGGGTGCCGGCGGTGGTGTAGAGCACCCCGTCGACCATCAGCGGGGTCGACTGGAAGATGAACTCCGGTCGCGGCCCGAGGCTCTCGGTCTTGAACCGCCAGGCCACCTCGAGGTCGCTGAAGTTGTCGGCGTCGATCTGGTCGAGCGCCGAGTAGCGCGTGTGCCCGAGGTCGCCCCCATAGGTCGGCCACTCGCCGTTGGGTGCGCCCTGCTGCGCGGCGCCTGGTGCCACGGTCAGCCCGAGCGTGCCGACCAAGCTGAGAACGAGGCGTGGGATGCGTCGGAACATAGATTCCTCCGGAAAGAACGAAGTTTACCCCGCCTTCGCTCGCCGGTGCTAACAGTGACGGCGAGCTTCGGCGGGCAGCCGCGCGGTCACCCGGGAAACAAAACGAAGCGAGCGAAGTCCTCACGCGAGATTCCAGCTATGATGGCGCAGCGATGCACAGACGCACGGTGCTCAAGCTGGGTGGGATGGCGGCGCTCGGGCTCGGGGTCCCCGGGTGCTCCACGGTTGTGGTGTCGCCCGCGACGCCGGCGGGTCGTCCGATCCTGACCTTGCCCGTTGTCCGGGCATCGTGGGACCGCGTCATCCGGACGACGGTCGGGTTGCGGCCGTATCGGCCGTCCGGGTTCGTGCTGCGGGCGACCAAGCTCGACGACACGCTGCTCGTCCACAACTACGGGCACGGCGGCACCGGGCACTCGCTCTCATGGGGCTGCGGGGCGGTGGCGGCCGACCTGGCGCTGGAGCAGGGTGGTCGTCGCGCCGCGGTCATTGGCTGTGGCATCGTGGGGCTGACCACCACGAGACAGCTACAGCGCCGCGGGTTCGACGTCACCATCTACGCGAAAACCGTGCCGCCCGACACCACGTCGAATATGGCGCTGGCCGGGTTCACGCCCACGTCCGGTCTGGTGGACCGCGACGAGCGGACCCCGGCTTGGGACGAGCAATTCAGACGTGTCGCCGAGATCTCCTACCGGGAGCTGCAGCTCCTCGTGGGTCGCCCGTATGGGGTCTCCTGGATCGACAACTACAGCACGATGAACCAGCGTCCGCTGGATCTGTCGGATGTCGGTTCCCAGTCGCTGCTACCCCCGGCGCTCCGTACCGGTCGTGACGTGCTCGGGCCGGGCGAGCACCCGTTCCCGCTCCGTTATGCCACGCGGCGGACCACGCTCCGGATCGAGCCGTCGATCTATCTCGACGCGATGGTGAAGGACGTGCTGCTGTTCGGTGCCCGCATCGTGATCCGGGGGTTCGAGACGCTACGGGATCTGATAACGCTCGACGAGCCGGTCGTCGTCAACTGCACCGGGCTCGGCGCGCGGGACCTGTTCGGCGACGACGCGCTGATTCCGACGAAGGGGCAGCTGACGGTGCTGGTGCCGCAGCCGGAGGTGAACTACCGGACCTCGGGCGGCATCACGCCGCAGCCCGGCATCGGCATCCACATGATGCCGCGCGCCGACGGGATCGTGCTCGGCGGGACCTCCGAGCGCGGCGAGTGGTCGCTGGAGCCGGACGAGGACGCCCGCCGGCGAGTCGTCGAAGGCCACATGGCACTCTACGGTGCTATGCGCCCGCCGACGCCAGGCGGGTAGTTGTCCCTGGCAGCTGGAGTTGATCGCACCGGTTGGTCTGGGCTACCTTCTCGGGTATGGCCAATCCCACCGCGAAATTCGAGACCACCATGGGCGGTTTCGAAGCCGAGATCTTCGTGGACGAGATGCCGATCACCGGCGGCAACTTCGTTCGCCTGATCAACGATGGCTTCTACAATGGGCTGCACTTCCATCGTGTGATCGCCAACTTCATGAACCAGTTCGGCTGCCCCCACAGCAAGGATCCCAACAGCCCCCGGGCGGGCACGGGCGACTCACCCTACGGTGCGATCGCCGACGAGCATCCCGCCGAGCACAGGCTGTCGAACGAGCCGGGCAGCTTGTCCATGGCCAACGCCGGCCCGGGCTCCGGCAGCAGCCAGTTCTTCATCAACACGGCGCACAACGGCTTCCTGGACTACTTCTCTCCCGGTCAGTCCAAGCACCCGGTCTTCGGCAAGATCACCAGTGGGATGGACGTGGTCACCGCCATCAACAACACCCCCACCGAT
>DQNS01000119.1 GCA_015659035.1 Acidobacteriota bacterium | reverse complement strand
TGGAGCCGGCGAGCGGACTCGAACCGCTGACCTGCTGATTACGAATCAGCTGCTCTACCAACTGAGCTACGCCGGCCCTGGGGTGGGGTGCCGGACCTGCGCCCGCCGTGGTTCGATCTCCGGCGCGAGCCCAACCGACCAATCCTAGCACACGGGTGTGTGGCCGCCTCGTCGCCGGTGGGGACGGGACGGCGCGGCCCTGAAAGGGCGAATCAGCCAGATCAGGAACCCACGCAGAATCAACGACTTACCAGCAGGCACAACGACTTAGAGCCGGTTCAGCTCTCACTGGATTTCACTCGAGATCACGCTACGGAGACCTAGGGTGGGCACAAAAACGGGCACAGCAGAATGCCTACCAGGTGACGCCCTAGGCTCGGTGACGCCGGTGGTCGACCTGTTCGGTCAGCCGCGCACCCGCGTGAGCCGGTAACCCCCGTCCCCGCTAAACCGCCTGCGCCCTGCCCGATTTCCGTTCAGAATTTGCGGCCCCCTGTAAAGAGAGGGGCGGGGGGTCCGGCCAGGTGCGGGGTAGCCCCCCCTCCGGTCCTGGCTCGAATCCAGGCCGTGGTCGGAGAGGGACCGGTGCAACTAGGGTACCGAGGGGGTGTCGGCCGGGTCAGCCTGCGGCATCTTTGCGGCATGAGGCGTCTCAATTCCCGGCCAGTGAGCAGCCTGGGATGCCGGTCTACGTGGTCTGAACGCCCGCGAGTGGGACGCCGCGCACCCGCGTGAGCCGGAACCGCCACATTGAACCCCCTGCCCGCCAGCGGTAGGATGGGCGAGCATGGGTGTCGCGTCGTCCCAAGGTTAGGAGATCGCGAACCTGAGCGGAGAGCAGAGGCAGCGAGTACCGAGCAATGAGGAGCTTGTAATGGGACAGGACTTGTCGTTTCGTGGACGCCGTCGCGTGGCTGTCATTGTCGCTGTAGGGGTGGCCGTTGCCGTGCCCGTGGCGGGCCAGAACCCGGCAGCGGGGCCACAGGCGTCGATCAGCTCGACGGCGCCCCGCACCGCTGACGGTCATCCGGATCTTCGGGGCGTATGGTTCTTCGGTACGTTGACGCCCCTCCAACGACCCGACGACCTGGCCGGGCGAACGCATCTCACGGACGAAGAGATTGCGGCGATTGAAGAAAGGGCCGGAAATCGGCCGCAGTTCTTTGGACTGTTTGGGGACACCTCGAGGTACGCCTTCGACAAGCGGACCTCACTCATCGTGGATCCGGCCGACGGGAAGGTTCCTGCGCGGACGCCTGCTGGAGAAAAGCGACAAGCCGAGCGCGACGCGGCTCGCCGAGCAGCCGCCAACCCCGAGGACCTTCCCGTGTACGAGCGGTGCATCCTCGGGTTCAACGCCGGTCCCCCGATCATCCCCGGCGGGTACAACCAGAACATCCAGTTGTTCCAGACGCGCGACCACGTCGCGATCCACACCGAGATGGTGCACGACACTCGCATCGTCCCACTCGATGGACGTCCACATCTGCCTTCCCACGTTCGCCAGTGGAACGGAAGCTCGCGCGGGCGATGGGAAGGGGACACGTTCGTGGTCACGACCACGAACTTCAGGAGCGAGGGGACAGGGACCCTGATGCTCGACGGCAACCGGGCCAGGCCCGGCGTCGGATGGTCGCCCGACGAGAACCTGACGCTCGTCGAGCGCTTCAAGCGCGTGGACCCCGACACGCTGATCTACGAGTGGACGATCACCGATCCGACGGTCTGGACGAAGCCCTGGACCGTGTCCATCCCCATGGCGCGGAGCGACCAGCGCCTGTATGAGTACGCCTGCCACGAAGGGAACCACGACATGGGGAACATTCTGGCCGGCGAGCGGAATCTCGAGGCAGAGGATGCAGCGAGCGGGGCGGAGGGGAATCCACGCTGAGGCCGGCTGGATCGACTGACCCGATACCACTCACGCAGCATCGGAAGCAGCGTGGGGATAGCATGACGTAGCGATCCTCGTGTCCTCTCCCGTGCTCGATGCGCAGGACCATCCGCTGACTGTCGATGGCGGACGGGTGAGCCGCACGGCCGCGGAGAATGCGGTGGTGCCCGCGCACCCGCGTGAC
>DQNS01000079.1 GCA_015659035.1 Acidobacteriota bacterium | reverse complement strand
AGCAACGCTCCCCCGTTCGAACGGAACAGGTAGTTGGATGAAGACACCGCCGCGCTCGCGGCGATGGCGCCCTTGATGAAACTTCGTCTGGAAACGCCCGGCTGGGTCGTCTCCTCGGTCAACTCGATGATCTCCTGACTCATGGGACGATCACCTCCCTCGTTCTGCTGAAATCCTTGTAGGCCGAATTAGCTAGTCGGCCCACTGGCCCGAATGCCCGACGATATCACAAGGGTGCGGTCGAGAATAGGTTCGCGAATTCCCGCGGGAACGCCTTCAACGGTTGACCCAGGCGAGTGTTCGAGTGACCCACCGCCGCACCGGGCGTCTCTTGGAGGGACGTTTCCGGAGTCGCACACCTGATCGTCTGCGGCGAGCCTGGCAGTCGGCACTCCCTGGGAACCATGATGGTCGACCGGATCAGCCTGTCGACGCCGCGCGCCGCCCCCTGTCCCATCAAGACTGTTTCCTGACCCCGCCCCTCGGTCGAACCGGTTCGGCTTCTTGGCTCGTAGGTCAGAAAGCGCCACATGGACCGGCCTGGCAAACGAATTTCCTGCCACGCCGGTACGGCGCCGGTGACGCGCACTCCCATGGACACTCTGGTCGTGCGTCCGACCTGGCGGGCCGGTTTCTTGCACCACTCCCGGCTGCCGGGGGAGCCGACGAGGGGCGAGCGTGATGAGTGCGGATGACCTGGGACTACTGGGCCGGAGTGCCGCCATGGACGAGCTGCGGAGTGCGGTGCGCCGTGTCGCGGAGTCCCCGTATCCCGTGCTGGTGACAGGGGAGAGCGGGAGCGGAAAGGAACTGGTGGCCCGCGCGATCCACCGGCTCAGCCGGCGGACCGACCGGTGCTTCGGCGCGGTCAACTGCGCGGCCCTGACCGATGAGCTCGTCGAGGCGGAGCTCTTTGGCCACGCCCGCGGCGCGTTCACCGGCGCGGTGACCGAACGCGCCGGGCTGTTCGAGGCGGCGGATCGGGGCACGCTGTTCCTGGATGAAGTCGGCGAGCTGTCGGCGCGGGCACAGGCCAAGCTGCTGCGGGTGCTCCAGGACGGCGAGATCCGCCGACTCGGTGAGAACCTGCCACGTCGGGTCGACGTGCGGGTCGTGTCGGCGACCAACCGGCCGCTCGAGGCGGACGTGTCGACGGGGCGATTCCGCGAGGACCTCCTGTACCGGGTCGATGTCCTGCGGATCGCGCTGCCGCCGCTGCGTGATCGCGACGACGACGTGCTCCTGCTCGCCGAGCACTTCTGGCGCCAGGCACAGTCGGTCACCGGGAGCCGCGCCGCCCCCGCGCGGGCGACGCTGGCCGCGTTGGTCCGCTATCACTGGCCGGGCAACGTCCGGCAGCTCGAGAACGTCATCGCCTCGCTGGTCGTGCGTGGCCCCCGTCGCGGGGTTGTGGGTCCATCCACGCTGCCTGCCTGCATCGTGGGAGAGACAGGCGAGGTCAAGACGCTACAGCAGGCGCGTGTACTGTTCGAGCGCCGGTATGTTGGTGGAGCACTGGCCCGGGCCGGCGGCCGGCGCGGGAAAGCAGCGTTGGCGCTGGGTGTGACGCGACAGGGCCTGGCGAAGCTGCTGAAGCGGCTCGACCTGGACGGCCCCGGCAGTCCGAGCAGCAGTCTGCCGGCGCCCTAGCCGAACATCAGGTTGACGATGAACACCGCGCCGAGGATGCCGGCGGTGTCGGCGAGCAGACAGGCCGGCACGGTGTGCCGGGTCTCGCGGATGCCCACCGCGCCGTAGTACACCGCGAGCGTATAAAACGTGGTCTCGGTGCTGCCCTGAAAGGTGCTGACCATGTAGCCGACAACCGAATCGGCACCGTACACCTGCATGGTTTCGGTCATGACGCCGAACGCCCCCGTCCCGGTCAAGGGCCGGAGTAGCGCCATCGGCAGCGCCTCGGCGGGTAACCCGATGATCGCCGTGAACGGAGAGAGGACGACCACGATCAGGTCGATGCCGCCAGAAGCCCTGAACATGCCGACGACGACGAGGATGGCGACCAGATAGGGGATGATGCGGATCGCCACCTGGAAGCCCTGCTTGGCGCCCTCCACCAGCGAGTCGTAGACCCGCACCCCGCGCACCCATCCGTAGAGGACGAGCGTCGCGACCAGTGTTGGCAGCATCCAGGCGGAGGTGACATCAGTGATGATGTCGGCGGTCGACTCGGTCCGGCCGTCCCAGACGAATCGCGCCAGCAGACCGGCCAGACCCAGCCAGAACAGCCGGCCCAGCCAGCGGCGAACCGGCTTCGGCGCCAGCGCCTCAGGCGCGTCGAAGGCGAGGGGCGCATAATCGGCCGCGTCGGCCATGTTGCCGGTGTCTGCCGCCGGCAACGCCGCTGGCTCGGTGCTTCGGTAGATCCAGAGTCGGCTCAGCAGCACGGCCGCGGTGATCCCGACCAGGGTGGCACAGCCACTTGCGAACCAGGTGGGGATGAAGATACCCATCGCGTCTTCGGAGCCCACCGACGCACGCATCCCCACCGCGCCAGACGGCAGAATCGCCAGCGCTGAGGTGTTGATCGCCAGAAACATCACCATGGCGTTGGTGGCGGTGCCCGGTTTCGAATTGAGCTTGTCGAGCTCCTCCATCGCCTTGATCCCGAACGGAGTCGCCGCGTTGCCCAGACCGAGCATGTTGCTCGAGATGTTCAGGATCATCGCGCTCATCGCCGGGCTTCCGACCGGAACGGACGGAAAGAGGCGATGGAGCATCGGACCGACGAGACGAGCCAGATGACGCAGGAGGCCGGCGTCTTCGGCGATTCTGAACAAGCCAAGGAAGAACGCCATGACCCCCACTAGGCCGATCGCAAGGTCGACAGCGTTACGGGCGGAGCTCAGGATGGAGTCGGTGAGCGCCTGCATCTGGCCGGAGAACGCGGCCAGCAGGATGGAAGCCAGCGCGACCGAGACGATGAGACCGTTGAGCATGGCGCGCGCGCCGGGACGCTAGCGAAGCTGCCCCTTCGCCGTCAGCGCGTCGTGGGCGATGAGGAGCTGACGGGCCCGTCGGGTGTCGCCCTCCTGTTCCACCAGATCGGCAAGCTGGACGAAGGCGGACGGGTCGAGCGGGAACCGCTCGGTGGCGAGCTCGAGCGCCGCCACCGCGCTCTCGCGCTCGCCCGCACGTCGCAGCGCGCGCGCCAGCAGTGTCAACGCTTCACTCGATGCGATCGCCATCGGAATCGACTGGAGTGCGCCCAGCGACTTACTCAACGCGATGCGATCGTTCGTGGTCCGGGCGATGTCGAGCCAGACCCGACCGAGGGCCGTGTAGACCAGCGGCTGTTCCGGATGTTCCTCGGCGGCGCGTCCCAGCGCGAGCACCGCCATGTCGGTGCGACCGATGCGGGCATAGGCAAGCCCGAGCGCCACATCCCGTTCCGGACGGTCCGGCTCGAGGGCAGCCAGTGCCTCGAGCTGTTCGACCTGCTCGTCCAGCCGGCCCGCGGCCGCAAACACGCCACCGAGCGCCTCCCGGGCGATGGTGAAACCGGGGGAGAGGGTGAGGGCCCGGGTGAGTGCCTCGGTGGCTGGGTCAAGTCGGTTCCGTTCCCATAGGCTGATACCCAGGAGGTAGTGCGCTTCCGGCATCTCCGGGGCGAGCTCGGCCGCCTGACGGACCAGCGGGATGGTGCGAGTGGTACGCCCGGCGCGATGATGCGCCAGCGCCAGCTTGTACAGGACCCGCGGTGCCCGGTCATCCCGCGCCACGTAGGCGGCATAGTGTCTGGCCGCCTCTTCGTGGCGACCGAGTGCCTGCGACACGTCGCCCAATCGTTCGAGGGGGCGGGTCGCCTCGGGAGCGAGCGCGCTGGCCCGGGTCAGGTCCCGCAGCGCGGCGGCCAGATCGCCGCGACGGTGGTAGGTCTCGCCCCGTTTCAGGTAGGCGAGCATGCTCTCGCTCTTCAACGCGATGGCGCCGCTGAACGCCTCGAGGGCAAGGAAAACCTGGTCGTGACCGAGCGCGTCGTCTCCGGCAGCCACGAGCCGACGATACTCGGTGTCGCGGGTCACCCCGGTGTAGAGGAAGACCCCGGCCATCGCCGCCGCCAGCAGCACGCCGATCGCGAGCCGCTTCATCTGTCCTCCGTCGGTCTCGTGGTTGCAGCGTGTCTGGCAGCCAGCATCTTGCGTGTGGCAGGGTTGCTGAAGAATGCGGCGAAGCCTTCCAGCTCCTCCTGTCTCCTGTCTCCTTTGAGGTCTCTCTTAGCGTCCGGACACGGTCACCGTGTTCCGGAGCGCGTCGGTCGCCCGGATGATGATCGTGCCCCCACGCGGGTCGGTGAGCACGACCTCGAACCGTTCCACCAATTCGTCGGGGATGCCGTCGGTCGGGTAGACCACACGCCACCTGTCGTCCCCCTGCGAGAGCTCGACGAGCTGGATCGCAGACTGGTCATCACGCACCGTGAAGGGCAAGACCGCCCGCCCGCCTTCTTCTTGCACGGTCGCCAGCTCGATACGCGGGGCGGAATTGTCGATGTCGAAGACCGGGCTCTCGCGCTCCCCGACGAGCGCGGTGTCCGGGGCGTTGGACCGCGCATCGCTCACCGTGACCTTGAGCCGATAGGTGCCGTCCGGCACCGACGACGAATCCCACGCGAACACCGTGTCCCGCAAATACGACCGCAACGGGTGCCAGACGGTCTCACCCTCTCGCCGATAGGAGACGACATATTCGAGCTGGTCCCCGTTTCCGTCGGCCGCCTCCCAGACGAACGTCTGGATGCCCTTGCGATAGCCTTGACGCCCCAGTGTCGCGGCCTGGCCCTTGGAGTCGGCCTCTGCGTCGTTATCGAGGCCGGCGACCGGCGGGTCGCCGCTGCTGAAGGCCTGCTGAAACACCGTACCGGGTGGATGCACGGTGATTCGGGTGACCTCGGGCCGCAGGTTCCGTGGCAGATAGGCGGTCGTGACCGAGGTGAGAATCGGCGAGGCGTCGCCCGCAAACAGCGATGCGCGCCACTGCAGGTAGCGCGCCTTCGGGCTGGCGATCTGCGTGCCGACGGCGTCGGTGTAGGGAGCCGACCACTCGCTCCATGTCTCGTTGGGAATCCCGGTGTTCCCCGATCGGCTTGACAGCTCGATGCGGCTGCCACCCGGCGTCACCCCCAGCCAGCTGATGGTGCCCCACGTGGCGACCGTCTCGGCGTCGCGCACCTCCGACTCGTAGGTGCCCTGTTGCGCCAGCGCCCGCGTAACCCGGACCACCTTGCCCGGGTTGGCCGTGGCGTAGCGTAGGGACCCGTCCGACTGCGGCAGAAAACGCATGACCTGCTGCGCAGGCGCCTGTCCCAGGAGGACCGTCCGCGGGGGGTCCTCGGACACCTGATAGATCTTGCCATCCGGGCCGGTGCCGACGAGCAACCTGCCCGCCGTGGTGAAAACCGCGTCATAGGGAACATCCGCGTCCGAGCTCCACAGCGTGTCCCACAGCCCGTCCGACGCGATCCGGTAGACGGCGCCTTTCGTCCCCTGGCGCCCAGCCCCCCCATCCGTGGACGCGCCCGGCGTAGAGGTCGCGGCGGCATCGGCGACGACGGCAGTCACGCTCGTTGTCACCGTCACCGTGGGTCCCGCTGCGGTCGCAGCGCTCGACGCGTTGGTGCTCGAGGCGGAAGAGGTCACCGGGGCCCCCTGCTCGTTGACCGCGACGACGAGGACGGAGCCATCTGGTTGCACGCGCAGCGATCGGATCTCTGCATCGGGCACATCCAGCAGCACAAACGCCCGCCCGTCCTGCTCGATCCGCAGCACCTGACCGGGCGACTCCGTGCCGGCCAACAGCGCGCCCCCAGGCTCGAACGCCAGGGAGAGCACATGCGTCGCGTCGCTCTCGAAGAACAGCTCGCTCTCGTCTTGCGAGGTGACCCGATAGATGCGAGCGGCGTCCCCGGTCGCGGCGTACAGCGTTCCGTCGGACGCCAGCGCCAGCGCCCAGATATACGTGTCGTCCGGGTCGAAGACCGTGGACGTCTCGCCGTCAAGTGTCACCCGGTACACGCGCCCGTCGGGCGAGGTAGCCGCGAACATCGCGCCCCCATCACCGGCCGCCACGGCATGGATGTCGAGCTCGTCGGCATCGAAGACGACGCGCCCGACGCCATCCGATTCAACGCGATAGAGCCGACCGTCGTTCCCACTTCCGACCCACAGCGCCCCGTCCGACGCGCTGGCGAGCGACCACAGCATCGGCGCCGTCGTGTCGAAGAATTCGTCCGTCACCGGACCGAGGACGAGATGCCCATCGCCATCGACCGACAGCGACTCGACGTCGCCGCGTAGAAACTCGGCCTGCGTCGACACACGCCAGAAGGTCGGCGACGCCCCGGTCAGCGCCGCGATGGAGAGACCGAGTGCCATCGAGAGGGTGGCACGCCGCATACGGGCCGGACGATCCGACCGGTTCGACTCGGGACGATGAACCAGTCGGTGGGGGTGCGTCATCTGCGGGCCAGGAACACCCGCGAGGTTCCCTCGCGAGCCGGAGCGGGCTGCTGAAAACCGTCAGACTGCGGGCCTCGGGGGTCGAGGATTGGGGATCGGGGGATGTGGGCGCCTTCGATGGCACACGCCGTCGACCACGTCTCCGTTTCTAGAGATGATGCCGGCGAAACCCACCGGTTTTCTCCTGCCTTCTGCCTTCTGACTCCTGAGTCCTTGGGCATTCTCTCAGGGCTTGTTACCGAGATCGATGGTCAGGACGCGCGACCCGGACACGACGTGGTCCAGCGGGATACTCCACTCTCGCACGACCGCGTTTCGCAGTGGGGTGAGGCCGCCGCCACTCCGGTCAGACCCCAGCACAGTGAGCACTGACGGGGGCAGGGACGTGAGCCGCCGCCCGTTCACGACCGCGCCAGCATCCGGGCGCAGCAACTGGACATACAGCCGGTTGTTCCGCCGTGCCGTGTTCACGGCGTCGATCAGCTGGTTCAGGTCGGTGGCTTGGATCCGCTGTCCAGACTGCTGCCGCTCCTGCCGCGCCAGCGTCGTGCCGTCCGCGACGAGGAGCTGCAGACGACCACGGGCGGTGGCCGGCAGATCCACCAGGATCGTCCGCGTGATCTCGTCGCCGCGATGGGTGCGAGCCGCAATACGGAGCGGTACGGTGTGGCCCGGGCGCGGGCGCGGGTCGTCGAGCCAGACGCGCTCGAGCTCCGCGATGCGCACGTCATCATACGCGGTGACCGAGATGTCGATGCCATCAACCCTCACCGGTTCGAAGCCGTTGTTCAGGAGCGCGGTCAAGGGACCGGACACGTAGAGTGCCGCCAGCACGGTCGCGCCATCGCCGCTGAAGGTTTCCTCGAACGTGACCGGTGGGTGCCCCCCTAGATCCGCCCGCCCGCGAACGACGTAGGTCGCGGCCCCCATCTCGCGGCTATGCGTGAACAGGGTGTTGAGCAGGGCGTTGTACGCGAGCAATGGGGTGAACAGGTCGTCCGCGACGATCTCGAAGTCGAACGTGTCCAGCCGGTTGCGGTCGGGGGCATTCAGCGACACGTGCAGTGGAACGAGTCGCGGGCCCGGCCCCAGGCTGCCGCTGATCCCGGTGGACCGGTCCTGGTCGATAGTGCCGACGACCTCCCCGACCGCCGCGATCTTCGACGAGATCGCCTGACTCGGCAGCACCGTGTGAATGTAGGCGCGCGTCATCGGAAACCGGGCCGGGCCGAGGCTGTAGAACGGATGCCCGAAGGCATGCACACGACCGTCCTCAACAAGGGTGACCGTCCCGGTGGCCGCCATCGACAGATCGCCCCGAATGAGACTGACCCCGATCGCATCACCCGGGCGCAGGGGGCCGGCCGGCATCGTCTGAGCGGAGACGGCGCCGCCGACCACGGCGACCATGCCGGCGGCACGAAACATGGGCGCGATATGGTTGATGACGTCGGCCGTGAACCCGGTCATGACGAGCGGCGTCGCAATCGGTCGCAGCTGGACGCCGAGCACCGCGGCGGTCTCGGCAGGCAGACCGACCGCGCTGACATCACCGGGGCGTGCCACGAACGGGTCGGGGCGCGTGAGCCGGTTCGGCAACAGGGATGTCAGGGTGTCGCTCGCCAGCGGCAACGTGAGGCGAGGGGCGGCTCGAGCGACGCGCGAGGGCGGCCCGGAATCGTCCCGCAACATCTCGTCGATCGGCGTGATGCCGGCGATCGTCTCCGTCGCGAACGAGCCCATCGAGTACGCGACGGCGCCGAGGAGCCGTCCGTCCACGTAGACCGGACTGCCGCTCATCCCCTGGATGACCCCGCTCTCGGCGAGTGGACCACCCTCGAGGCGTGCCAGGATCAGATTGCGCCGCGGTCCCATCGAGTTTTCGAGGACGCCGATGATCTCGACGGAAAACTCGCTGCGTTCTGTCCCCTGGAACACGGTGAGCCCGGTGCCGTGCATGCCCACCACCACCTCGTCGACAGGCATCGTCACGGTCGCGGCCGGCAGCACCACGAGGAACGTACCCGTGAGGATGAGAGCGAGAATCAGCGGTCCGCGCTGGGTCATGAAGGCGTTAAGGTAAGGAACGACGACCTTGGTAGGTTATATCGAAGGAAACGCAGACGGGTCAAGGAGAAAAGGGCCGTCGAGGCTTGACGTAGCGGCCGAAATTGACACAAAGCCGAAGGGTTTGCTAATCTAGCGATTGAGTAATCGAAAGAAACAGCGAAGGTGCAACAGGTGGAAAACGGTCGGATGGCTCCAGTGGTAGCGACACCAGGCGGGCGTGAAGCGTCCTGGTGGTGGTACTACGCGTTTACCAGCACTGGAGAGGCGCGCCTGGCAGCCTGACCGCAGCCCACGCAGACAGCAACGACACGCCTCTCCAGCCCACCGGGTGGAGAGGCTTTTTTTATGTCTGTGACCCCCATGCCTTGTGCCCAGTTATGCGCCACCGTGACGGCAGAGACGACGGCCGAGCTCCGCGCTCGCCGGGACGAGGCGTGTGACGCGGACCTCGTCGAGCTGAGGCTCGACACGGTGCGCGATCTCGACCTCGAGGGGGCGCTGGCGGACCGGACCCGCCCGGTGCTCGTCACATGCCGTCCTGTGTGGGAGGGTGGACAGTTCACCGGCTCCGAGGATGAGCGTCACGCCATTCTGCGTCGTGCGCTCGAACTGGGCGCCGACTGGGTCGATCTCGAGTGGCGCGGCGGCTTCGAGGCGCTAATCGCGGAACGGCGGGGGCGGAACATCGTCTTGTCGATGCACGATTTCGAGGGCACCCCGGGCGATCTCGAAGACCGGTATCGGTTCATGCGTGGGACCGGGGCCGAGGTCGTCAAGCTGGCCGTCCGCAGCCGGTCCGCCGGCGACGTCGTCCGGCTGCTGCGGCTCGGACGAGCCCGCCGTGGGGAACGACTGGCGCTCGTCGGCATGGGACCGGCCGGCGTCCCGACGCGTCTCCTGCCGGCGCATTTCGGCTCCTGCTGGACCTATGCCGGCGAGGCCGTTGCGCCAGGACAGGTGTGTCTGTCGGAGATGGTGCACCGGTACCGGTTCAAGCGAACCTCCGCATCGACCGTCGTGTATGGCGTGGCGGGCACGCCGATCGGACACTCGCTGTCACCGCCGATGCACAACGCCGGATTCGAAGCAGCCGGTTTGGACGCGGTCTACGTGCCGTTTGAAGCGGTCGATGCCGACGACCTCATGGTGCTCGCCGACGCGCTCGGCGTGGCGGGGCTCAGCGTGACCGCCCCGTTCAAGGAGTCGATCCTGGATCACGTCCGTCACGTCGACGCCCTGGGCCAGCAGGTCGGCGCCGTGAACACGGTGCGCGCGGACCACGAGGGCTGGGTCGGACTGAACACGGACGTGCCCGGCTTCCTCGCTCCGCTCGACGCGCGTGGCGACCCCAGGGGGGTGCGCAGCACCGTGCTCGGCGCGGGTGGCGCGGCGCGGGCGGTCGCCGTGGCCCTGGCGAGCCGGGGGGCCAAGGTGACGGTCTGTGCCCGGCGGCCGGAGCGAGCGGCGGTCGTGGCGCGGCTGGTCGGTGGGACCGTGGGAACGTTGCCACCCCGGCCGGGGTCCTGGGACCTGCTCGTCAACACCACCCCGATCGGCACCGCCCCGGGGATCACCCAGACACCCGTGCCGGCGGCGTCGCTGTGGGGGGGAAAGACGGTCTACGATCTCGTGTACAACCCGGGTCGGACACGGCTGCTGCGAGAGGCGACGACGGCTGGGTGTGAGACGATCGGCGGGCTGGACATGCTGGTGGCACAGGCGGTACGGCAATTCGCGTGGTGGTCCGGGACGCGCCCGTCGGCCGAGCTGTTCAGGACGGCAGCGGTGACGGCGCTCGGAGAGCTAGGCATCTCCAGAGAATCGGTATGAGCCACACGTCGTTCGAAACCTTCCAGGAGCTCGCCTCACGCGGGACGTTCGTGCCGGTCTGCAAGGAGATTCGCGCCGACCTCCTGACACCACTCTCGGCGTTTCTCAAGGTGGCCGAGCACGCCGACCACGCGTTTCTCTTCGAAAGCGTGGAGGGCGGGGAACAGGTGGCGCGCTACTCCTTCCTCGGCAAGGACCCGTTCCTGGTGTTGCGGGCCAGGGACGGTCTGACATTGGTCGAGCAAGACGGCGTCACCGCCACCGAAGACGTGCCGTTCATGGACCGTCTGCGGGGCCTGATGAGCGACTACCGCGCGCCGGTCGTGCCCGGGCTGCCCCGCTTCACGGGCGGCGCCGTCGGCTTCCTCGGGTACGAGGCCGCGAGCTGGTTCGAGCCGTCCTTGGACGCGGTCTGGTCGAAGCGGAACGCGCCGTCGTCGGGAGACGACGACGCGGGGTTCATGGTGTTTGACACGATCCTCGCGTTCGACCATGTGAAGCACCGGATCTTGATCATCGCCAACGCGCGTGTGGATCCCGACGCGGATCTCGAGACCGCGTATCGCTTCGCGTGCGCCAAGATCCATTTTCTCGAGGTGGAGCTCGAGCGCAGCCTGTCGGAGCCGGCCGGCACACCGGGGACATCGCTCCAGGTGCGGTCGAACACGAGCCAGGAGGCGTTCGAACAGGCGGTCCTGGTGGCGAAAGACCACATCACCGCCGGCGATGTCTACCAGGTCGTCCTGTCCCAACGGTTCGAGACCTCGGTCACGACCGACCCGTTCACGGTGTACCGGGCGTTGCGGCATGTGAACCCGTCGCCCTACATGTACTTCATCCGCATGGGACCGTTGTCGATCGTCGGCGCGTCGCCGGAGATGCTGGTCCGGGTAGAGGGGCGGCACGTGGTGACGCACCCGATCGCCGGCACGCGGCCGCGGGGGCGCGACGATGCGGAGGACGAGCGGCTGGCGGAAGAACTGAAGCAGAACGAGAAAGAGCGCGCCGAGCACGTAATGCTCGTCGACCTGGGTCGGAACGATCTCGGCCGGGTGAGCGAATACGGCACGGTGCGTGTGGCGCAGTTCATGGGGCTCGAGCGGTATTCACACGTGATGCATCTGGTGTCGCGCGTCGAGGGACGGCTGCGCGAGGGACAGGACCGGCTGGACGCGCTGGCGGCCTGTTTCCCCGCCGGCACGGTCTCGGGCGCGCCGAAGATCCGGGCGATGGAGATCATCGCCGAGTTGGAACCCACACGGCGTGGCATCTATGCCGGCGCTGTCGGGTACGTGGACTTCGCGGGCAACCTCGATTGCTGCATCACGATCAGGACGATCACGATGAAGGACGGTCGCGCCTACGTGCAGGCCGGCGCCGGCATCGTTGCCGACTCGAACCCGACCGCCGAGTTCGACGAGACCCGCGACAAGGCCTCGGCGCTCCTGCGGGCGCTGGAGATGGTGTGCTAGAGCGAATGCTCAAGGGGTCAGAAGGCAGAAGGCAGAAGGCAGAAGAAAGTCGGCCTGTCCGCCGAGGCCTCGGCGAAGGCGGGAGGGCTTCGCCAGGATACTAACAACACGCGCCATGGTGCTGGTCATCGACAACTACGACTCGTTCACCTACAACCTGGTCCAGTATCTGGGGGAGATGGGTGCCGTCCTGGAGGTCCGCCGCAACGACCAGGTGTCGGTCGAGGAGATCGCGGCGCTGGCGCCGGATCGCATCGTCATCTCGCCGGGGCCCGGTCGGCCGGAGCACGCCGGCGTGACCGTCGACACGGTCCGACGGTTTGCCTCGGAGGAGCCGATTCTGGGCGTTTGCCTCGGGCATCAGGCGATCGGGCTCGCGTTCGGCGCGGCGATCGCGCCCGCCGTGGTGCTGATGCACGGCAAGCGCTCGATGATCGAGCACGACGGTCGAGGGGTCTTCGACGGGATTCAGGACCCCTTCGCCGCGGGCCGGTATCACTCGCTGGCGGTGGCGCCCGAGACCTGTCCCCCGGAGCTTGAAGTCACGGCGCGGGCGGCGGACGACGGCACCATCATGGGTGTGCGGCATCGGGATTGGCGAGTGCATGGCGTTCAGTTCCACCCTGAGTCCGTGCTGACCGGCGTGGGACGGCAGATTTTGCGGAACTTTCTGGAGTGCTGATGTTTGCGACCCTGATCGAGAAGCTGCACCGTCGTCAGGATCTGAGCGTGGACGAGGCGGCCACCGTGATGGGCGAGATCATGGCCGGCCGGGCTACCCCGGCGCAGATCGCTGGTCTGTTGATCGCCCTGTCGATGAAAGGCGAGCGGCCGTCGGAGATCGTGGGACTGGCAATGACGATGCGCGCCAACGCCGTCAAGCTGTCGAAGCCCTACGACGGACTCTTCGACACCTGTGGCACCGGCGGCGACGGCGCCTCGACGTTCAACGTGTCCTCGTTGGCGGCGCTGGTCCTGTCGGGGTGCGGCGTCCGTGTGGCCAAACATGGCAACCGCGCGGTCTCGAGCCGCTGCGGCAGCGCGGATCTGTTCAGCGCGCTCGGGGTGGCGGTGGACGCGCCGCCGGGGGTGGCCGAACGGTGCTTGGACAGATGCGGCATCGCGTTTCTGTTCGCCCCGACGTTCCATCCCTCGATGCGGCATGCGGCACCGGCGCGCCGTGAACTCGGTGTCCGAACCGCCTTCAACTTCCTCGGACCGTTGACGAACCCGGCCGGTGTCACCCGGCAGCTGGTCGGCGTACCCCGTCCGGACCACACCGACCTGATCGCGCGCGTGCTTGCCGAGCTGGGGTCCGAACGCGCGTGGGTGGCGCACGGGGCGGACGGGCTCGATGAGGTGTCGACGACCGGCTACACCAAGATCTCGGAGTGCCGCAACGGCAGGGTTCGGACGTTCTATCTACACCCAAACGACTTCGGTCTGCCCGTGGTCGACCCCGCGGCGCTGCGTGTGGAGTCGCCGGAGGAGAACGCGGCCATCGCCCGTGCGGTACTGGCGGGGGACGCGGGGCCGCCGCGTGACATGGTGCTGGCGAACGCCGCCGCCGGACTCTTCATCTTGGAGCGGGTCCCCAGTCTGGTCGAGGGGGTGGCGACGGCCGCCGCGGCCCTCGACGACGGACGGGCCCAGGAGACGCTGACTCGGCTCGTGGCCGTATCGAGCGACGGGACGGGAGATGAGACGTGACGGACGCCGTCGCGCGGCCCGGACCGGACCTGCTCGCGACGATCGTGGCGGCGACCCGGCACACGATCGCCGAGCGCGAGCGGCGGTGTCCGGCCGCCACGCTCGCTGCCGAGGCGGCATCGGCCACACCGGGGGGCGCGCGGTTCGTGGCGGCGCTGAGCGCGCCCGGCCGGGTGCAGGTCATCGCGGAGTGCAAGCGGCGCTCGCCGTCCCGCGGGATACTCCGGGCGGACTACCGCCCCGACCGGATCGCGGCCGCCTACGAAGCACACGGGGCGGCCGCGGTGTCGGTGTTGACCGAACCGACGTTTTTTGACGGCGCGCTCGACCATCTGCGAGCCGTTCGCGCCGCGGTCGATCTGCCGGTCTTGCGCAAGGACTTCATCGTCGCCCCGTATCAGCTGCTGGAGGCAGTGGCGGCGGGCGCCGACGCCGTCCTGCTCATCGTTGCCGCGCTCGACGACACCGAGCTCGGCGCCCTGTTGAAGGAGGCGACCGCCTTGGGGCTCGCGGCGATGGTGGAGGTGCACGACGGGGCGGAGCTGCGGCGTGCCGTGCAGGCCGGCGCGACCGTCATCGGTGTGAACAATCGAAACCTGAGAACCCTGGCGGTCGATGTGAACGTCTCGCGCAATCTGGTCGTGCAGATGCCCCCGGGGACCGTGGCCGTGGCGGAGAGCGGGCTCCGGACGAGCGCCGACCTGGTGGACCTGGGAGCTGCGGGGTATCACGCGTTCCTGATCGGCGAGACGCTCATCACGACGCCGGAGCCGGGGAAAACGTTGGGCCGACTGATCGACGGTGCGCGGCCGGCATCCAGCGGCGTGGGGACGAGCGTGAGCGGCGTCGAGGCGGGTGGGTCGTGATGACACCGGTGAAGATCTGCGGGATTACACGGTTCGAGGATGCGATGCTCGCGGCCCGGCTTGGCGCCGCCTGCGTCGGGTTCGTCTTCTGGCCCCAGAGCCCGCGCTTCGTGAAGCCGGCCGTCGCGGCCGACATTCTGGCCGCCCTGCCGCCTCATGTGGCCGGTGTCGGGGTCTTCGTGAATCAGCCGATCGAAGAGATCAACGCGATCGCAGATCGAGTCGGCCTCGGGGCGGTCCAGCTCCATGGCGACGAGCCGGCGGTCGCGTGCGCGCGCTGTACGCGGCGGGTCATCAAGGCTGTGCGGCTGTCGGCCGGCAGCACACCGGACGCGGTCGACGCCGTCTGGTCCGGAGCAACGGTGTTGCTCGATGCGTTGGACCCGGTGCGAATGGGCGGCACCGGACGTCAGGTCGATTGGACGCTGGCCGCGCGGATCGCTCGGCGACGCCGTACGATCCTGTCCGGCGGACTCCGGGCGGAGACCGTCGGTGAGGCGGTGCGGCTGGTCGCACCCTATGGCCTGGACGTGTCCTCGGGCGTCGAGTCGCAACCCGGGATCAAGGCCCCGGAGCGGATGGCGGCGTTCTTCGACGCGGTGATCGCGGCGACGGACCCGGTCTCGACGGCTGCCTCCGCCGATGGAGCACAAGCATGACGACCATTGACACCGAGTTGCCGCCGGCGGGGGCCAGAGTCGGACGACGCGACCCGGATGTCCGAGGGTATTTCGGGACGTACGGTGGCCGATTCGTACCCGAGACGCTGGTGGCCCCGGTCGAGGAGTTGCAGACCGCCTACTTCGTGGCGCGGTCGGATCGAGCATTCCAGGACGAGCTGACGTCGCTGCTCGACCGCTACGTCGGTCGGCCGACGCCGGTCTCCGAAGCGGTGCGCTGGTCGGAACAGCTTGGCGGCGCGCGGCTGTTGCTCAAGCGTGAGGATCTGGCCCACACCGGCGCGCACAAGATCAACAACGCGCTCGGCCAGGCGCTGCTCGCCGTCCGGATGGGCAAGCGTCGCGTGGTGGCCGAGACGGGGGCGGGCCAGCATGGGGTCGCGACGGCGACCGCCTGCGCCCTCCTCGACCTCACGTGCGAGGTCTACATGGGTGCGGAGGACATGGAGAGACAGGCGCTCAACGTCGTCCGGATGCGGCTACTCGGGGCGAGGGTTACCCCGGTCGACGCCGGCACCCGGACGTTGAAGGACGCCATCAACGAGGCGATGCGCGACTGGGTCACGAACATCCAGGACACGTACTACCTCCTCGGGTCGGTGCTGGGACCCCATCCCTATCCGCTGATGGTGCGTGAGTTCCAGTCGGTGATCGGCGCCGAGGCGCGGCAGCAGGTCCTAGCGCTGGTGGGACGATTGCCGGCGGCGGTGATCGCATGTGTCGGGGGGGGTAGCAACGCGCTGGGAATTTTCGATGGCTTCGTGGACGACCGGGATGTCCGATTGATCGGGGTGGAGGCCGGGGGTGACGCGATCGTGGCGGGCCGGCATGCCGCACGATTTACGACCGGAACGGTCGGGGTCTTGCAGGGCACACGGACCGTCATCCTGCAGGACGCGCACGGCAACATCGAGCCGACGCATTCCGTGGCGGCCGGTCTCGACTACGCAGCGGTCGGGCCGGAGCACGCCTGGTTGCGCGACATGGGCCGCGCGGCGTACACCTGTGTATCGGACGACCAGGCGCTCGAGGCGTTCCTGCAGGTCGCGCGACTGGAAGGCATCCTCCCGGCCCTCGAATCGTCCCATGCGCTGGCGCACGCCGGGCAGGTCGCGGCGGAGCTCGACCGTGACGAGGTCGTCCTCGTCAACCTGTCTGGGCGCGGGGACAAGGATGTTGAAATCGTCCGGGCTCGCGGTTTCGGTGCGCCCCCGGTCGCCGCCGCGGGACCACCGCGGGAGGACGTGACGTGACATCCCGGATTGCGGACGTCTTCGTCCGATTGCGCGCTGACCACCGAACCGGTCTGGTGACCTACGTCACCGGTGGCGACCCGGACGCCGCACGCTCGGCCGAGATCCTCCGTGGGCTGGACCGGGCGGGGGCTGATGTCCTCGAGGTCGGCGTGCCGTTCTCCGACCCGCTCGCCGACGGCCCGGTCATCCAGCGAGCCTCAGAGCGTGCCCTGGCGGCGGGCGGGAACTTGTCGGGAACGCTCGACCTGATCGCGCAGGTACGAGCCGATGTCCAGGCGGCGGTGGTGGTGTTCACCTATGCGAATCCGATCTTCAAGATGGGCACCGACGCGTTCGCCGCACGGGCGGCGGCGGCCGGTGTGGACGGGGTGCTGGTTCTGGATCTGCCGATAGAAGAAGCAGGATCGTTCCGTCAGACGGTGGTGGATGCCGGCATCGACCCCATCTTTCTGCTGAGCCCGACGACCACAGACGCGCGTATCCGGGCGGCCGCCAAGTTGGGGCGGGGGTTTCTGTACGGGATTTCCCGCTTGGGGGTCACCGGGGCACGCGCGGAGGTCGCCTCGGGTGCGCGCGCCCTGGTCGAACGTATTCGCGCGGTCACAGCGCTACCGGTCGCGGTCGGCTTCGGGTTGTCCCGGCCCGAGCACGTGCGGCAGGTCGGGGAATGGGCCGATGCGGCGGTGGTGGGCAGTGCGCTGGTGGACGTGATCGCACGGGAGGCGGACTCGCCGGACCTGGTGACAACGGTCGAGCGATATGTCGCCGGGCTGAAGCGGGGCGCGCAAGGGGGCGCGAGCGTGACATGACGTCAGGAGACCGGCCGCCCGCGCACCCGGATGCCGCACGGGTTGACCGACGGATCACCGAAATCCGGGGACGGATGGACGAGCTCGATTCCGAGCTGGTCACGTTGCTGAACGAACGTGCGCGCTGTGCCAAGGAGATCGGGAGCCTGAAGGAGACGGTGGGGCTGGAGGTGTATCAGCCGGCGCGAGAGATCGAGGTGCTAAAGCACGTCCGGTCACAGAACGACGGCCCGCTCGAGGCAGACGCAATCACACGGCTGTTCGAGCGGATCATCGACGAGGCCCGGCGACTGGAGCGCTCGACAGGGTCAGGAGTGGAGTAAGTCAGGCAGTGTCAGGAGAGGATGGCAGGTCATGGTTGTTGTCATGGAAGAACGCGCCAGTGAGGAGCAGGTGCAACACGTCATCGCACAGCTCGTCGAGAAGGGGTTCGACATACATCGCTCGACCGGACAACTTCGCAGCGTACTGGGCGCTGTCGGTGGGAACCGATCGTTCGACACCCGGCTCATCGAGGTCATGGATGGGGTCCATGAGGTACTGAGAATTACCGAGCCCTACAAGCTCGCCAGTCGCACGTTCAAGCCGGAGCGGAGCGCGGTCTCGTTCGACGAGTTTCGGGTCGGCGGCGACGAGGTGATCGTCATGGCCGGGCCCTGCTCGGTGGAGACCGAGGAGCAGATCGCGGCAGCGGCCGCCGCGGTGAAGAAAGCGGGGGCCAAGATATTGCGCGGCGGCGCCTTCAAACCGCGGAGCTCTCCCTACAGCTTCCAGGGCCTCGGAGAAGACGGGCTGCGCATGATGCGTGCGGCCGCCGATGCCGAGGGACTGAAGGTCGTCTCCGAGGTCATGGACGTCAGTCAGATCGAGCTGGTCGTGGGCTACGCCGACATCCTCCAGGTCGGCGCCCGCAACATGCAGAACTACACGTTGCTGCGGGAGCTCGGTAAGGCGCGCACGCCGGTGCTTCTCAAGCGGGGGATCGCCGCCACCATCGAGGAGTGGCTCCTGTCGGCGGAGTATGTGTTGGCGGGGGGCAACACAGATGTCATCCTGTGCGAACGGGGCATCCGGACCTTCGAGAGCTATACCCGCAACACTCTCGACATCTCGGCGATTCCGGTCATCCAGAAGCTGAGTCATCTGCCGATCATCGCCGACCCGAGTCACGGAACCGGGTTGCGGGACAAGGTGGCGCCGATGGCCAGGGCGGCGATCGCCGCCGGGGCCGACGGATTGATCATCGAGGTGCACCCGGATCCAGACCACGCACTGAGCGACGGTGCGCAGTCAATCTTCCCCCTGCAGTTCGACCGGCTGATGGCGGAGCTGCGCATCATTGCCCCGGCGATTGGCCGGAGCATCTGCCTGGAGCCGGTCGCCCGGCGTGGCTGGGGAGCGTGATGAGAGCTCGAAGGAGACAGGAGGCAGGAGAAACCGGGAGGGCTTCGCCTGCTCAACGTCGCTGCATGGGAGTAGGCAACGGATGCCCGATCCACCACGCACGCTGCCGATGATCCAGCCTGCGGCCGCGACCGGGTCGCCACCGATCTTCGAGAAGGTGGCGATCATCGGTCTCGGCCTCATCGGTGGGTCGATCGCACTGGCCGTCAGACAGCACTGGCCCTCGTCGCTCGTCATCGGTCTCGACCGGACAGAGGTGCTCGAGAAGGCGATGGTGCTGCACGCCATCGACGTTGCCGCAGATGATCCGGTCGTGATTGCCGAGGCCGATCTCGTCATCCTCGCTGCACCGGTGGAACAGAACATCGAGCGGATGGGGGAACTCGACCGATACGTGACGACACCGGCGGTCGTGACTGACGTGGGGAGCACGAAGCGCACCACCGTCGAGGCCGCACGGACGCTGCCGTCGCGATTCACGTTTGTCGGAGGGCACCCGCTGGGCGGTGCGCCGCGGGGCGGGATCGAATACGCCCGGCCCGACCTGTTCGTGGACCGCCCCTGGCTCTTCACACCGGAGGGCGACGACGCCGCCGCGGTGGTGGAGCGGTTGAGTCGTTTCGTCCAAGAGCTGGGGGCAAAGCCCGAAATCGTTGACCCCGCCGAGCACGACCGGCTGCTCGCCTTTGTCAGCCATCTCCCGCAACTGACCGCCAGCGCCCTGATGCACGTCGTGGGCACCACCGCCCGGGAGCGGGGTCTGGCCTTGACAGGCCGGGGACTCTTCGACGCAACCCGACTCGCGTCGAGCCCGGCGAACATCTGGCGTGATATCTGCCGTTCGAACGCCGACGTGATCGGTAACGCGCTCGACGACCTCATTCGCGAGCTCGAGGCGTTGCGGAAGGGGTTGACGTCGGGCGGCGAGATCGACCGGGTCTTCGAGTCCGCTGGCGCTTGGCGGGCCCGGCTGCCGGCGCTCCGGTCCACCACACGCCGACGGTGACGGACGCATCGACTGCCGGCGTGATCGTCCGCGCCTCGGTTCTGGCTGACAGCGCCGCGCACGCACGAGGGGCGGCACCAGAGTCCTACAGAAGCCAGGAGCAACCTGAGGGCGTCGCCGGCTTCTGTTTCGCGCTCAGAGCCCGGGACCGGCTGGCAAGGCGCGACGAGGGAGCATGCAGGCAGCCTTCGACCGAGGAAACAACGCCGCCAGGCGGGGATGCCCCGCCCGGAAAATCAGTTACCGGGCGACCGGCCCTGGATGACGACGCTGGTGCGCACGAGCTCGACCACATCGTCTCGTCGCTTGAGGGTCAGACGCACCTCGTAGCGTCCGCCCAGGTCGAAGGTATGCCGCCGGGAGAAGCGCCGGCGGATCTCACTGACACCCGGTTCATAGGGTTCACAGTCGAAGATGCTCTCCGACCTCGTCTCGTCATCCCAGTCCCACTCCGCGCTGACGCAGTAAAAATCCTCGTAATCGTCCGGACCGCCTCGCAGGACCCCGGTGAACGAGATCTCCGTCCCCGCGAAGGCGACCTGGGGACGCGCGCGCAGGGTCAGATCCGGACGGTCGTCCTGGGCGGCGGTTGCCGCCGGGACCCACATGACCGCAAGCACGAACGCGACGATCAGCCAGCCTGCTCTCCGAGATAGTCCAGCCATGGACCGATTGTAGCGCGCGCGAGAGCGGAAGACCATCCGCTCGCCCGAGACCGAGCAGGCCCCACGCTATAATCTGGCCGATGCCTCTCGCAGCAGACGACCCAACGACGCGCTGTACGTCCGGCGCGCTCGCGGCACTGGACGCGGACCTGATCTGCGCACCGGTGTTCACGGACGAGGGCCCTGAGAACCTGCGGGGGCTCGACGCCGCGCTCGGTGGCTCTATCGGCCGGGCGCGGGCCTCCGGGGAGATCACGGGCAAGACGTACGAGCTGTTCTTCACCGACGTGACCGACCCCACGTGGCGGACTCGTCGGGTGCTGTTGGTCGGTGCGGGTGCCAGCGAACGGTATGACACGACGCGCGCGAGGACGGTGGCCGGTGCCGCCGGTATGGCGGCGCGGGATCGCCGCGCCCGCCGAGTCGTCTTCGTGTGCCGGGCGCCGGGGGAATCCCCCGAGATGGCGCAGGCCGCGGTGGAAGGCATCTTGCTCGGGGCCTTCCGAGACACACGGTTCAAGAGCGAGGACAGCGGGTCGGCGCCGCTGAAGGCCGTCGATCTGTTCTTCCGTCAGGACGCGCAGTCCCAGACGCGGGCAGCGGTCGAGCGGGGGGTGCTGCTCGCCGGCTGCTCGAACATCGCCCGGGAGCTCTCCAACGAGCCCGGCAATCTGTTAACGCCGCGCGTCTTCGCCGACCGGGCGCGCGAGCTCGTCTCCGGACCGCACACCACCGTCGAGGTGCTCGACGAACAGGCAATCGCCTCCCAGGGGATGGGACTGTTGCAGGGCGTGGCCCAGGGGAGCGTCGAGCCACCCCGTGTCATCGTCATGCGCTATGAGCCGGAGAATGCCGCTCCCGGTCCGGTCCTCGGGTTGGTGGGGAAGGGCGTGACCTTCGACAGCGGGGGCATCTCGATCAAACCGGCCGACGGCATGGAACGGATGAAGCGTGACATGGCCGGCGGCGGGGCGGTGGTCTGCGCGATGCGTGCGATCGGGCGGCTGACGCCCTCGATTCGCGTCATCGGGGTGGTGCCCACGGCGGAAAACATGCCCGGCGGACGAGCCATCCGCCCGGGAGACGTGTTGACGGCGGCCAACGGGAAGCGTGTCGAGGTGCTGAACACGGACGCCGAAGGGCGGCTGATCCTCGGGGACGCGTTAACCCTGGCGCAGCGACTCGGTGCGACGCACCTGGTCGACATCGCCACCCTGACGGGTGCCTGTGTCGTCGCGCTCGGACATCACGCATCGGGGTTGCTCGGGGCACCGGCCGCCTGGGTCGAGTCGGTCCGACAGGTCGCCGACCGGGCGGGCGAACGTATGTGGCCGCTGCCGATGTTCGAGGAGTACGCCGAGCAGCTCCAGAGCGAGACAGCCGACCTCACGAACACCGGGGGGCGGCCGGGCGGCGCGATTACCGCCGGGATGTTTCTCAAGACGTTCAGCGGTGGGCTCCCCTGGGCGCATCTGGATATTGCCGGGACCGCGTGGTATGAGACGACCCAGCCCTTTCACACGAAAGGGGCGACGGGCGTCGGCGTGCGCACGCTCGCGGCGTTGGCGTTCGAAGCCGCGTGGTAGAACCGGTGGGAGGGTGTAGTAGGATCCGAGGGTGCAACCGTCGCCGCTCACACCGGTGATCATTGAATTGGCGGACCCGGCAACGGAGCAGATCACCGCTACCGACGTGCTGGTGGGTGCCCTCAACTTCACCGCTGTGACCGTCCTCGGCACAGTGGTGCTCGCGTTGCTCTTGGCCGGCGCCCTGATCGGGCTACGGCGCCTCAGCCCGTCAAACCCGCTAAATGGGGATGAGACGAACCGGGCCCGACTCGATCTGCATCTCCCGTCCCGCTAGCCGTGCTTGCACGGCTGAGATGAGTACAGAATCGGTCGACTTTTCCAGCGCAAGCCCGCTTCGCGGTCGCGTAGCTCTCCATCGGCTCATCGGTTTGGAGCGGAGCTTCGTTACTCGTTGTTCTCGGCCGTGAAGCTCGTGGACGGCTTGAGCGTCCGCTGGTATTCGATGATCGACTGCAGGAGCGCGTCCGCGATCCGGTCGCGGTATGCGTCGGTTGCGAGGAACGCGGCGTCCTCCCGATTCGTGAGGAAAGAGATCTCCGCCAGGACGCTGGGCATGTTCGCGCCGATCAGCACCACGAACGGCGCCTGTTTCACGCCGAGATCTTGCGCACCCGGGTGCAGCTCGCGCACGGCGCGAATCATGTTTCGCTGCACCATCCCGGCGAAGTCGCGGGATTCGTGGAGCTTGTTGTGCATCGTAATGGACCGAACCAGATTCGGCAGATCGTGCATGCCTTCTCGAGACGCGGCGTTCTCACGCGCCGCCACGATCTGTGCGTCCGGCTCGGCCGCAAGATCGAGATAGTAGGTCTCGACACCACGAGTACGCTGGTCCTTGGCGGCGTTGGCGTGGATGGAGAGGAAGAGGTCGGCGCCCACTCGGTTGGCGAGCTCGGTGCGGGCGCGGAGCGGCATGTAGGCGTCACGCCGGCGCGTCAGGATGACCTCGATGCCGGTCTCGGTCGCAAGACGCGCCTCGAGGCGTCTGGCCACGTCGAGGACCAGCGCGGACTCTGTCAGCGCGCCGGTCCGGGCGCCGGGGTCGTAGCCGCCATGCCCCGGGTCGATGACGATTCGCGACACCCCGAGCCCGAGCTGACGTCCAAGCGAAAAGTCCCCGTCGGAGTTGGCCACCGCCGTCTCGGTGCGCGGTTGCGCCTCTGCAAACCCAAGCGACGCCACCGCCCCCTCAGCCACCGGCGCATCGACAGGGGCCGGTGCCTGCTGGGCGATCTGCACCGTCGGGTCAGCACGCGGGAACGGCAGCACAGCGGTCATCGACGCGGGCACGACGAGGGTGGCCGACACCACCGCGTCAGGCGTTGGAATCGGTGTCTCGGAGAACCACTCGGTCGGGGCGGGTGAGGCGCGGACGATCTGGACCGTCCGGTCGACCCGGGGGAGCGGCAGCACACCGACCGTCGACACGGGGAAGACCGGGGTGGCCGCTGCCGGTTCTGGATTCGTGACCGCTTCCGGTGTCGAAACGCTGGGCTCGGTGTTGACCAGATCCGCCGTGACCGGCTCGAGGACCGGCGGAATCGGGTCGAGCCGACGCGCTTCCCACCCCTCCGGTACGGGCAGCAGGTCCGCCACGTTCGGGCGTGGTGGCGACACGTCCGTGACGTGCGGATCAACGGGCTCCCCCGGCGCCGATGCTGCCGCCGGGGGCGCGTCCAGCTGTCGCGCTCCGCCGTCGGACATGAGCGCAGCCGGCGCCTCGTCCGACTCAACCCCGCTCGTCGCGCGCTCGACGGCAGCGGGATCATCCACCGGGTCGGCCGGCAGTGGTCCTCTGTCACCGACCACCGCTCCGTGCGTTGCCGCGTCCGGTGTCGCGCGACGTGTCTGCATGGCGGCGGTCGGCACCGTGTCGACGACGAGACGATACGGGTTGTACAGCGAATATACGCTGTAGTGGTCAACGTCCTCGATATCGAGGACCACGCGCGTGGTCTGCCTCAAGTGACGACCGAGACGAATCTCGCGGACCATGTCACCGTCATCGAACGCCAGCGTGGCGTCTCGGAGCGGCGGCGCCGCATAGGTGTCGCTGAAATCGAAGAACAATCTCGCCGGCCCGTCCAGCCGCTCGGTGTGGTAGCGCACCTCATCGTCGAGCTCGATTGTCACACGGACGACGTCGGCCAGCGGCTCCCGATGGATAGCCCGGATTTGCACCGGTTCGTCAAGGCGGCGAAGCTGGTCGAGGCGGTCCGCCACACGTGGCACGAGGGAGCTTGAAGGATATTCGCGTTGGAGCGTCCGGAGGAACCTCACGCCGGCAGCACGATCCGCCGGCTGACGATAGCGATCGAACGCCTGAATGGCTAACCCCGCGGCCTGCCACAGTGCGTTGTCGCTGTACCCGCTCCGCGGGTGCCGGCGGACAACTTCCGTGTACGCGGCGATCGCATCCCGTAGCTGCGTGAGTGTCGGCGGCTCATCGGCCGGTGCCCGCAGCTGGCGCTCATCGGTCAGCGCCGCGGTGTAGAGGTCCTTCGCGGTGGATGCCACGAGCGTCGCGGTGGCCGCCAACGCGACGAGCAGGAGCGCGGCGAGCGGCACTCGCCCGGGTTGCACCACCGTCGATCGTCGAGTCATAGGCTGAGCTTCCATGAATTGGATGCCGATTCAGCCGCTCTATCGACCGCAGAGATGTAAAGCTATAGGGCGTTCTGTGAAGAACTGGGAAGCGTACAGCATCAGCGAAGCCGCATGTCGATCTGGTCGAAGTAGTCCGCCGCGACAAGCACTTCCCGCACTTTGCCGCCGCTGCCGACGGACACGAGACCGTCGGCCTCCATCATATCGACGAGCCGGGCCGCCCGGCTGAAGCCGATTCGCAGCCTGCGCTGCAGATAGGAGATGGAGGCCTGCCCGGCCGCGACGACCAGCCGCGCGGCCTCGTCGTACAGGTCGTCCTTCTCGAACGTCACGGCGTCGGCGTGTTTGTCCTCTACGGTGACCGCCCCGTCATACGTCGGACGGCCCTGTTTCCGGAGGAAGCCGCACACCCGGGCTGTTTCCTGCTCGGAGATATAGGGCCCATGCACCCGGACGACGCGCGACGAGACGGGCGGTAAGTAGAGCATGTCCCCACGGCCCAGCAACTGCTCGGCCCCGTTACCGTCGAGGATCGTCCGAGAGTCGACCTTCGAGGACACCCGGAACGCGATCCGGGACGGCAGGTTGGCCTTGATCAGCCCGGTGATCACGTCGACCGACGGTCGCTGAGTCGCGAGGATCAAGTGAATGCCGACCGCCCGCGCCATTTGGGCCAGACGGGCGATCGACTCCTCGACCTCGTTCCGGGCGATCATCATCAGGTCGGCCAACTCGTCGATAGCCAGGACGATTGACGGAAGCGGTCGCGGCGTGTCGTTCCCCACACCACCGGAGGCGTCCCGCGCCACCGGCTTCGCCGGCCGCTCTTGCAGCTGCCGCCGGATGTTCCGGTTGTACTGCTCGAGATTCCGCACTCCCTCAGCCGCCAGCTGCTTGTAGCGTTCCTCCATTTCGTGAACGGCCCACCGCAACGCATTCGCGGCCAACTTCGGCTCGACCACGACCGGCGTCAGCAAATGCGGAATGTCCTCATACATCCCGAGCTCGAGCCGCTTGGGGTCGATCAGGATGAAGCGCACGTCGTCCGGTGTCGCCCGGTAGAGGATGCTGGTCAGCATCGCGTTTATCGCCACGCTTTTGCCGGTGCCGGTCGCACCCGCGATCAGCAAGTGCGGCATCGTGGCCAGATCGCTGGCAACGGGCTCGCCATAGATCGTCCGACCCAATGCCAGCGTCAGCTTGGAGCTCGACTGACGATACGGTTCGGATTCGAGCATCTGGCGCAGCGAGATCTGTTCCCGCACACGGTTTGGGATCTGGATGCCGACCGTGGACTTGCCCGCCAACCGTGAGATCAGGACCGACTCGGCCCGCATGGCCAGACACAGGTCGTCGGCCAGACCGGTCACCTTACCGTATTTCACGCCGGCGTCCGGCTTGAACTCGAAGGTGGTCACCACCGGGCCCGGGTGAATCTGGACGACCGACCCGGCGACGGCGAACTCCCGGCACTTGTCCTCGAGCAGCCGCGCGTTGTCCATCAGCTCCCGTTCGTCGAACTTGTGCTGCTGCCGGGGTGAGTCCAGCAGGGACATGGGCGGCAGCGTAAACGCGCCTTGCCGGCGCTCGGCGGGTGTCTTGGACACCGGCTCGGACAGCGGCAACGGGACTGCCTCCGGTTGGGTGGCCCGGATCGCGGGCGGCGGGACGGCCGGATCTGTCGCCGGGGCGCGGCCCCGTCTCTTCTCCGTGCGGGTGGGCACCTTCGCGAGCACCCCAGTCCGCGCCGACGAGGCTCCGGTCCTGTCCAGGTGCTTCTGGAGCACCCCTTGCCGCTCCTGCTGGCGGCGCCGGTCCGCCCACCAGCGGCGGAGGAACCAGTTGGCGCGCGCGCTGGTCCTGGCAACCGTCGTCCCGGTCGCGCTGAACAACCGGCCGAATGACAGCCGTGTGGTGAGTATGAGCGCGAGGAAGAGCAGCGTCAGGATCACGATGATCGAGCCGGTTCGGTTGAGATATTCGGCGAGCAGGTCAGCGAGCCATCCGCCGAGATAGCCACCGGTCTGGAAGGTGCGTACCGCTGGGTCAAACGCGCCGAAGGCCAGGCTCAAGAAGGCGGCCGCGCATCCGAGGGTCAGGACCAGCCCGATCATCTTCGTGTACGCCGCTTCAACCTGCCGGCACCAGAAGCTGTGCCACCCGAGGGTCACCAACACGACCGGCAGGAGGTAAGCGGTGAACCCCACGACCTGATACGACGCTTCGGCGAGAAACGCCCCGACGCGTCCGGCGAAATTCGCAGGCGGTTCCTGCCCGCCGGTGTTGAAGAACCACACCGGGTCGGCCGCGTCGTAGGTCGCCAGGGCGATCAGCCAGAACAGCGCGGTGGCAAACAGCACCACGCCGAGGAACTCGCTCGCCCGTCGTGACAATGTCGATCCAGGCACGTGTCAGATCTCCGTGATGACCGGCAGCACGAGCGGTCGCCGGTCCACCTGCTTGCGAAACACCCGCTCCAGTTCGATACGCACACGCTCGGCGAGCAACCCCTGCGTGGACCGTTCGTCCGGACTGGCCCCGGCGATCACCTCCGCCAGCAACTGGGGCAGCTGCTCGAGCAGCGCCTGGGTCCGCTCGTCCACGACGACCCCGCGGGTGATCACATCGGGGGTGCCGGCCACGCGCCCGGCTTGGCGGTTCACGGCGATGACCGGTACGACGACGCCGTCTGCCGCGAGACACCGCCGGTCACGCAACACGTCGTCGCTGACCTCGCCCGACCGGGTCCTGTCGATCAACACGCGCCCCGTTGCCACCCGTCCCTCTATCCGTCCGTCGCCCGGCGCGAGGTGAATCACGTCGCCGTCCTCGGCGAGCAGCACGGTCGTCCGGCCGCCGGTCACCCGCGCCGCGACGCGGGCATGTTCGGCCAGATACCGGTATTCCCCATGTATCGGCACGAAATACCGCGGTCTGACCAGGGAGAGCATCAGTTTGAGCTCCTCGGCGCTGCCATGTCCTGACACGTGCACCCGCGTGCGCTCTTCGTGAATCACCTCGGCGCCGCGGTGGGCGATGTGGTTCATTACCCGGCCGATCGCCCGCAGGTTGCCCGGAATCGCGCGGGCGGAGAACACCACCACGTCGTCGGGCTCGAGCGTGACGTGGTGGTGGTTATCGGTCGCGATCCGCGAGAGCGCGGCACGCCGCTCCCCTTGCGAACCGGTCGTCACGCAGACCACGTCCCGGGCAGGATGGTTGCTGACCTCGGTGTCCCGGATCTGCAAACCGGCCGGTAACCGCAGGTGGCCGAGTTGACGGGCGATCTGCGTGTTCTGAATGACGCTGCGCCCCGCGAACGCCAGCTTGCGGCCGAACTGAGCGGCCAGGTCGACCACGATCTGGATCCGATGCAGACTCGAGGCGAAGACGGCGACCACGATCTTACCGGTGGCGCTGCTGAATACCTGCTCGAGCCCATCGACGACGTCGATCTCAGACGGGGTGAAGCCGGGTCGCTCGATGTTTGTACTGTCCCCGAACAGGGCCAGCACACCCGTACGCCCGAGCTCCGAGAACCGATGCACGTCCAGCGCCTGGCCGTCGGGCGGGGTCTGGTCGAACTTGAAATCCCCGGTGTGCACGATGACGCCGGCCGGCGTGTGGATGGCCACCGCGACACAGTCCGGCATGCTGTGCGTCACCCGGATGAACTCGAGCGTCACATCGCCCACCTTCACCGTGTCACCCGGCGCGACCTCGCACAACCGGTCCGCCGGCGCCACACCGTGTTCCTCGAGCTTCGGCGCGACGAGCGCCAGTGTCAGCGGCGTGCCGTAGACCGGACCCTCGAGGAGGGGCCAGACATACGGCAGGGCGCCGATGTGGTCCTCGTGCCCGTGTGTCAGCACCACCGCCGCGAGGCGACCGACGCGCTCCTGCAGACAGCCGAGGTTCGGCACAACGAGGTCCACGCCCAGCAGCTCCGGACCGGGGAACATGGCACCTGCGTCGATGAGGATGGCGGTGTCATCCCAGACAACCAGGAGCATGTTCATCCCGAACTCGCCCAAACCGCCGAGCGGGATAACGTCGAGCGTCGGACCGGTTGCCGCACCGGGGGCGGATATCGCACTCATAGCTGTCGTGGACCGCACGTAGGGTCCGGTCAAGAACAACTTCACTTTTCTGGCCGCCGATCCATCCCGACTGGCGGCGTTACTCGTCAGACGAATACTGCCGGTATGCGCCCTCCTCGCGCCTTGCAATGGCCGGGCGCGGCATGAGTGCGACGCCCACCAGATGCGAACTTATTCTTGACCGGACCCTTACGAGGAATGCGCCGCGACGTGTCGATCCGCCAGGGCGGAACACGGCGGCATCGCCGGTGGGACCGGCGTCACCGTTCCCTCGGTGTCAGACGCCTGGGTGCGTCTGCAGGCAGGACAACCGGACGCAGCCCGTGGTAACGACCCAGTGTATCCGGCGCCTGAGTCGATAGAACGAACCGCCGGCTACTGTAGCACAGGTCGAACGAGGATCCCCAAGGAGTCAGGAGTCAGAAGGCGGGAGTCAATTCTTCGACAACAGCACTCTAGTGCTCTGCTCAGGATGAGCGAGGCAAAGAGGCAGGAGACCGCCGAAGCCTTGGCGAAGGCGGGAGGGCTTGGCCACCATCTGTTCAACGGCGTGCCAGGGTGTCCGCCAGCGTCGCCAGGTCCTCGAGGTCGAGCGTCTCGGGGCGCCGATCGGACGCCAGCCCGGCCCGGGCGAGCAGCTCGCGCGGCGGGAGCGGCGAGACCGTGCCGGCAAACGGCCCAAACGCGTTCAGCAAGGTCTTCCGGCGGCGGGTGAACAGGCTCCGGACCAGACGCTCGAACAGTGCCGGATCGGCGATGGAGACCGGCGGCGGACGAAACCCGAGCGTCACCACCGCCGAGCGGACACGCGGTGGTGGGCGGAAGGCTCCCGGTGGCAAGGTGATGACGCGCTTCGCGTCGGCGGCCAGACGGGTCAGGATGGCCATGGGGCCGTAGGTCCGCGAGCACGGGGCCGCGACGACCCGGTCGGCGACCTCACGCTGCAACAGCAGCGTGGCGTCGCGGAAGCACCGGTGCGTGCGCTGGGTGCCCAGTATCTGAAAGAGGATCGGTGACGACAGGTTGTAGGGCAGGTTGCCAACCACACGGACGGGTCGAGAGGCTTGCCAAGGGGTGGCCGCGGCAACCAGCTCTGCGAGATCCTGAGACAGAATGTCGCCGGTCACAACCTGCACCCGCGGTGGCGCAATCCGGCGCAGACCCGCCGCCAGCTCGCGGTCGACCTCGATCGCCACCACCTGCGCCCCGGCGGCGGCGATCGGCAGAGTGAGCTGTCCGGTGCCCGACCCGATCTCGACAAACAGCTCATCCGGCTCGGGCCGGATCACCGCCAGCAGTTTGGAGATCCAGGCTGGCTCGAGAAAATGCTGGCCGAACCGCTTGCGGGCCCGCGGTCTCGAAGCGCCAGGTTGACTGGTGCTAGTCGCGGTCCCCTCGCCAGTAGCGTTCCTCGATCTCCTCGATCTCTTCTTCACTGAGCCCAAAATAGTGCCCGAACTCATGAATCACCGTCTCGCCGATGGCGACGACGACCTCGTTGTCGTTCTGGCTCGCTGCCTCGATCGGCTTTTGAAAGAGGGTGATCCGATCGGGCAACGCGTTGGCGTGGGTCCAGTCCCGCTCGGGCAGCGGCACTCCTTCGTACAGCCCGAACAGCGTGTCCGGTGGGTCGATGCCCACGTCGTCGAGCAGCTCGGGAGCGGGCGCATCCTCGACGATGACCACCACGTTGCGCACGGCCTGCCGAAAGGATTGCGGCATCGTCTCGAGCGCGTCGGCCACCAGGCGCTCGAACCGCGCTCGCGTCATTGCGTGTCCCGTGCCGGCGAAGGGCGACCGCCCTCGGCGACGTACAGACACTGTTGTCGGGCGCGGCATCGGTCACACAGTGGGCGCGGCTTGCAGATGCGCCGTCCGTGCAAGATCAACGTGTCGGACGCCAGGGTCCAGCGCGCTTTCGGGAGGGCGGCCCCCAGCTGCCGCTCCACGACGACCGGGTCCGCGGACCGTGCGATCCCCAGGCGATTGGCCACGCGGAGCACGTGCCGATCGACCGGGAGCCCCGGCACCCCGAGCGCGTGCCCGAGCACCACGTTGGCCGTCTTGCGACCCACACCCGGCAATCGCACGAGCGCATCGAGATCCGCCGGCACTGCGCCGTCATGGTGCTCGACCAGGGCCTGTGCCATGCCGACCAGCGACCGGGACTTGACGCGGAAGAAGCCGGTCGGCTGAATCTGCGACTCGAGCGACGTCGGGGTTGCCTTCGCCAGCGCCGCCGGGGTTGGATAGCGCGCGAACAAGGACGGGGTGACCTGGTTCACCCGCTCGTCGGTGCACTGCGCCGACAGGATCGTGGCCGCCAGCAGCTCGTACGGATTTCGAAACGTCAGCTCCGTGAAGGCGCCTGGATGCTGTGCTTCGAGCAGGCGCAGAATCCGACGCGTGACCGCCTGAGGATGGGCCAGCTTCGGCAGCGACACGGGTCGTCTGGCAGCCACGCTTTCATCCTAGCAGCCCGTCAGTATTCGACCGACGAGTAAGGGCTCGGGTCCTCAGTGCACGGCCGGCTTGTCCCAGCCCGGGCTCCCACCGGACTCGGTGCAGGCGCGCAGGTGCTCTTGCAGCGCGTTGATCAGGTTCGGGACGAATCCCATGGGGACGACGATCCGTGCCCGTACCGGCGCTTTCAACACCCGGTCGGCCGCTGCCTCGCGGACCGCCTTCTCGGTCGGCGGCAGGACCTCGCAGAACGTCAAGGTGAAGTCGAAGGGCGTATGGGAAATCGAGCAGAAGTTCGCATACGTGCGTGGCTCGTGCGACTCCTCGTCCGGCACGATCGTGAAGTTGATCTGTTTGCGCTCGCTCATCGGGTTCGGCCTGTCCTTCCAGAATATCGGTCAGCCGCTGAAGACTAGCCGGGCTGCGCCGTCTTCGCTCGTCGGCTTGAGGCGCAGCTTCGCTAGACGTCTGTAAAGGGTGAGATCGCAACGTTTGAAGCAAGTTTTCATGACACGCGGAGATGTCTAGCCCCTGCGTAGCGGGCTCTAAGAAAAGCTCGTACTAGCGAGCGTAGCCTCGCTAGTATCGCCGCATGACCCCGACCACCACCCCCTGCACTTGCACCTTATCGGCCCTCATGATGATCGGCGCAACGGCGTCATTGGCTGGTTGCAGGCGGATGTGGCCGTTCTCCCGATAGAATTTCTTCAGGGTGACCTCGGCGCCCTCCAGGAGCGCAATTACCATCTCACCGTTGTGGGCCGTCTGGCGGTCCTCGACCACCACGAGGTCTCCATCCCGGATCTGCTCGTCGATCATCGAGTTTCCACGAACCCGTAAGGCGTAGGTGTCACGCGTACCGACGAGGTCTTCGGGTACGGTGACGGTCTCATTGCTGACCACCGCCTCGATCGGGGCGCCGGCAGCGACATACCCAAGCAGCGGGAGATCGAGCGCGCGTCCCCCCATTCGCGTCGGCACCAATTCGACCGACCGGCTCCTGTTCCAGGCCCGTCTGATGAACCCCTTGTCCTGAAGGTTCGTCAGGTGCTTGTGCACCGTGGCCAGCGAAGACAGACCGAAACGCCGGCCGATCTCTTCGAGACTTGGCGCATAGCCGTGCTGCTCGATAAATTCATTCAGGTAGTCCAGGATTTCCCGTTGTCGCTTGGTCAGAGGTTGCATCCTGCCTCCTCGTTCGCAGCCGTGGCTAGATATCCCCTAAGGGTGACATCGTAACGTCTGAAGCAAGTGTTCATGACGCACGGAGATGTATAGCCCCGGCGTAGCGGGGCTATAAGAAAGGTTTCTGCTGGCGAGGCTGCGCATGTCGGTTTGAGGCGTAGGTTCGCGAGCAGCCCGTGATGAAAGTCCGGCTGCGGGTGCCCCGAGCGCCTCCACTCCGGCCGTCCCACTGCGGATAGTATGCAAACAAAAAGCGAAAATCAAGCAGCGTCGTAGGCATCTGGTACGATTCGATCGTGGAGTTACCGATCGCGCTGGGTCGTATGGTTCCTCGGGGGTTCGATGTCGTCGGCTTCGGCCTCAACACCATCGACCTGATCGCGGTGGTCGGGCAGTATCCCGAGCCGGACAGCAAGCAGCAACTGGCTGAGTTCGTCGAACGCCCTGGGGGCCAGGCGGCCACCGCCATGACCGCCTGCGCCCGACTCGGCTGGCGCGCGCGGTACGTCGGACGGTTCGGCGAGGATGCCCGGGGACGCCTGGCACGTGTGAGCCTGGAAGAGGAAGGGGTGGACCTGTCCGCCTGCGAAGACGTCCGGGCGCCACAGCCGGTCTCTCTGATCCTGGTGGACGGTGACGGCCGACGCACTGTTCTGTGGAGCCGGGCGCCACTGGTCAACATGGATGCGGGTGACGTCGACCCGGAGGTGGTCACCTCCGGTCGTGTGCTTCTGGTCGACTGCCATCAGACTGCCGCAGCGACCCGGGCCGCTGAGTGTGCCCGCCGGTGCGGGGTACCGACGATGATCGACGTGGAGCAGGTGCGACCAGGGATGGAGGCACTGCTGGCGAAAATCGACCTGATCATCACGGCTCGAACATTTCCCGAAGCATTCACCGGCGTCTCCGGTGTCGGCGCGGCCCTGGCGGCGCTGGCGCGACGATTCCGACCGGCTCTGGTCTGTGCAACACTCGGGCAGGAGGGGAGCCTGGCACTCGTGGGCGGGATGGAGATTCATACGCCCGGTTTTCGCGTTCCGGTCGTCGACACCACGGGCGCCGGTGACGTCTTCCGCGGGGGCTTCATCGCCGGCTGGCTCGCTGGGGGAGCCCGGACGCAGGCCGAGGACGTCTTGACCTACGCCAACGCGGTCGCGGCCTTGCGGTGCCGCGCGCTCGGCGCCCGAACCGCCATCCCGCGCCGCGCGGAGGTCGAACACCTTCTGGCCTCCGTGTAGCAGTCGAGCCGAGCGGGCCACGCCAGCCTCACGGCTCACTCTCAGCCCGGTATACTGTGACCCATGGGCATCAGGGTCATCGGTCTGCCATCGCGTGGCGCAACGGCAGCGGTCCTGGTCCTGCGGCGCACCGCGGCCGCCGGGGTCGTGGCCGGGATCGCCCTGGCGGCACCTGGCACCGGCGAGATACAGCCCGCCAACGCGCTCACACCCGAGGATGGGGCCAGGTTGGAGCAAAAGCTCAGCACCATCCTCGGCCGCGCCGACACCGAGTCCCCGGAAGCCAGGTTCACCCTGTTGCTCGAACCGGAGATCAATGCGTTCCTGCGGTTTCAGGGCGCGTCGCAGCTGCCCACCGGCATCACGACACCGACCCTACGGATTGGCGACGCGGGGCTGGTCTCGGCGGAAGCGATCATTGACCTGGACCTGATCAGGCAGCAGCGCACGCGGGGCTGGCTGGACCCGCTCCAGTATCTCGCCGGCCGTCTCCGGGTCACCGCCAGCGGCACGGTGCGGTCCGGCGGGGGTGTGGCTCAGGTCGACATCCAGTCGGTCACCGTGGCCGACATCTCGGTGCCGGTGCAGGTGCTCTACGAGCTGGTACGGTACTTCACGCGCACCCTCGACCATCCGGACGGCACGAGGCTCGATGCGTCGATTCCGCTGCCGTACCGGATCACCGAGCTACAGCTGTCACCAGGCCAAGCGGTCATCGTGCAGTGACCCACCGCAGGTGAACACAGACGCGACCGGGACCACGGAGGGTGACCCGCTGCAATGTGAGCTGCGGTTCATGAAGGGTGTCGGCCCGCATCGGGCCGCCGAGCTCGAGCGCGCCGGGTTGCGGACCGCCGACGATCTCCTGCATCGGTTCCCGATCCGCTTCGAAGACCGAAGCCGGCTTCGCCGGTCCACCGATCTCCGTCCCGGTGAGGCGGCCGCCGTCTGTGGCGAGGTCGTCAGCGTAGGGCTCCGTCGCACCCGGCGCCGCGGGTTCACGCTGTTCGAGATGCTGCTTCGCGATGACGCCGGCATGTTTCGGGTCGTCTGGATGAATCAACCGTTCCTGCAGGACGTGTTCTCACCCGGGCAACGGGTGGCGCTCTACGGCAAAGTGGAATGGCGAGACCCGGGCGGCCTGCGGTTGACGAACCCGCAGTATGAGCTGACCGGCCGGGAGGGGGACGACGACGATGGCATGCATACCGGGCGCATCGTCCCGGTCTACGAACGTATCGGCTCGCTCACAACCAAACTCCTTCGCCGTCTGGTCTACGATGTGCTGCAACGATTGTCCCCGGCGCTCGAGGACCCGCTGCCACCCGCGCTGCGCCGGCGCCACGCGTTGCCGGGTCGACGCGAGGCCCTGTCGGCGTCTCACTTTCCAGCACCCGAGACGTCGCTCGAACTGCTCAACAGGTTCCGGTCACCGGCCCAGACCCGCCTGATTTTCGAGGAGCTGTTTCTGTTCCAGCTGGGCTTGGGGCTACGGCGGCGCGCCCACGCCGAAGGACGGAAGTCGACACTGATCCGGGTCGACGACACGATCCGCCGCTCGGCGCTGGCCGTCCTGCCGTTCAGATTGACACCGGGCCAGAAGAGCGCGCTGCGGACAATCGTTGACGACATGCGGCGACCGCGACCGATGAACCGCCTGCTACAGGGCGACGTCGGATGCGGCAAGACGATCGTGGCGTTGCTGGCCGCGCTGGTGGTCATGGAGAACGGGCTGCAGGTCGCCTTCATGGCGCCGACGGAGCTGCTGGCCGAGCAGCACTCTCTGTCCATCGGACGGCTCCTTGCGGCCTCGCGGTTTCGGGTCACATGCCTCACCGGTAGCGCGGGCGCGAAGGCGAGGCGGGAGACCGTGACCGCGATCGAAACCGGCGCGGCCGATCTGGTAGTCGGTACCCATGCGCTGGTGCAGCGCGAGATCCGGTTCCGCGCGCTCGGGTTGGCGATCATTGACGAGCAACACCGGTTCGGCGTGCTGCAACGGGCCACGCTGCGAGACAAGGGACGCCAGCCCGATGTGCTCGTGATGACCGCGACACCGATCCCGCGCACGCTGGCATTGACCAGCTATGGCGATCTCGACGTGTCCGTCATACGGGACCTGCCACCCGGGCGACGGCCCGTCAAGACGAAGCTGGAGCCCGAGTCGCATCGAGATGCGGTCTACGAGTTCGTCCGGCGCCGGTTGCGCGAGGGGCGGCAGGCCTATGTGGTGTACCCGCTGGTCGAGGAGTCGGCCAAGACCGACCTGAAGGCGGCGACGACGATGGCGGAGACGCTGGCGGTGTTGTTCCGCGACTCCACGGTCGGATTACTACACGGCCGGATGAAGCCGGAGGAGCGGGATGCCGTCATGCGCTGCTTTGCGGCTGGCACGGTGCATCTGCTCGTCGCCACGACGGTTGTCGAGGTGGGTGTCGACGTGCCGAACGCCACCGTGATGGTGGTCGAGCACGCCGAACGGTTCGGACTGGCGCAGCTGCATCAGTTGCGTGGACGCGTCGGCCGAGGGCCACACCCGTCCTACTGCCGACTGCTCTATCAGCGCCCCCTCAGCGAGATGGCGCGCGCGCGGCTGAAGGCGGTGTCCGGGACCACCGACGGGTTCGACATCGCCGAACAGGACCTGCAGCTCCGCGGCCCCGGTGAGATGCTAGGCACCCGGCAGTCCGGTGTCCCGACGCTACGGGTCGCGGACCTGATCCGTGACCACGATCTGATGGAGACGGCGCGGCGAGAGGCGTTCGCGGCGCTCCGCGACGCCAGCGTCGCGACGTCGGTGCTCGTGCGTCTCGACGAGACGTGGACGGAACGATTCGGTCTGGCGAGCGTGGGTTGATGCCCCAAGACAGGTTGCTGAACGTTCTTGAGGCTGAAGCTGGCGAAGCCCTCGCGCCTTCGCCGAGGCGTCGGCGGACAGGCCGGCTTCCTCCTGACTTGTGTCTTCTGACTCCTGACTCCTCGGGCATTCTCTCCAAGGCACCGGCATGCGGGTGATCGCTGGCACGCAGAGGGGACGCCGGCTGTTCTCGCCGCGCTGGGCGGGATTGCGGCCCACCTCCGATCGACTACGCGAGACCCTGTTCGACGTCGTGGGCGCCCGCATCGAGGGCGCGCGGGTACTCGACGGCTGCGCCGGCACCGGGGCAGTCGGAATCGAAGCGCTGAGTCGAGGTGCCGACCACGTGCTCTTCATTGAACGAAACCCGCGGGCGGTCGCGCTGATCAGACGCAACGTGGCGCACTGCGAGCTGAGGGACCGGTGTACCATCCGTCGCGGCAGTCTGCCGGCCGCGCTCCGACGCCCCCCGATCGACCCGTTCGACCTCGTGCTGCTCGACCCGCCCTATGGCGCGCCGGACATCGGTGCGATACTGACGGCAGCAGCCGGGCATCTGGGACCAGAGGGCCTGCTGGTGCTCGAGCGTGCACGGCGTGAGACCCCACTCGAAGACCCGGGGCTCACGTCGCTCCGGATCGTGCGCGCGGGGGACAGTGTTCTCGAGTTGTATGGCCCGGCCGCGAGGAGTGAAACGTCATGGCGACCAGCCCGTCCGGACGCGTAGCCGTCTACCCAGGCACATTCGACCCGTTGACCAATGGGCATGTGGACATCATTCAGCGCGGTGCGGCGCTGTTCGACCGCATCGTGGTGGCGATTCTCATCAACCCAACCAAATCCCCGCTGTTCACGGTCGAGGAGCGAGTCGAGATGGCGCGCGCGGTCTTCAAATCCCAGCCCAGTGTCGAGGTCGACACGTTTAAGGGGCTCCTGGTCGACTATGCCCGGCGGCGTCAGGCCAGCGTGATCGTCCGGGGGCTGCGGGCCATCTCCGACTTCGAGGGCGAGATGCAGATGGCACTGATGAACCGTCATCTGAGCTCCACCATCGAGACCATCCTGATGATGCCGGACGAGTCCTATACCTATTTGAGCTCTCGGCTCGTCAAGGAGGTGTTCGTGCTCGGCGGCTCGGTCCAGGGACTGGTGCCGGACCTCGTCGAAGCCCGGCTGAGGGCGAAGACCGGCGTCGGAAGTGGGCTCCGTGTCTGACGCGATCCGCCTCGCGGCCCGGCTCGACAAGGTTGGTGCCTCGCAAACCCAGCAGGTGCTGGTCGCGGTTGAGCAACTCCAGCGGCAGGGAGTAGAGGTCATCGACCTGGGCGCCGGCGAGCCGGATTTCCCGACGCCGGACCATGTCAAGACGGCCGCGGCCGCGGCCATCCAGGACAACTTCACCAAATACACGGCCGGCGCCGGGATCACCGAGCTGCGAGCGGCGATCGCCAGCCATTACGCGGAGCGGTACGGCGTGACATACGACACCACCGGCGTCGTCGTCACCTCCGGCGGCAAGCAGGCGCTCTACAACATCGCCGTGGCGCTGTTCGGACCGGGTGACGAAGTCATCACCCATGTCCCCGGCTGGCCGTCGATCGTCGAGCAGGTCCATCTGGCGGGAGCCGAGCCGGTCCTGGTGCGCACGTCGGCCGAGGACGGGTTCGAGCTGCGGGCCGAGCCGGTCCTGGACGCGGTGACCCCTCGCACGCGGGGCATCGTCATCAACAGCCCCGGGAACCCGACCGGCGCGCTCATGCGCGAACCGGAGCTGGAACGGTTGGCCGATGGGATCGCCGAGCGTGACATCTGGGTCATTCTCGATCTCTGCTATGAACAGCTAATCTACGACGACACGCCGCACAACCTGCCACGGGTGCTGTGGGACCGGCTGGCCGACCGCACGGTGCTGGTCGGGACCGCCTCGAAGAGCTACGCGATGACCGGCTGGCGTTGCGGGTGGCTGCTCGCGCCGGCGGCGGTAGCGGCGGGGTGCAATACGGTGCAAAGTCACTCGACGTCGCACGCGACATCGATCACACAGCGAGCGGCCCTGGCGGCGCTCACCGGTCCGCAGGCGTGCGTGGACACGATGCGTGACCAATATCGGGTCCGGCGCGATGTCATGCTTGCCTGGCTGGACGCCGATGCCCGGTTCCGGGTGACGCGACCGGCCGGGGCATTCTACCTGTTTCCCGACGTGTCCGAGCTGCTCTCGCCCGACGGGCTGCGGACGTCCGCCCAGCTCGTGCAGGCGCTGCTCACCGAGGCGCATGTCGCCGTCACACCCGGCGAAGCGTTCGACGCACCCGGGTTCATCCGGCTCTCCTACGCGGCCCCGATGGAGCAGCTACGCGAGGCCTGGAAACGGATTCAGCGATTTCTTGGGTGAGCGGCGTGCCGGCCGCCACGGTCGGACCGCGACGTGCTGCCCCCCGCTTTCTCTTGCGTCCTGCCTTCTAACTCTTAACTCCGGACTTCTGACTTCCGGTTGAGGGTCCGCGTAAAAATAAGTTCCCTTTTTGGGGCGTCGAGACGCCCGGCTGGAAGGCGCGAGGAGGGAGAATGCCGGGAGCATTGAGCGACGAGCAACGCCGCCAGACGGGATGGATCGGCGGCTGAAAATGGAAGCTATTTCTGCGCGGCCCTAAGGCAACATTCGCAGCCGCCGGCTGTGGGGTAAGAATGGACGTGTGGCAATCTGTCGGTTGACGACCGCATCCCAGCGTCCGGGGATCCGCGCGTCGCAACCGGTGCACCGGCCCCGGTCGGTCAGGGCATACTCGAGCACGCGATATCCCTCCCGCGCGATCAGCCGGATGCCGCAGTGCGGGCAGGCGGTGTGCTCGAGGTCGCCCACCCGTCCGGGCTGGTTACCCGCATACACAAAATGCAGCCCCGCCTGCCGACCGATCGCGGCAGCGCGGCGCAGCATGTCCGGGGTCGTGTCGGCCGGGCCGGTCATCTTGTAATCGCGGTGAAATGCCGTGACGTGCCACGGAATCTCAGACGACAGGCCAGCAATGAATCGCGTCAGGTCTCGCAGTTCGGCGGCGTCGTCGTTGAACCCCGGAATCAGCAAGGTGACGATCTCGAGCCAGATGCCAGCTGCATGCACCCGTTGGATCGTGTCGAGGATCGGCTGCAACCGTCCCCCGAGCTCACGATAGTGCCGGTCGTCGAAGCCCTTGAGGTCGATCTTGTAGAGGTCGATCCACGGATGTAGATAGTCGATCACCTCGGGTGTCCCGTTGCCGTTGGACACGAACGCGGTCGCCAAGCCGGCGGCGCGTGCCTCGCGAAAGACTGCGACACCCCACTCCGCGGTGATGAGCGGTTCGTTGTAGGTGCTGACGAGCAGCCGCGCCCCCAGGCCGACCGCCTCGTGGACGAGCTCCCCAGGGCTGCGCGCGTCCGGCGGCGCGAGGGCGGCCGGGTCGCGCAGCGCTTGCGAGGTGACCCAGTTCTGGCAGTAGCCACAGTGCAGATCGCACCCGAGCATCCCGAAGCTGTACGCCAGGCCGCCGGGGTACGCGTGGAAAAACGGCTTCTTCTCGACCGGGTCGCACTGGACGCCAGCCACATACCCCCAGGGCACCCGCAGGTGGCCCCCGTCGTTGTAGCGGACCTTGCAAACGCCGACGGCCCCATCCGGAATGGGACATCGGTGTCCGCATGCCACGCACCGGATCCGGTGCGCGTCGATCCGCTCGTACAGCTCCCCCTCCCGGGTGTACCGACTGAGGGTCTCGGCGAGGGAGGTCATCGTCAGCTGCTCTGGGGCCAGAAGCTCCCCCTACCCCGGCGGTCGGTTCGTGACCAACACGACCGTCTCCAGATCGGTCTGCGGGTCGGGCCACATTAGGGTCCGCATGGTGAGGTTCCCGGTGTTCAGATACGCGACACGGCCGAGCTCGTGGGCCGTGACACCATCGGCGCGAACCTGTTGCAGGTCCGCCTCTCCGATCACACAGAGCACCGGATCCGTCGACCCGAGGAACGCCCGGACCTGTTCCTCGGACACCAGGTCGACATGTGGTCGTCCGGTATAGAACACGAGATTGCGAACGAACACGCGGTAGCGGCCATAGGGAACACTCTCCGGACCGGCCGCCCGGAGGAGCGCGGCCATCTTTTCCACCGGCTCCGGTCCGGGGCGCGACAGCACGACGTACTGCACGGTGAGGATGGAGACGACCGAGGCGACGACGACGGCGGCCGGGATCAGCCGCTGCCGCGACGAGACGGCGACGACCGCCACCCCCAATCCGGACACCACCAGCAGGACCGCCCCGGTTACGACCGTGGCCCCCGACACGCCGGCCAACAGGCTCTGGGCCCGATAGACGAAGACACCGAACAGTACCAGCACCGTGCCCGAAAGGGCACCCGCCACCCCCAGAAGGCGGTCACGCCGCTGGCTCTGGGCGTGCGAGCGCAACGCCTCGAGCCGGCGCGAGATGCCCCGTGCGAGCAGGACCGCGAGCGGCGGCAGGATCGGCAGGATGTACCGCGGCTGCTTGCCTATGGAGACCGAGTAGAACAGCAGTGGCACCAGCGCCCAGACCCCGAGCCAGACCTCGACCGACTGGAAACGACGGGCACGCTGGGCCACGCGACGGATGGGCTGCCACCAGACGAGCATCAGGGGTGACCACGGCGCCAGTCCACCCACCACGATTGGCAGGTAGTACCAGAGCGGACGCGGTGCGTTATATCGGGCGGTGGCGAACCGCCGTACGTTCTCGTCGAGGAAGAACCGGTCGAGATACGCGAGACCGTGGGTGGCGGTCATGATGACGAACCAGGGGGCCGCCAGGAGCAGACACACCAGTGCCAGCAGGCCGACGTCCAACGCCAGGCGGGTCACGAGCGCCCGGATGCCGTCGGGGTGCGAGGCTCGCTGGGACCAGCACCGCCACAGCGCGAGCGGCCCCACGACGATCGCGGGCAACGCTACACCGACCGGCCCTTTCGTCAGCAACCCGCCCGCAAGCGCCACGCCTGCGACGAGCAACCACTGCCGGCGGCGCGGATCCGGCCCGAGGGACCGAGGGGCCACAACGGCGACGAGGGCTGCCCAGGTCCCCAGGGTGATGAAGCAGGCGAGCATCAGATCCGGCAACGCCTGACGGGCGACCGCCACGTAGCCAAAGCTCGTCGCCGTGATTGCGCCCGCCAGCAACCCGGTGGCCTCGTCGTACCACCGTCGGGCGCACGCGTAGGTGGTCAGCACCAACACCAGACCGGCTACAGCCGAGGGGACGCGCGCCGCGAACTCGCTGACACCGGCCCCCCGATAGCCGAGCGCCGCCAGCCAGTAGTAGAGCACCGGTTTCTCGAACCGATACTGGCCGTTGTAGTGAGGCGTGATCCAGTCGCCGCCCGCGACCATCTCGCGTGCGGCCTCGGCATAGAACGCCTCGTCGGAATCGGTGATCGCCGGTCGGCCGAGCCCAACGAAGAACGTCAGGACGCAGAGCAGCACCAGCAGGGAGACGCGCGTCGACGACACGTTAGGATTGTATACAGAGGGCAGGCAGGCCGTTGAACAAGTGCCTGCTGGGATTGGGGAGTGGGGAGTGGGGAGTGGTCGGAGCCTGGGGCCGGACCCTGACTGTAGCCGCCCTCCGGGCCTTCACCCGCGCACACGGCGCATGCGGTGGACTCAAGCTCTAACCCTCAATTCGAGGCCCCAGCCCCCAATCCCCGGTCCCCACCCTTCGACTATACTGCGCCCATGGCACGGGTGGTGGCCGTGGTCGGCGCATCGCGGGACCGGCGCAAGTTCGGAAACAAGGCGATCCGGGCGTTCCTGCACCGTGGCTACGATGTCGTGCCGATCAACCTGGAGGGCGGCATCATCGAGGGGATCCCCACTTATGCGTCGGTGCTCGATGTGCCCCGATCGATCGACATCGCCACCATCTATCTCCAGCCGGCAATCGGTGAACGGGTCATCGACGAGATCGCGCAGAAGGAAATCGGGGAGGTCTGGCTGAACCCGGGTGCCGACAGTGCCCGGGTCGTCGCCCGGGCCCGGGCCCTCGGTCTGAACCCGATCCTCGACTGCAGCATCGTTGGGATCGGTGAAAATCCGGCGTCGTATCCCTAGGGTCTGAGGAAGGGCAGGCTCTCAGATCTCCGGTTGACAGGCCCGGCGCGACGTGCCTATACTTCGGGAGTAGCTCATCCTCCTTCAGCCTTCAGCATGAGGCTGACGCTTGGCGCGCCCGCCAAGCGCACACAGCCTTCCAAGATTCTCAGCCCCCCGTCCAATCTGCTTATGCCAACAAATCAGAAACGCACATCAGCGCGCGCGCCCGCCGATACGGCCGTCGCTGCGCAACCCGACGCCACCCCGGCGGAGGCCGCGAAGCCGGCCAAACGTGCGGAGCAAGGGCTGAACATCGGCGAGCTCAAAGACATGAGCATCGCCAAACTGACACAGATCGCCAAAGACCTGAAGGTCGATGGCGCAACCGGTATGCGCAAGCAGGACCTGATCTTTCAGATCCTGAAGGCACAAACCGAGCAGAGCGGGTTCATCTTCTCGGAGGGGGTCCTCGAAGTGCTCCCGGACGGCTTCGGGTTCCTCAGGGCGCCGGACTACAACTACCTGCCCGGGCCCGACGACATCTACGTCTCGCCCTCGCAGATTCGCAAATTCGACCTGCAGACCGGTGACACGGTCTCGGGTCAGATCCGTCCCCCGAAGGAAGGGGAGCGGTATTTCGCGCTCATCAAGGTCGAAGCGGTCAACTTCGAGTCTCCCGATCAAGCGCGCGACAAACTGTTCTTCGAGAACTTGACCCCCCTCTATCCGGATGAGCGAGTCACCCTGGAGACGGACGGCGAAAACCTGTCGGGACGGGTTATGGACCTGATGACGCCGATCGGCAAAGGGCAACGAGGTCTGATCGTGGCGGCCCCCCGTACCGGGAAGACCATGCTGCTGCAGTCGATTGCGAAGTCGATCGCGACGAACCACACGGACGTCTACCTCATTGTGCTGCTGATCGACGAGCGGCCCGAAGAGGTGACCGACATGCAGCGGTCGGTCGCCGGCGAGGTCATCTCCTCGACGTTCGACGAGCCGGCGCAACGCCACGTCCAGGTCGCCGAGATGGTCATCGAGAAGGCCAAGCGCCTGGTCGAGCACAAGAAGGACGTCTTCATCCTGCTCGACTCGATCACCCGGCTGGCCCGGGCCTACAACACCGTGATCCCCCCGTCCGGCAAGGTCCTGTCCGGAGGCCTCGACTCGAACGCCCTCCAGAAGCCGAAGCGGTTCTTGGGCGCCGCCCGGAACATCGAGGAGGGCGGCTCGCTCACCATCATGGCAACCGCACTCGTGGACACCGGGTCACGCATGGACGACGTGATCTTCGAGGAGTTCAAGGGCACGGGCAACATGGAGATTCACCTCGACCGCAAGCTGGTCGACAAGCGTGTGTTTCCGGCGATTGACATCCAGAAGAGCGGCACTCGCAAGGAGGAGCTGCTGCTCAGCCCCGAGGACCTCAACCGCGTCTGGGTGCTGCGCAAGGTGCTGACCCCTTTGTCTGCGGTCGAGGCGATGGAGCTCCTGCTGGACAAGATGTCGAAGACCAAGTCGAACCAGGACTTCCTGGCGTCGATGCAAAAAATGGGATAGCGACGCCATCCGGTCCGCACCGGCACCGACAGTCTCAGTACCTTCACGGCGTCTGAACCCGCGTAGTAGACTCCCGGTCACACAAGCCTCTGAATAAAGGCCGGCGAAGCCCACCGGCTTTCTCCTGTCTCCTGCCTCCTGACTTCTGACTCCTTCGTCTTACACCGGCACCGGCAGCAACATCTCGAACGCCAGCTCGCCGCCGACGGCGTCGACACGAATACTTCCGCCCTCGGGGAGCTGTCCATCCAGCATCCGTGTCGCGAGCGGGTCGAGCACTAGCCGCTGGAGCGTCCGCCTGAGCGGTCGCGCCCCGTACGCCGGATCGAAACCGTCCTCGGCGAGGAGGTCCAGCGCGGTCTCCGAGAGCTCGATCGCGATCCGCCGGCCCGTCAGCCGCTTGGCCAGGTGCCGCATCTGGATCGCGATGATCTTGCGGATGTGGGCCCGTCCCAACGAGTGGAAGAAGATGACGTCGTCGATGCGATTCAGGAACTCCGGTCTGAAGTGCGCCCGCAGCGCCTCGGTCACCTGACGCCGCACCTCCTCGTCGAGGTCGCCCCCGTCGCGGACCGCATGTTCGGCGATGACCTGACTGCCCAGATTCGAGGTCATGATGACGACGGTGTTCGTGAAGTCGACCGTGCGCCCCTTGCCATCGGTGAGCAGCCCGTCGTCGAGCAACTGCAGCAGGACGTTGAGCACCTCGGAATGCGCCTTCTCAATCTCGTCGAGCAACACGACCGAGTAGGGACGCCGTCTGACCGCCTCGGTCAGCTGCCCGGCCTCCTCATAGCCCACATAGCCCGGTGGCGCGCCGATCATGCGAGAGACGGCGTGCCGCTCCTGATACTCGGTCATGTCGACCCGCACCAGCGCCCGCTCGTCGTCGAAGAGGAACGCGGCGAGGGCACGCGCCAGCTCGGTCTTCCCGACGCCGGTCGGACCGAGGAAGATGAAGCTGCCGAGTGGCCGGTCCGGGTCCTGCAGACCCGCCCGCGAGCGCCGGATGGCGTTGGAGACCGCGGCGATCGCGTCATCCTGACCCACCACTCGTTGATGCAGCCGCTCTTCCATCTTGAGGAGCTTCTCGATCTCCCCCTCGACCAGACGGCTGACCGGGATGTGCGTCCAGCGGCTCACCACCTCGGCGATGTCGTTTTCATCCACCTGTTCCTTCAGCATGCGCTCCGCGGCGGCGGTCTCGTCCCCCTGCGTCTGGGCCCCGGCCTGCCGCTCGAGCTCGGGCAGCCGGCCGTATTGCAGCTCCGATGCCTTGGCGTAGTCACCGTCCCGCTGGGCTCGCTCGATCGCCAGACGCACCTGCTCGAGCTGCTCGGTCAACCCCCGGGTGGTCTGGATCGACGCTTTCTCGTGCTGCCACTGGGCGTGCAGACGTGTTTGGGTTTCCTTGCGGTCGGCCAGCTCGCGGTCCAGACGCTCAAGCCGCTCCACCGACGCCACATCCGTCTCCTTGCGCAGTGCCTCCCGTTCGATCTCGAACTGCATGATCCGGCGCTCGACCTCGTCGAGCTCGACGGGCAAGGAATCGATCTCGGTGCGGAGCTTCGACGCCGCCTCGTCGATCAGGTCGATCGCCTTGTCGGGGAGGAACCGGTCGGCAATGTAGCGATCGGAGAGCACGGCGGCCGCCACCAGCGCGGCGTCCTTGAACGTGACGCCGTGATGAATTTCGTAGCGTTCGCGCAACCCCCGGAGCACGCTGATCGTGTCCTCGACCGTCGGCTCGGACACCAGGACCGGCTGGAACCGCCGCTCGAGGGCGGCATCTTTTTCAATATGCTTCCGATACTCGTCAAGCGTGGTCGCGCCGATGGTGTGCAGCTCGCCGCGGGCGAGCATCGGCTTCAGCAGGTTCGAGGCGTCGATGGCCCCTTCGGCCGCACCCGCGCCGACCACGGTGTGCAGCTCGTCGATAAACAACACGATCCGTCCACCGGAATCGGCGATCTCCTTCAGCACCGCCTTGAGCCGCTCCTCGAACTCGCCCCGGTACTTGGCGCCGGCCACCAGTGCTCCGAGGTCGAGACTGATGATCCGCTTGTTCTTGAGTCCCTCGGGCACATCCCCTCGCGCCATCCGTCTGGCGAGGCCCTCGACGATCGCGGTTTTTCCGACACCGGACTCACCGACCAGCACCGGGTTGTTCTTGGTGCGTCGCGACAACACCTGGACGACTCGCCGAATCTCCTCGTCCCGGCCGATCACCGGGTCCAGCTTGTCCTGACCCGCTAGCTCGGTCAGGTCGCGACCGTACCGCTCCAGCGCCTGATACTTGCCCTCCGGGTGCTGATCGGTGACACGTTGGCCCCCGCGAATCTGGGCCAGCGCCTCGAACACGCGGTCGGTGGTCACGCCATGCCGTGACAGCAACTGCGCGCTGGCCGCCCGGTCGCCCTCGAGCGTCAGCGCCAGCAGCAGATGCTCGGTGCTGACATACTCGTCCTTCAGCCGCTCCGCCTCGCTCTCGGCAAGACTGGCCACGGCGCGCAACCGCGGCGAGGGGCCGGCTTCGGCGCCGCCGTGGGCCTCCGGCTGCTGGCCCAGCAGAGCGCGACCCTCCTCCAGGATCCGGGCCGGCTCGATCCCCACCCGCCGAAGCACGCTCGGCACGACACCGTCCGGTTGCTCGACGAGGGTCAGCAGGAGATGCTCCGGCTCGACCTGCGGATGATGCGACCGCTCGGCGAGCTGCTGCGCCGCCAGGACCCCCTTCTGCGCCTTCTCCGTGTAGCGTGTGAGATTCATGATGATGCCCCCTGGTCAGGGTCTGGCGCCACGACCCCCGGCTCTGTCTCAAGGCCGAGCAGCGCCTCGTAGTGCTGTCGCTGTGACGCCGTCAGCTGTTCGGGCACGCGCACCGACACGGTGGCAAACAGGTCGCCACCCGCCCGCGTCTTCCCGAGCGGCGGCATGCCGTACCCCTTCAACCTGAAGACCTGCCCGCTTTGTGTCGCGGCCGGAATCTTCAGTGAGAGGGGCGTCCCACACAGCCGCGGCACCGGCACGTCGCCACCGAGCACCGCCGTCGTCACCGGCACCGCCACAGGGACGTGAAGATCCTGACCGCGTCGGGTGAAGGTTGCATGTGGGGTCTGGCGCACACGCAAGAAGAGGTCGCCGGCCGTGGCGCTCCCCGTGCCCGGTTCTCCCTTCCCGACGAGCCGCACCCGCGAACCGTGGCGGACGCCGGGCGGAATCTTCACCTCCACCCGTCGGGTACGACCGTCGGTCCTGAGGCGCAGCCGACGCGTCGGCCCGTCGTGCGCCTCCTCCAACGTCAACGTGATCGTCTGTTCGATGTCCCGCCCACGTCGCGAGACCGGTCCCCCCGGGGCACCGCCCGAGAAGAACTGCTGGAAGAAATCCGAGAAACCGAAGAGATCCTCCGCCTCCTCGGCCGATATGGTGTGAACCCCGCCGCCACCCCTCGACCACTGCCCGCTGAAGGGGGACCCGGCGGCAAATGGTGAGCCGCCGCCAGGGCCGGCCTGTTCGTACATCCGCCAGTTCGCCCCGAGCTCGTCATACTTCCGGCGCTTCGCCGGGTCGCCCAGCACTTCGTAAGCCTCGTTGATCTCCTTGAAGCGCCGTTCGGCCGCCAGGTCGCCCGAGTTGACATCCGGATGATGCGTACGCGCCAGCTTGCGGTAGGCCCGCTTGATCTCGGCGGGGCTCGCGGTCTTTGGGACTCCGAGCGCTGCGTAGTAGTCCTTGAAGTCCATCAGTGTCCCAGCAAACGGCTGATCCGGTCGAGCTCACGCCCGAGCCGGCGCCGGCGGTCGTCCCGGTCAAACCCATCGGCGGTCATCAGCGGACGCATCCGGTCGACCACCTCGGCGATCAACAGGAGCTGTTGTACGCCCGCAAGATTGACACCGAGGTCGTCGACCAGCCGTTTTATCAGACGCAACCGGGCGATCTCCTCCCTCGAGTAGACCCGCATACTGCCAGCGGTTCGCGAGGGCCGCACGAGGCCCAGCCGCTCGTATTTCCGCAGCGTCTGTGGGTGCATCCCAAGCGCCCGAGCCGCCATGCTGATGAGAATGATCTCGTGTGTCATTGTCCGAGGCCCGCCGCAGGTGCAGTGATCCCAAGATAGGCTGGCATTCGGTCACCGCTGCATCCCGCCTGCCGGCGTTGCTCCTCGGCCGAATACTGCCGGTGTGCTCCCTCGTCGCGCCTTGTAGGAGCCGTGCGCGGCGTCGATCTCGACGACCCTGGGTGCTCAAGCGATCTTGCGATCAGCACACTGAGGTTGCGTCGATCCGAGTATATGATTTGATACGATCCGTGTCAATGTTGATTCCCTCGCTGCTGTACACTGAATCGTCCAGATTATGAGCAGGCAGGAAACATTCTCCTCACGCTGGGGTCTGATAGTCGCCGGGCTCGGTATGGCGATCGGCACCGGGAACATGTGGCGGTTCCCGCGCATTGTGGCGCAGAATGGCGGCGCCGCGTTCCTGATTCCCTGGTTCATCTTCCTCTTTACTTGGTCGCTGCCGCTGCTGATCGCCGAGTTCGCCATCGGACGCGGCGCTCGGCGCGGCGTGGTGGGGGCGTTCGCCGATCTGATCGGTCGTCGCTATGCCTGGATGGGCGGGTTCATTGCGGTGACCAGCGTGATGATCCTGTTCTACTACTCGGTGGTCACCGGCTGGACCCTGAAGTACGTGCTGGCGTCGCTGGGGGGGCAACTGGATGGACCCGGCGCCGAGCAGTACTGGGTGGACTACAGTGCCTCGGTCTGGCAGCCGCTCGGCTTTCATGCCGTCTCGGTGCTGATCGGCGCCGCGATCATCAGCCGGGGCGTTGTGCAGGGAATTGAGCGTGCCAACAGGGTGCTCATCCCGTTGCTGTTGGGTTTGTTGATCGTGGCGGTCGTGCGTTCGGTGACCCTCCCGGGCGCCGAGCGCGGACTCCGGTTTCTCTTCAACCCCGATCTGACCCTGCTCTGGAACTACCGCACATGGCTCGAGGCGCTGACCCAGTCCGCCTGGTCCACCGGCGCCGGGTGGGGACTGATTCTCACATACGCAATTTACATGCGCCCTGATGAGGATGTCGTCGTCAACGCGACCGCGATCGGACTCGGGAACAACACGGCATCGGTACTGGCCGGGATGGCGGTCGTACCGACCGCCTTTGCCATCCTGTCCGAGAGCGATGCGCTCGACGCGATGGCCGCGGGGAACACTGGGCTGACGTTTATCTGGATTCCCCAGCTCTTTGCCCGTATCCCGGGGGGCGGTGTCTTTCTGCCGCTGTTCTTTCTGGCGCTCTTCTGCGCTGCGCTGTCATCGTTGATCGCGATGATCGAGCTGGCCACGCGGATCCTGATGGACGGCGGGATGACACGCCGGCGAGCGGTGCGCTGGGTCGTCGCCGCTACGATTGTGGGCGGCGCACCGTCGGCGGTGAGCGTGACGAGCTTCGAGAATCAGGACTGGGTCTGGGGGCTGGCGCTGATGATCAGCGGGTTGTTTATCGCCCTGGGCGCCACCCGGTTTGGTCCACGCCGGTTCAGAAAGGAACTGGTCAACGTGGCCGGGAACGACATCCACCTTGGTCGGGGGTACGAGTGGGTGCTGACCTACCTGATTCCGATCGAGTTCGCCGGCATGTTCGGGTGGTGGATGTATCAGACGGTCGCCGTGATCGACCCGACCGGATGGTGGAGCCCGTTCCGGACGTATTCCCTGGGCACCTGCCTGCTGCAGTGGGGGCTGGCACTGACCCTGCTGGTGGTGTTCAACCGGCGAATCGCGGCCGCCAGCCTCCGCTCACAGCGCAACTAACAGGACCTGTGCTACTCTGAAAGCTGGATCGAACCAAGAGGAGGGTCGCGATGTACCCAGAATTCATGATCGCGCCGATGCGCGAGGAGTTGACTCGATTCGGCGTACGGGAGCTGCGAACGGCGGGGGAGGTCGACGACGCGCTGACGAAGACCTTCGGAACGGTGATGGTCGTGGTCAACTCGGTGTGTGGCTGCGCCGCCGGCAAGGCCCGACCCGGCGTCGCGCTGGCGTTGCAGCACGCGGCGAAGCCGGACCTCGTCGCGACGGTGTTCGCTGGGGCCGATGTCGAGGCGACCGAGCGCGCCAGGGGCTACTTCACCGGATACCCGCCCTCGTCCCCGTCGATCGCGCTGTTCAAGGATGGCAAGCTGGTCTACATGATGGAGCGCCATCAGATCGAGAACCAGGGAGCGGACGCCATCGCGACTCAGCTGACCGCGGCGTTTGACACCCACTGCGTCGGCGCACCGGTCGCCAGCTAGCGGGTGAAGTGTTCGGTCTCGAGACAGATCGGGAGTGGGCGCCCACCCTCGTAACGCTCCACGGTGGCGCGGACCATGCCCGCCATCAGGTCGAGGAATTGCGGGTCGTCGTTGACCGCTGCCGCCCGCCGCATCGTGATCCCGATCTCGGCGCAGACCGCCGCTGCTTCGTGATCGAGGTCGTAGAGCACCTCCACGTGGTCGGCCACGAAGCCCAGCGGGCAGATCACGACGGCGTCGAGCCCGCCCCGTCCCTCGGCCCGCAGATAGTCGCAGATGTCCGGCTCCAGCCACGGGTCCTGGGGCCGGCCGCTTCGGCTCTGGAACACCAGCGTCCAGTCGGTCAGACCCAGACGCGACGCGATCAACCGGGCGGACTCGAGAAGCTGGTCGTGGTAGCGGCTGTCGGTGGCCATGCTGAGCGGAATACTGTGGGCCGTGAAGACGACACGGGCGCGGTCGCGCAGGGCCTCCGGCAAAGTCCGACGAGCCGCTGACAGCCGTGTGGCGCACGCGCCGATGAAGCCGGCGTGCGTGTGCCAGTCCCCCACGTAGGTCACATCGACGTCCGCCAGCCCCGCGATGCGGATCTCGTGGCAGGCGGCGGCGACGTTGCGCCGGTACTGCTCGCAGCTCGAGTAGGAACGGTGCGCCGCCAGGATGAACCCGACGGCGCGGCGCAGACCGGCGTGCGCCATCTCTTTCAGGGTGTCGACCAGAAAGGGGTGCCAGTTGCGCATCCCCACATACACCGGTAGTGCCGGTCCGTCGCGCTCGAGACGCAGCCGCAGACCGGCCGCTTGCTGCTGGGTCAGGGCGGTGATCGGCGAGACGCCGTCGAAGAGCTCGTAATGCCGGGCGACCTCCTCGATACGGGCCGGCGGGATAGGTCGCCCTCGGAGCACATTCGCCAGGAAAGGCCGGATGTCATCGGGCCCTTGCGGCCCACCGAAGCTGATCAGTAGAACCGCGTCAAACGGAGGCGGACAGGGAGCGGCAGTCGGCACGACTGCTGATGATACAGCGCGGTGGCGCACCGCGTTCACTGGTCGGTTTGAGGCGCAGCTTTGCTAGTAGCGGCCTGTGGTGAAAGGCAAGACCGACCATATACTGGCGTAGCGGTGACCACGGCCCCACACGAGATGCGACAGATTCTGGTCACCAACGACGATGGGGTCGAGGCGGACGGTCTCCGGGCGCTGGCCAAGACGCTGAGGACACTCGGAGACGTCACGGTTGTCGCGCCGGCCGAGGAGGCCAGCGCCGTCAGCCACGCGCTGACCGTCCGACGCCCGCTGCAGCTTCGGGAGGTACGTGAGGCATGGTACTCGGTTGACGGGACACCGACCGACTGCGTCAACGTGGCCATCAGCGAGGTAATGGGTCGGGTACCCGATCTCGTGGTCTCGGGTATCAACAACGGCCTGAACGTCGGTGACGACGTCACCTACTCGGGCACCGTGGCCGGCGCGCTCGAGGGCGTGCTGCTCGGCGCCCCTGCCCTGGCGGTGTCGCTCCAGCGAAGTAGCGGATCGATGGACTACACGGCGGCGGCACAGGTTGCTCGACAGTTGGCCGCATCGGTGCTGGACCAGGGCCTGCCACCTCGGACGCTGTTGAACGTGAACGTCCCCCGTCGTGCACACCACGGGATCCGAATCACCGTGCAGGCCAGGCGGACCCAGGCGTTCGGGATGCACGGCCCCTCCGGCGTGGAGGGGGAGTCCTTGGTCTGGATCAGGTCCGCGGAGCTCGACTGGGAGCCGGATGCGCTGTCCGACTACGCCACGGTCCTGGCCGGCTGGGTGTCGGTGACCCCGTTGCACACAGATTGGACGAACCACACGGCGCTGGACGTGGTGGAGACACTCATCGTCACGACCCCGACTGAGGTAGAATAGCAGGCTGTGTCGGGGCGTGGCTCAGCCTGGTAGAGCACTCGGTTCGGGACCGAGGGGTCGGAGGTTCAAATCCTCTCGCCCCGACCACCTTTTCCCGCAGGAACACCTGTGAACGGCCCTGTCATCGCGTTCCAGTCATCCCCATAAGTTCCAGTTCTCCCGGTAGTTTCCGTACCAAATTCATACCGTTTCCCGGACCCCACGTCGGGACGCCCTGGCTGAGCCACGCCGTCTGGGTGTCCGGCAAGGGGCGCGCCGAAAAGGAGGTGCTGAGTCTGCCGGGGACGCCTAAAGAATTGCCCCCGTGCGGGGTAGGTGCGCATCCTCGGCGGGTCTCTCGGACCGACGATCTGCACGGACGGGCTACGCGAGGGGCATCGTGTAGCAGTCGGCGTCGCCCTCGAGAACGACCGTACGGTCGTCGCGGGTGACCGAGGTGCGCAGCGTGGTGATGGGCTTGTCGCTCCGGCCCTCAAGCACCTCCACGCGGCCGGTGATGGTGTCGCCGGGCCGCACCGGCGCCTTGAAGTTCCAGTTGACCTGGAGAAAGACTGTCCCGGGCCCCGGCAGTTCCTCGGCCACGACCGCGTGAAGGATGGCGCTGGTGACACCCCCCTGCACGACGATCTCGCCGAAGCGAGTCCTACGCGCAACGGCCTCGTCGTAGTGCAGAGGGTTGCGGTCGCCGCTGATGTCGGTGAAGTGCTCGATGTCGCTGCGGTGGACCTTGCGGGACCGCTCGGCCATTTGGCCGACGGCTGGCATCCCGCCCGGCCACACGTCGTCTGGCACGTTAGCCATGGGGGGGTCCTATGCAGGCAGCATTCAACCGACGAGCAACGCAGCGGGACGGGATGCATCGGCGGCCGAATGCTGCCGTACTTATGTCACGGGCCACTAAGTCTCCCACAGCCAGGCGGCGCCACGCACTCCGCTGGAATCTCCGTGCGCCGGCCGGACGAGCGTCGTGACGACCTGGTCTGAGAACACATACGCGCCCCACAAACGCGGCACGGCCGCGTAAAGCCGGTCCAGGTTTGACAGCCCGCCCCCCAGCACAATGACGTCCGGGTCGAGCACGTTGATAAGCGTGGCAAGTGAGCGGGCCAGACGGTCGTCGTATCGGGCGAGCGTGGCCTCCGCGGCCGGGTCACCCGCGGTCGCGGAGGCCACGATGCACGCCGGCTCCGCGCGCTGACCTGTGGTGCGCTCGTGGTCGGCCGACAGACCGGGCCCGGACAGGAAAGTCTCGATGCAGCCGGTCTTGCCGCAATAGCACCGAGGCCCGGGATGCTCGCCCGGACCGGACCAGGGGAGCGGGTTGTGTCCCCACTCGCCCCCGATCGCGTTGAGACCGCGCCACACGTGCCCGTCGACCACCAGGCCGCCGCCGGTCCCGGTGCCAAGGATGACGCCGAACACGAGCCCGTGTCCCTGAGCGGCGCCGTCCCGGGCCTCGGACAACGCGAAGCAGTTCGCGTCGTTCTCCAACCGGATCGGCCGATCGAGCACGCGTTCCAGATCGTCCCCCAGCGGACGCCCGATGAGCCAGACCGAATTGGCGTTCTTGACCAGCCCGGTGGCGGGCGACAGGATCCCCGGCATGCCGACGCCGACCGATGCCGTGTGTCCGATACGCTTTTCCAGCCGCTCGACCAACCCGGCAATGGCGACGAGCGTCCCTTGATAGTCGTCCCGTGGTGTCGGCACACGATGCCGGGCCAGGATGATCCCGTCCGGGGACAGGGCGGCGGCCTCGATCTTGGTCCCACCCAAGTCGATGCCGATCCGGGTGGGACCAACGGCTGCGGGTTCGGGCATGCGTCTGTGGATATTCTAGCGGCGGCGCGCTACATGGCCCAGACGACGGTCGGCACACCGGCCTGTCAGATATAATCTCGCGCTGCCGGGCATCGCGGGCGGCCACGGCGCGGAGGGGCACGTGGTGGTGGCGCGGCGGTATCTGATCTCAGGCCGGGTACAAGGCGTGGGGTACCGGTTCTTCATCCTGGAAGCCGGCGCGCGCGAAGGTCTCGGTGGTTTCGTGCGCAACCTCGAGGACGGTCGCGTCGAGGCCCAGGCCGAGGGCGAGCAGACGGCGCTGGATCGGTTCGAGCGCGCGTTGTATCAGGGCCCCCCCGGGGCCCGCGTGGAGCACGTGGGTGTCGAGGATCTGATTCCCACGGGCCACCCGCCGACTTTTCGGATCAACATCACGTGACGGCGTCCGTCGGCGGCCGAAAATAGGAAGTTATTCTTGCGCGGGCCCTTAGAACGAGGCCGTCTCCATGGAACACCTGAAAGCCAAGATCCGCCAGGTGCCTGACTTTCCGAAACCGGGCATCCTGTATTACGACATCACGACCCTGCTGCGTGACCCGGTCGGGTTGAGGGAGGTGCTCGACGGGCTGACCGAGCCGTTCCGGGACCAGCAGATCGATCTGGTGGTCGGCATCGAAAGTCGGGGGTTCATCCTGGGCGCCCCGGTCGCCGACCGGCTCCGAGCCGGGTTTGTGCCCGCACGTAAACCGGGAAAGCTGCCGGCCGGCACCATTCAGCAGTCCTACGACCTGGAATACGGCTCCGACGCGCTCGAGATTCATCAGGACGCGATCGAGCAGGGTCAGCGCGTGCTCATTGTCGACGACCTGCTGGCGACCGGCGGCACCGCGCGCGCAGCGCTCGACCTGGTGAGGAAAACCGGGGGCGAGATCGCCGGGATGGCGTTTCTGGTTGAATTACAGTTCCTCGGCGGGCGGGCGAGGTTGGGAGACGTCCCCCTGTTCGTTGCGCTACGGTACACTTCGTGAACACCGATCCGGCCCTCACGATCGCGGTCACCGTCCTGGCGGCGATCTGTGGGGGCGTCGGCCTGCTCGTCGTGACCCTGCTGCGGGCGCGGCGGCGGGACGCGCAGATCTTCGATCTCCTCGCCACGTTCGGACCGGTGGCCGAGCGCGCCCGGTCCGACCCGCGCGCCCTCCTCGCCTGGTACCCAACCGCCGAGGCGGCCAGACGGACATTCCCCGACGCATTCGCGGCGATCGAACGGAACGGAACCAACCGGTTCCCGTTCGGCGCGGCACAGCTAGAGGCCGCCCACGCCCGGTGGACCACCGATTGGCTGGAGTGGGAGCGGAACCACGACGCGGAGTACCGACAGAAGAGCGAGGCGATCGAGGCCGAGCTTGATCGGTCCACCGGCGTCGCGTCTCAGGCCGCCCGGACACGTCTCGAAACCCTGGAGCGGCAGAAGCTCGCACGGTATCAGCGACGCTACGAGGAGTATGTTCAGACCTCGCGGGCGCTGGCGAACCTGACCGGTGCGACCGGCGGAGCCAACGCGAGCCCGTGAGAGGCGGCGCCTCGCTAATCGTTATCGGGCGAATCAGCCGCGGCGTCGTCGGTAGACGGCGCCACGTTCAAGGGCGGCGCATACAGCCGGGGCTGTCGGTCAGTGTCTTGCCGAACTACCCCCGCTTCAGCCGCACGACCATCTCGAGATCCTCAGACCCGGGTGCAACCCAGTCGGCGGTCACCCTCAGGTCGTAGGGTTTCTGATCCCGGCCCCTGACCTTTTTCTTGAGGGGTTGTTCGACGATTCGCCGAAGGACCTCGTGGAGAAGATCGCGGAGTTCGGCCATTGCGTCGTCGAGGACGTCCTGACGCAGGTGCACCTGCCACACAAACCGATCGGCCATGGGTCAGTCGACGCTATCAGGGGCAACGCAAGGCCGAAGTCAAACGAACAGCATGCGCCAAGAGCGAACATCCACGATTGCACCCAAACATCGAGGATGGCGGACCGGTGGCCGGCCGGTACTTCGCGCTATCCGCCGGCGGTGATAGGATTCTGGGGTTGATTCAGCCGCACGGACCGGCGGCGTACATCCAACCGGTCGTCGAGCCGGCGAACCGTTCCCTCGAGAGGAGAACCACCGTGGCAATATACACCTGTCCGAAGTGCGGCATGAGCGTGGGCACCATGACGTGTGGCACGTGCGGCAAGGAACTGGTGCACGACACGTTGCAGCTCGACGGCGGCGCCTCCGTCGACGTCGCGAAGTGCCCCGACGGGCACGGCAAGATCAAGTCGCCGCAGTGCTGCGGCGAAGACATGAGCTGCAGCGTATAGAGCGTATAGCCTGATGCGTGCCACACGGGCGCTCCTGATCTGTGCCCTGTTGGTCTGGGCCTCCGCCACGGCGCTCGCCGGGCAGGACGACCCGCCGCCGAACATCCCGTCGTCAAACCGATGACTGGCGCCACCTGGTTCGCTTGCGCTAGCAGTCCGTGATGAAAGAACGGGCGACACTCACGCTGGCGCGGCTCAAGGCCGATGGGTGGTGTGATGGCCGATCTCGATCTCGACCGCTTCATGCGCGGGCTAGCTCGCCGGAACCCCGGCGAGCGCGAGTTCCACCAGGCGGTGCGGGAAGTGGTAGGGTCACTGATCCCGTTCCTGCTCGACCATCCGAAGTACGCGGCCGGCGCGATCCTGGAACGGATGACCGAACCAGACCGCATCATCATCTTCAGCGTCTGCTGGCTCGAGGACGACAACAACATCCGGACGAACCGCGCCTACCGCTACACCGAGAGTTGCTACGATGTGCGCGTGTAGCTCAGTTGGATAGAGCAACCGCCTCCTAAGCGGTAGGTCGCAGGTTCGAATCCTGCCACGCGCGCCAACACTTATCTCCTTCACGTAAGTAATTTACAGCGATAATTTGCTCGCCCGTCGCACAAAAGCGGTAGGCCGTTTCGCCTTGCGAGTGCAACATTTGTGCAACGGATTCCGAAAAAGGTGAGGCTGGCTGGCCTCCGCCCCGCGGAAGCCGGTCGGCAGCCCGCCCTTACGGCTCATACAGGCCTCCGGGCCGATGTGTGGTCGAGTGCTTGTTGAGCACACTGATCCAGGCGACCGCCTGCGACCCCAGCTGCACGGCTGCCGCTCCTAGCGCGTCGGAGGTCTGAAGCACGTCGGCGTCGCCCTGGCGAAGATCGCGACGCTGTTCCGCGAGGGCTTCGGGCTGACCGTGACACCCGGAAGCCGCCGCATTGCACCCCCGGCCCGCCAGCGGTAGGATCACGGTCTACAGCGACACCGTCATGGTCGGAGCTAGCTGATGACGAACCTTGCCCGCGCCGGTGTTCTGAGCCTCGCGGCGTTCGCTGTGTCGGGCTGCGCCATCGTTCGCGGCGTGCCCCAGGACGCTGCCGGAGGGGTGCGCCAACTTCGATTGGCGGCCGAGCAGGGCCAGGCCCCGGAGCAGTACCAACTCGGGTTGGCGTACGCCACGGGTCGTGGCGTGTCGCCGGATGATGCCGACGCGGTACATTGGTTCCGACTGGCTGCGGAGCAGGACCACGTCCCGGCGCAGTACCAGCTTGGGTTGGCGTACGCCATGGGTCGTGGCATGTCGCCGGACAATTCCGAAGCGGTGCGTTGGTTCGGGCTGGCGGCGGAACAGGGTCACGGCCCGGCGCAGTACGAGCTGGGGTTGGCGTATGCCACTGGGCGCGGCGTGCCGCCGGGTGACGCCGCCGCGGAGCGTTGGTTCCGCTCGGCGGCGGAGCAAGATCACGGCCCGGCGCAGTACCAACTTGGGTTGGCGTATGCCACTGGGCGCGGCGTGCCGCCGGATGACGCCACCGCGGAGCGTTGGTTCCGATCGGCGGCGCAGCAGGATCACGGCCCGGCGCAGTACCAACTTGGGTTGGCGTATGCCACGGGTCGTGGCGTGTCGCCGGATGATGTCGACGCGATACATTGGTTCCGACTGGCTGCGGAGCAGGGTCACGGCCCGGCGCAGTACGAGCTGGGGTTGGCGTATGCCACTGGTCGCGGCGTACCGCAGGATAATGCCGACGCGGTGCGTTGGTTCCGACCGGCGGCGGAACAGGGTCACGGCCCGGCGCAATACCAGCTCGGGTTGACGTATGCCACCCGTCTAGACACCGCGATCGACACTGCAGCGGTGCGTTGGTTTCGACTGGCGGCTGAACAGGGCCATGCCCCGTCGCAGAACGAACTCGGGTTGGCGTATGCGACTGGTCGGGGCGTGCCGCAGGATGATGCCGACGCGGTGCATTGGTTCCGACTGGCGGCGGAGCAGGGGGATGCTCGCGCGCAGAACGGCCTCGGGACCGCCTTCGCCGAAGGTCGCGGTGTGCCGCAGGACTATGTGCGTGCCCATATGTGGTTCAACCTCGGGAATATGTATCGAGATCGCGACCGCGTCGCACAGCAGTTGACTCCAGACCAGCTCGCCGAAGCCCAGCACCTCGCCCGCGCGTGGGACGCCGAGCACCCGCGTGAGCCGTAACCCCCGCATTGAACCCCCTGCCAGGCAGCGGTAGGTCGCAGGTTCGAATCCTGCCACGCGCCAACTCCGCTCCCACGTTACGGCCGTCGTTACACGGCAGGGACATGATCTCCGGCCGGCTTGTCTGGTACACTAAGGGTCCGGTCAAGAATAAGTTCGCATCTTGTGGGCGTCGTACTCATGCCGCGCCCGGCCATTGCAAGGCGCGAGGAGGAAGCAGGCAGTATTCGACTCGGGAAGAGATTCATGAAGCGCAGCGAGCGACATCATCTGAAAGAGAACGTGGTCGCGGTCGCGGTCGGCCATCTGCAGGGGCAACTCTCCGAGCGGGGCCGTGGGCTGATAATTGGGATCGCCGTCGGGCTCGTCGTCCTCATCCTGTTCGGCGGCTATTCATGGCAATCAGGACGGACCACCGCGAAGGCCAGCGCACTGCTCGCGGGCGCGCTGGTGCTGGCCGATGCGCCGGTGGTGTCGCCACCCCCTCCGCCGGCTGCCGATCCGGCCGAAGCCGTGCCGGATGATGCGTCTGGTGACACGGCCGAACAACCCGAGGCGCCGGCGCCGGTCGAGTTCGTCCAACCGCCCGGCACCTATCCAACGATCGAGGCGAAGATGTCGGCGGCGTTGCCGAAGCTGATCGAGGCGGCAGATACGTACCCGGGCACCCAACCGAGCATCACCGCCCGGTATCGCGCGGCGGCGGCACTGGCTGCACTCGGACGCCACGACGAATCGGCCGCGCAGTATCAGCAGGTCATCAACGGTGATACCGGGGTCTACGGCCGCATGGCGACGCTCGGCCTGGCCGATGTCCAGATCGCGCGTGGCGCCTATGACGAGGCGATTGCCCTGCTCGAGCAATCGTCCGGAGCGGGCGCGGAAGCCGACCTCCCGGTCGACGGCGTCCTGATGCGGCTCGGGCGCGCCTACGACCTTGCCGGCCGGTCGGGGGATGCGCGAGCCACCTTCCAGCGGGTGATGGACGAGTTCCCGGCCTCGTTCTACTTGGCCAACGCCGAGCGTGAGCTCCAGGCGCTGCAAATCGCAGGCTGAGGAGAACCGCGCCGACAGGGCATGTCCGACGCCGCGGCACCAACCACCGCGTTCACGGTGGGCCTCGTGCAAATGGCCTGTGGTGAGACCGTCTCGACCAATCTCGACACCGCGTCCACCCTCATCAGACAGGCCGCCGACTTGGGCGCGCGCATCATCTGTCTGCAGGAACTCTTTGCCTCCCTCTATTTCTGTCAGCGCGAGGACCCCAGCCGCTTCGACCTCGCCGAGCCTGTCCCGGGACCCACGACGACGCGCTATGCCGCCCTGGCCCGCGAGCTGGCCGTCGTGCTGGTGGTACCGCTTTTCGAGAAGCGGGGCCCGGGCGTCTATCACAACACGCTCGTCGTGATCGATGCCGACGGCACCCTGCTGGGGCGCTACCGCAAGACCCACATCCCGGACGATCCGCTCTACCACGAGAAGTTCTATTTCACCCCGGGCGACCTCGGCTATCCGGTCTTCGACACCCGCTTCGCGCGCATCGGCACGCTGATCTGCTGGGACCAGTGGTTTCCGGAGGCGGCGCGGCTGAGCGCGCTCGCCGGCGCCGAGTTGCTGGTCTATCCAAGCGCCATCGGCTGGCATCCCGCCGAGCGCCCAACCGCGGGGGCAGCACAACACGACGCCTGGCGCACCATCCAGCGAGGCCACGCCATCGCCAACGGCCTCTTCGTCGCCGCCATCAACCGGGTCGGACACGAGGGACCGCCCGGCGGCGGGCTCGACTTCTGGGGCCAGTCGTTTGTGTGTGATCCGGCCGGACAGGTCCTCGCGGTCGGTGCGGTGGACCGGGACGAGGTCGTCATCGCGGTCTGCGACCGTCGGCAGATCGAGGACCAGCGGCGCGGGTGGCCGTTCCTGCGCGACCGGCGGGTCGACAGCTACGACGGCCTGTCGGCGAGACTGCTCGATGACCAGACCGACGCCCGACCCGGCTCAGCGTCCGGCGACGACGGCTGAACGTTTCTGACCGCTCGCCGATGCCCCGTCATCCCCACCCCTCACGTCACGGCGTCGCCGCACGGCCGCCGGCCCTCCCGGCCGATGACCGGTTCGTCATGCCCCCCGAGTGGGCACCCCATCGAGCGACCTGGATCGTCTGGCCGCACAACCGCCGCGACTGGCCGGGCAAGCTTGGCCCAGTCGACTGGTGCTACGTGGAGCTGGTCCGACGGCTGACTGCCGCCGAGCCGGTGGCCATCGTGTTCGGGACCGCCACCGAGGAACGGCGCGCGCTCGGACGCCTGTCCAGGGCCGGCATCGACCTCGGGCGGGTCGAGCCGTACCGGTTTCCTACGAACCGGTCCTGGATCCGGGACACCGGACCGACCTTTGTGACGCGTCTGGGCGACCAGGGTGTCGAACGAGAGGTCGCGCTCGTCGATTGGCGCTTCAACGCCTGGGCGAAGTACGACGATTGGTCACACGACAACCGGTTGCCAGCGCGGATCGCCGGCATCTTGCGCCTGCGCCGGTTCACCGCGCGTACGCGTGGGGGGCGTCGAATCGTGCTCGAAGGGGGCTGCGTCGACGTCAACGGCCAGGGCGCCGCACTGACGACCGAGGAATGCCTGCTGGACCCGGTCGTGCAGGTCCGTAACCCGGGACTCGGGCGAGACGACATGGAACGTGTGCTCCGCGACCATCTCGGTGTGGAGACACTCATCTGGCTCGGGCGCGGCATCGCCGGGGATGACACACACGGACATGTCGACGACATCGCCCGGTTCGTCGCCCCGCGTACGGTGGTGGCGGCGACCGAGGCGGACCCCGGCGACGTCAACCACGCACCGCTCCTCGAGAACCTCGCCCGCTTGCGGCAGGCGCGGGTGCGCGGCGGACGACTCACCGTGGTACCGATCCCGATGCCGCGGCCTCTCTGGTTCGGCACGCAGCGGCTGCCGGCAAGCTACATGAACTTCTATGTGGCCAACGGCCTGGTGCTCGTGCCGACGTTCAACGACCCGGCCGACCGGGTTGCCCTGAGCCGCCTGGTCGACCTGTTTCCGGACCGCGAGGTGGTCGGCATCCATGCGGTCGACCTGGTCCTGGGTCTCGGGACGCTGCACTGTGCCACCCTGCAGGAACCGGCACCCTAGCAGGCTGCTGAATGGCGACCGCCTGCAGGCCCCGCTGCCGGGTGGCACCGGCCTGAACCAGACATCGGCGAAGCCCTCCGGCTTCTTCTGACTTCTGACTCCTTGGCTTCTACCGCCGCGTGGCGAACCGCTCGTCGAGAAAGAAGGCCGAGGACGGCGACGCAGGCGATACGCCGGCGACGTCTGCCCCAGGAGCGGCAAACAGGCCAGGCGCCCCGACCACCGGCTCGCCGGTCCGCGCCTCGACACGCTCACCCACACGGGCCACCGCGTAGAGCACCGCGTCGAGGGCGCCGCACAGTGTGCTGTCGTAGAGATAGTCGCCGACGAACTGCAGTTGCGGCCAGCGCGGGTCGGGGCTGTGCCGCTGGTCCAGCGGCCGGAGCGGCACGCCGCCGGGGAGCCTCGACACACCGGATGCCCCGGCCCACCGGTCCACACACCCGCGCACCAGCATGCCGTCCCTCACCTGCAGTTCACTCGGCATCGCCGCCAGGACCGCCGCTACGATCTCGTCGTCCGACCGGGCCGCCAGGTCGCGCGCGTTCGCGCCTCCAAGTAGCCAGCTCTGTATCCCGACCCCCGCCGCGCCGTCGTCGGGCGACTGGTCGTAGACCGTCACCCCGCCAAACGCATCGGTGACGAAGTAGTCCTCGGGGAACTGCCGACGCCAGAACCGCCGCCGAAACAGGAGCGTGACCCGCAGATACATCGTGCCGTGGTCGTGGTGCCGCACATGCTCGCTGACGGCCCCCGCCAACCTGTCGTCGCTCCACTGCATCGCCCGGATTCCGCGTGGGGGCAACGTCACGATCAGCGTGTCGACGTCCAGCTCGCTCTGCTCGTCGCCGTGGGCCCGGAACGTGACACGCAGCCCCCGTTCCGTGTCCGCTGTCACCGAGGCGACCGGCGCGGACCGCAGTATCGAGCACTGGACCCGGCTGGCCAGCGCCTGGACCAGCCCGTCGTTGCCGCCGACCAGGGTGTACATCGAGCAGTAGCCGGGGTGGTCGATCAGCAGGTTGTCCATGCCGAACAGCCCGCTCGT
>DQNS01000106.1 GCA_015659035.1 Acidobacteriota bacterium | reverse complement strand
GGTCCCGCCGGTCTCCTTGATGGTCGTCTTGATCGCGTCGAAGCCTGCGTTCAACGCGCCGGGCAGATCCTTCGTTTGCTGGGCGATCAGGGCCGAGACGCGGCGCGTGATCTCGCCGATTTGAGCGGTCTGTTCCTCCATGCGATCGGCATGGCGGCGCTCACGTTGCTGACGCACCGACAGGGCTGCTTGTGCCTCCCTGTCGAACATGGTGGTGACCGCCTGTTCGACGAGATCACGGATGGGAATATTGCGCCGTTTGGATTCGGCATCCAGGCGGCTGTGGACCTCACTGGAGACGTCGATCCGCCTGCGGCCGGCATCGGTCATCGCCGCAGCATCCCGCGCGCTTCGGCCAGCATCCGGGTTGCCAGGTCGGTCCGGCGCTGCCGCATCTCAGCCAGCCCCTTCTTGCTCTCCGGGCCACGCCCGACCTGCACTTCCGCGACGACTTCCAGGCCGGCACGAACCTTGGTGAGCTGGTCGAGCAGGATCTCGTCGAGCGGCAGCAGCTCGTCCTCGAGTGAGCGCACCAGCGTGTCCGCCACCCAGGCGCTGCGCGTCTTGCCGACCTGGCCCGCGCGGCGCTCGATGCCGGCAAGCTGGTCGGGTTGCAGGTACACCGTGATCGGTACGCGCGCCATGCGGACCCCCTTCTACCCCGGAAGGGAGTGTGCATTGCGCATAACGGGCGCGCAAGGAGGAAGTGCAGAGCAGCGCCAGAAGAAACGCTGCAAATCCGTGCTCTAGATGCTCTGTGGACCACCATGGACCAGACGGTCCGAGCACAGCATCTGCGTCGGACCATGCCGCTCAAACGACGCGAATCTGCCCTTTTTCGCACCCCGTCAGGGTGCATCGGGTGTGCCCCTACCCTTACTGCTCAGTAAGCTGGCCGCCGTAGATGATGTGGTTCTTTCGGGCGCATCCCCGGATTCCGGCGGAGCACACGGGCCGGCGCATGAGCCGGCCAGCCGACTCAGTCTTGCCCCGCCTGACGCAGGCTTGCCCGTAAGGCTTCGAGCGCCTCCTCGCTCAGCGTTTCAGGCGTCAGCACCAGCCGGTCCCGCATGGCACGGCGCGTCAGCCGTATGAGGAAGGCCAGTTCCGGCGCCTCGAACGGGTCGTTTACCGCCAGCTCGCGCGACCGCTCGCCGTCGGTGATCGTCAGATGGAAGATGCGGGCTTCCAGTGCCGGCCAGGCCGGATCGGGTCGCGTGAAGAAGTCGATCGCGTCGGCATGGGCGAGGAGGTTGGACCAGTCCTCCGGAGCGATCTCATCGAGCGTGCGACCCTCCTCATGGTAGAGGGTTCCATGCGGGGTGAACCATCCCGAAATCCCAAGCGTGATGACGTCCGTCATGGGTCGGTTCCCTCCCCGTTGTCGGTCGGGCGCTGATGCTTGTGCCGGTCGTGTTCAGCACCGCTCGGAGCGTCAGGATGGCGCGGCATTGCGGCGGCCCCCGGATCGTTCCAAACCGTGTCGAACGCATGCTGAAGGCGAGCTGCAACAAGGGTGCATCCAGCCCGGTCGAGCAACGCCAACGCCAGGCGCATCAGCGCCAATGCCGTCCTGACATCGTGGTGTTCGACGTCGCTCATCGGCGGGCGTGATCCGGGTTAACGACGGGCCGATGGACATTGCCAGAGCCATCCTGTTCCGCAATCGGTCTGAGCTCGAGATGCGGCATCAGGTTGCGTCGGATCTGGTCGTCGGTGCCGGGGCCGTACCAGCCGGCGCAGCGGTCCTCTTCCGAGAACCGGTGCCACGCCATGAACGCGACATCCTCACTGATGGCGATGCCGTCGGCAGCCAGGACAGCCACGATCCGAAGTACGTCATCACGGTAGTCGACGCGCATCCGCTGCTCCCATTCGAGCGGCTTCAGAACCGCCTGGTAGCGTACCCGTTCGTGCCCGGATCGATCGGTCATTCGCCCTCTCGCGTGCCGCTTATTCCTGAGGGGATCCCGAGCCGCTCACGCTGCTCGTCGCGGGTCGCGTAGCGGTCGGACCTGATACCTACAATTTCCGTCCGCGAGCCATGTCCAGCGGTCACGAGAGCGGCCCGGATCAGCTCGCCGACGTCATGCGAGCCGGCCTGCGCTTCAAGGCTGGCAAGCATGGGGTAAGGCAGGTCCAACATGACCCGGATCATCCAATCTCCCGCCTCGGTGCGGGTCGGGTAGCCGCCGTGTCCTGGCTCGCTCCAGTCGGTGCCGGCGAGGAGCAACCGCAGGTCCGTCGAAGGGTCGGCCGACGCATAGGGCGGGGTCTCACGGGAGGGCAAAGGCGTTAGTTTGAAGTCGCTCAGGTCGATGGTCATGGCGGGTCTCCGTTCAGGGTTTCCAGTTTATGCAAATCGGGCAGATCGGCTCCTCAGAGTCCGTAGGTGCACGGCGTCGAGAAGGTCGGCGCCAGCGCATCACGCCGGGACCAGAAGGTGGATTGGCCGTTGGGCGTTAGCGTGGTCGGGGGCACCGCGATCTCGACCATGGGACCGCGGATCTGGACTACCGTGCCGCAGTTGGTGACGGTTCCGATCGCGAGGTCGCGTCGGAAGGCTTCGTGCCGGTTCTGCTCGGCCTCTCGGTCGGCGACGTAGCTGTCCTGGGTGCGTTGGAACCATGCCGCAGAGCGGATCTGGTCGGGGCGGCAGGCATAGACGGCGGTGCGGGTCGGGACCATCGACACGCGGCTCATTAGCCGGCTGCCCAGGTCGCCTTTCGTCGCCACCTCGGTCGTGTCGAATGTGATCGCGACGAAGCCTCCGAGGACCTGGTCCGGTCCACGCGAGCACACGGCCGACATGCCGGACCAGAAGTGCTTGAACTCGCCCCGGGGCGGCAGCCTGCGGCCGAGCGCGCGATCGCGGAAGGTGCGTGCTGCGTCCCCCTCCTCCGGCTCGAGCCGACCGCCCTTGGCGCTACACTCCTGAGCGAAGGCATCGCGGGTGCGCTCGGCTGTCGCCGAGCCGTTGGTGGTAATCTTCTCGGAGATGAAGGAGTAGCCGATGATCTCGTCAGCGTCGTCGAGCAGCGGGAAGACCTGCGGCGACGGGCGGGTCCGAAGCGACCCGCTGGTCTTCACGTCGGTATCGCCGCCGATGGTGGTGAGAAAGTCAGCGACACCGAGTGATTGCTGCGCCATGGCCGGAACGCCCGCCAGAGCCGCTGTGAGCGCCGCTACGGCTCGAAACGTACCCTGCCCTGCCATGACCGCCTCCCCGTCGTCTGGAGGTGTTCTCCGGCCCGTGAGCCGGGTGTTAGCAACCCTGCATAGCACAAGGCGCCGCCACCTTTAGGCGGAGCCCTGGACATGCGTGACGGCCACCCGGCCAACACCTAATTGCTGACCGGCTGCTATGTCTTGAGGTTGCTACGCCTCACCGCCGGGACTGACCGGGCGGCGAACGGACGCTATCACGTCGGGAGCGCCGAGCAAATGCGAAGCGTGGTGTCTCGCCCTGTCCGATAGGCAGCGGCGCACGGTTCGGATCAGCTGCGCCAGCTCCGGTGCTTCGAACGGCTCCGGGACGGTCAGCACCCGTGAGTGGTCGGCATGCACGAGACGTATGCTGTACGTGCGCGCGTCAGGGCGGACAGGCGCAGTCCCATTCGGAACCGGGCGGGTGAAGAAGTCACCGCCTCGGCCGCGGTGAGCAGCTCGGCGACCAGTGTCGGGTCGAGATCGGCGAAGTGGCGAACTCGCTCGCCAGCCCGGCCGGGAAAGTGCGCGATCCCGCCGGAGATCGTAATGCCGACCAGATCTCCAACCGTTTCCGGCTTAGAGCCGGTCACGCAGGCGCCCTGCCCTGCCTGGCGGCACGCCGCTCACGAGCACGACGGCGTCGTTCCTCGTCGCGCGCGACCTGAGCGGCGTCGATCACCGGTGCTTCG
>DQNS01000026.1 GCA_015659035.1 Acidobacteriota bacterium | reverse complement strand
GCCGAGACATCGACCAGCGGGGCATCGCCGCTCGGCGGGCGGCGATACGGGAGAATCTCGAGGACGGGCTTGCTCATCGGAGCGCACCGTCGGGTAGACACCCCATCACGTGCCCGCCAATCGTATCGAAGTTGGGCATCGTCCGCACAGATCGGCTAGCGCTGTGCTCGGCGTCTGCGGGGCGGACGGGATCGCGTGCGGTGCGTGTGCTTGACCCCCAGAAAGATGATGTGGCGGGCGCCGCCCTTCTTGAGCCGGGCCCGCACGCGGTTGACCTGCGCGACAAATCCGTGGAAGCGGAGACGTTGCTCGAACTTTCGATCATCCCAAGCAGACCACACGGCCAGCGTCCCACCGGCCCTGAGCGCCGCGTGCGCGGCAGCGACGCCTGCGTTGTCGTAGAGCCCGTGATTGGCCGTCGCCGTGAACGCCGCGGGACCGTTGTCCACGTCCAGCAATATCGCGTCGAATCGGCTGGGGTTTGCACGAAGCATGTGGCGGACGTCCCCGACATCGACCCGAACACGGCGGTCGTTCAGCGGGTGTCGTGCCAACGACCCGAGCGACCCGCGGTTCCACTCGACGATCGCAGGCACGAGCTCGGCCACCGTCACCACCGCGTCCGGCGGGAGCAGATCCAGCGTCGCACGTAGCGTGAACCCCATGCCGAGCCCGCCCACGAGCACGCGCGGCTGGGCCAACGTCCCCACGTGCCGGCAAGCGACCGTGGCCAGCGCCTCCTCCGACCCATGGGTGCGGCTCGTCATCAAGGTCTTGCCGTTCACCAGGATGACGTGCTCGTCGTCTCGCACACTCAGGCGCATGTCGTTGCCATCCGGTGTGCACGTCTGCCCGAGCAGTCTCCACGGCTTCATGGCTGCGATGTCACCTACAACACTCTACCAGTGTGTGGTGAAAGTCCCGTGTGGCGCCCCTGGCGGCACCGCCGAGATGTTCCGCGGACGCTAGGCCCAGACACGGACGAGGAGACGTCTGGCTCCAGGCCTGCGAGGCAAGGCTCTGAAGCCTTGCCCCACGGATGTCTACACAAGTGCGAGTGCACTACCCGAACGTGTCGTCGAACGCGCGCCGCTGCTGCACGCTGCCGAGCATGATGAGCTGGGCGCCGACCTCCATCTGCATCGAGGCCCGGAGGCTCGTGACCAGCCGACCATCCTGTCGCACCGCGACGACACTCAGCCCGGTACGTGACCCGATCCCGGTCTCGGCCAGCGTCTTGTTCTCCAACGACGGTGGCAGCCGCACCGAGAACAGGTCGACGCCTTCTCCCAGAATCACGAGCTCGTGCCCTTCAAGAAGAGACATCACCGCCTCCGCGCCGAGGGACGAGTAGCTGAGCACGAAGTCCGCCCCCGCCCGATGAATGGCTTCAAGGTTCCGGTCGTGCGTAATCCGGCTCACGATGCGGAGATCCGGCTTGAGCCGTCGGCAGTAGATGGCAAGATACACGTTCACGGCGTCATCGTTCGTGGTCAGGACCACCGACGGTGCGTCCTCGAGTCCGGCCTTCGTCAGCGCCTCGCGGTCGTTGGCGTCGCCTTCGAAGACCTGATCCGCGACGCCCGTCAAACGCGCTCGCGCCTGAGGATCGCGCTCGAGCACATGGACCGGGACGCCCTTGCGTTTGAGTGCGTGGGTGGTGGCGCTTCCGACAGTGCCAGCCCCGATGACTATGACGGGCGCCTCGGAGTGGGGCGTGGTCTCGAGCAAACTGTCGAGCGCTGTCAACTGCGCTGGGGCGCCGGCGACCACCAGGATGCTCTCGCTGGTGATCGGGCTGTGGGGGAACGCGGGCATCAGCCGTCCGCGATGCCAGACGCCGACGACGTTCAGCCCCGTCCGTTCCCGTAGCCGTGTGTCGCGAACGGTCAGGCCGGCAAGCGGCGTGTTCCGTGCTGAGAACTCGGCGACCTGCAGCCCTTCGAACGTCCCGATGACGTCCACCGTGCCAAGGCCAGCACTGACGCGGTTCGCCAGGTATTCTCCCAGACGCACTTTCAGCGGCAAGACGTGAGTGCACCCGCTCAGCTCCAGGATGTCGGTTGAGTCCTCGTGCTCGACGACGCCGACGATCGGCACATCTCGGGACACTTCACGGACGGTCAACGTGATGTTGGTGTTCGTCGTGTCCTCTTGGTTCGCGAGCAGCAGGCGGGCCTGTTGCACCTGCAATCCCTCGTAGGTCGTCCGGCTGTCGAGATCGCCAGCGAACACAGCAATCCCTTGGCTGAGAAGGTGCGCTGCCGTGGCCGGGTCGGGCTCGACGACGTAGTACGGGATCCCCTCGGGTCGGAGTCTCTCGATGAGCACGGATGCGATCTCATCATAGCGACTGATGATGACGTGACCTCGCACGCTGGAGGGCACTCGCCGTGGCGCCCTGAGCAGCACCTGGGCTTCGAGCCAGGGCGCGTAGAAAAAGCGGATAAAGGTAAACGGCAGCACGACCAGAAGCAACACCACTCCTGACCCCAGCACGACGATCGTGAACAGCCGACCAACGTCGCTGGTAAAGACCACGTCGCCGAAGCCGAGCGTGGTCATCGTGATCAGCGTCCAGTAGACGGCGGTGATCCACGAGTGTGACTGCCCTTCCACCTGAAGCATGATCACCTGGAAGAGCACCGCGTAGAGCGCGATGACCGCAACGAGCAAGGCGGCATAGCGAAGCAGCACCTGGAGGTCTCGGCGCACTTCGCCTCCGCGGAGGACGGATACTGGCTCACTTGTGGGGAACTTCATGGTCGCGTTGACCCACAGCCGAGAGCCGACCGCCGCTGTTGGGCCCTCCTCGATTCGGTGACGTCAGCCATGCGTATACTTTACGCTGGACCGAGTCTGTATCCACCTTGCGTCGAGACGATCACGTGAAACCGGGCTCCGGTCGGCATGCTCATCTGTCCACAGTGCATCGCGTTGATTCCCGCACCCGAGGACGTCTCGGGGCATTGTCAACCGGAGCATTCGTCGCCGGGGCGGACTGTTGCGCCGCAGCGGACGGTTCGGTATAGTCGCCGACACGCTCAGGGTCCGGCCAAAAATGTGAAGTTTTTCTTGACCGGTTAGTCAGGGGGGGAGTCCAAGAGCGCCCGAGGCGTACAGGATCCGGTCTTTCCCCGTTCCCAGTAGATCCGGTACACACGCGGTGGTCGTCATCCGTGAGCTGTCGCAGCCGGCGGTCAATGTCAGATCTGAGACGAGCGGTCATCCTGGTTCTCGCGCTCGCGATGCCGATTCCCGGCGCGGCGCAGACGGCGGATACCGCGACGGATGTGGCGGTCGGACAACCGATTGGCGCGCCGGATGGTTTTGACCGTTGGCATTTGGAGGTGACCGGCGGGTTCTTCCTGGAGGCCTGGGACCTGAACCTGTACAAGGAGCAGTTGATCGGCGGGGCCATCAGCTTCAGCCGTCAGATAACACCGAGCTGGACGGTCGGTATCGAGACCAGTCTGCTCCACGTGAACCAGGAGCCGATCGGCGACGTCTTTCTGCCCGCTCTGTCACTCATGCTGCGGTGGAGCGCGTTCCGGGTCGGCGAGACATCGGTGTTCCTGGAAGGCGGCGGCGGCCTGTCGTACGCCTCCAACGAAGTGCCGAACCGCGGGACACGCCTCAATCTGGTGTCCCAGACCGGTGTCGGGCTCGAGCGTCCGCTAAGCTCCCGGATTGGTCTGGTCGGTGGTCTGCGCTGGCTGCACGTGTCGAACAACAGTCTCAACGGGAGAGACCACAATCCCGATATCCAGGCCCTGGGGCTCTACATCGGCTGGCGCGTGAACTAGACATCTCCTATGGGAAACATCATAACGCTTGGATCGACGTTTTCGTGGCCCGCCGGAGATGTCTAGCCCCCGCGTCAGCGGGGCCGTTGAGAAAAGCCTGGCAGCGAGGCGGGAGCCGACCCTCGTCTGGTCGGTTTGAGGCGGAGCTTCGCTGCCAGCCCGTGGTGAAAGTCCCGCTGCAGTCGACCGGCGCTGCATCCCGCCTGCCGTGGCTCCTCGGTCGAATACTGGTCGGTATTCTCCCTTGTCGCGCCTTGCAATCGGGTGCATCACCGGTCTTGGTGCGACGCGGCACTTTTACCACGGACTGCTAGAGCTCAGGAGGCAGGAGGCAGGAGAAGCGGGCCTGTCTGCCGTAGCCGTGGCGAAGGCGAGTGGGCTTCGCCGTCATCTGTGTCGGCCTTGACGCACCCTCCGCGCGGCTCGCGTAGAATGGATCTGGCCGAACCATGTCCCGTTCCTCCGCTCACCTGACGTTGTTGCTCCTGCCGGTCATTCTGACCAGCGTGATTCTCGCGGCCTCATCCAGCGAGCAGCGACGCCGGAGGACCGACGACATCTTCAGGTCCGGTATCGACCTCGTCCAGATGTCGGCCACGGTGGTCGACGAGGACGGACGTCTGGTCGGGGACCTCCGGCGCGAAGACTTCGAGGTATTCGAAGACGCCGAGCGGCAGACGATCACCCACTTCACGCGCGACCGCGTCCCGCTCAGCGTGGGGGTGGTGCTCGACGTCAGCCAGAGCATGTACGGGCAGCGCATCGACGACGCGCGGCTCGCGCTCGACCGGTTTGTGGCCGACCTGCTGGACCCCGAGGACGAGGTCTTCGTCATCGTCTTCAACCACACGCCTCGCGTGGAGGTGGGGTGGACCCTTGGACCCCGGCAGCTTCGCAATCGACTGGATGATATCCAGCCATATGGCGGCACCAGCATCTACGACGCGATGATGGAGGCGTTGCCGCTGTTCGACGTCCGGCAGCACCAGCGGGCGGCGGTTCTCCTGATTTCCGACGGCTCCGATACCGGCAGCCATAGCAACGTTCGCGACGTCCGGCGGCTGCTGCGGCGCAGCGACGCGTTCGTCTACGCCATCGCGATCGACGCGCCTGACACCCGTCCGATCAACGATCGTGTGAACCCGTTCGCGTTGCGCGAGATGACGAGCGAGAGCGGCGGGTATACCGAAGTGGTGCACGATAGCCCCGAGCTCGGACCGGCGACGGCGCGGATCGCCGAAGAGCTCAATCATCAGTACACGCTCAGCTACATGTCCTCGCGTCCGGCCGATGGGAGCTATCGCTCGATCCGCCTCCGTGTCGTCGGGAGAGAATATCGCGTGCGCACTCGCCGCGGGTATGTCGCGGAGCCGGACCGCCGTCGCTAGGCGCGCCCCAAAGGAGATCGCCACATGAATGGATTGCAGCCGCTTGTGAGCCGGTTCTCCGTCTGTCTTGCATTGGTATCGCTCGTGCTTGCGGGCGGAGCGACGTTTGCCATGGCGCAGGGGCGCCCGACCATCGCGGAGAAGACCGAGGGGATGGAGGTGCTCGACGGCTTCTTCCCGATGTACTGGGACGGTAACGACGGCACGCTCTGGATGGAGATCGCGCGGTTCGACAGCGACCTGCTCTACGTCCGGTCGCTCGCCGCGGGGGTTGGCTCGAACGACATCGGGCTCGACCGCGGGCAGATCGGCGCCTCCGCGCTCGTGCGCTTCGAGCGGGTCGGGCCAAAAGTGCTGATGGTGCAGCCAAACCAGCGATTCCGGGTCGAGACCGACAATCCGGACGAGGTCCGGGCGCTCGACGAGGCGTTCGCGACCTCGGTACTCTGGGGCTTCACGGTCGAGGCCGAGACCGACGGCGCGGTGCTGATCGACGTCACCCCGTTCGTGCTCCGAGATGCCCACGGCGCGGCCGACCGGTTGCCCGGCACCTACCGGCTCGACGAGAGCCGCAGCGCCGTGTATCTGCCTCGGACCAAAGGGTTTCCGCAGAACACCGAGCTCGAGGCGACGTTGACCTTCACGGGTGACGGGCGTGGGAGCGGGCCGGGGTTCGGCCGTGGCTCGATCCGGGCCGTGGCGCCGACGGCGCAGGCGGTGACGATGCGCCAGCATCACTCGTTCGTCGAGCTGCCCGACGACGGCTACACCCCGCGCCCGTACGACCCCCGCGCCGGATATGGAGCGATGAGCTACGATGACTACGGCGCGCCGCTCGGCGAGCCGATGACCAAGCGATTCCTACGGCGGCACCGTCTCGAGAAGCGGGACCCGACGGCCGCCGTCAGCGAGGCGGTCGAGCCGATCGTCTACTACCTCGACCGTGGCACCCCCGAGCCGGTGCGGTCGGCGCTGCTCGAGGGCGCGCGCTGGTGGAACCAGGCCTTCGAGGCGGCCGGGTATCGCAACGCCTTCGAGGTCCGGATGATGCCGGAGGGTGCCGACAACCTCGACGTTCGCTACAACGTCATCCAGTGGGTCCATCGCTCCACCCGCGGCTGGAGCTACGGCAACTCGGTGACCGATCCGCGCACCGGCGAGATCATCAAAGGGCACGTGTCGCTTGGGTCGTTGCGTGTGCGTCAGGACTACCTGCTGGCCGAGGGGCTGCTGTCCCCCTACCTCGACGGTGACGAGGAGCCGGCCGAGCTGGCCCAGATGGCGCTGGCGCGGATCCGGCAGCTTTCTGCGCACGAGGTGGGGCACACGCTGGGCTTGGGGCACAACTATTACGCGAGCTCGAAGGGGCGGATCTCGGTGATGGACTATCCGCATCCGCTCGTGACCCTGAATCAGGACGGCGTTTTTGATCTATCGGATGCCTACGACGTTGGAATCGGCGCGTGGGACAAGGTGGCAATCACCTACGGCTATCAGGATTTCGCCGAGAGCGTGGACGCGCCGGCGGCGCTCGACGCGGCGCTGGCGGATGCCTGGGCCCGTGACATCCTCTACATGACCGGTCAGGACACCGACGCCAACCCCCGCGTCCACATCTGGGCCAACGGAACCGACCCGGCGACCGAGCTGCATCGGATGATGGATGTGCGTGGCGCGGCACTCGCGCGGTTCGGGGAGGGTGCCGTCAGGAACGGTACGCCACTGGCGCTGCTCGAAGAGGCGCTCGTGCCGCTCTTCCTCCACCACCGGTTTCAGATCGACGCCGCCGCGTCGACCCTGGGCGGGCTCGACTACATCTACGCGATGCGGGGTGATGGGCGCGACCCCCTCAGCGTGATCCCGGCGGCCGACCAGCGCGCGGCGCTGATGGCCCTGATGCGGACGCTGCAGGCCGCGGAGCTGACGATTCCGACGTCGGTGATCGACCTGATTCCGCCACGTCCGGCCGGGTTCGGGCGGCATCGCGAGCTGTTCCCCCGCTACACCGGCGCGATGTTCGACCGCGTCACGCCGGCTGTCGTCGTCGCCGACATGACCGTCTCGGCCATTCTCCAGCCCGCGCGTTCGGCCCGTTTGGTCGAACAGCACGCCCTGGACAGGGCAGTCCCCGGTCTCGTCGAGGTGATCGAAACCATGCTCGAGACCACCTTCTTCGATGTCGTGTCGTCCGATCCGTATGAGGCCGAGGTCCAGCGAGCGGTCCAACGGGTCGTCGTGAACCGGCTGATCCGGCTGGGCTCGGTCGCGCCGATGGCGCAGGTGCGTGCGGTCTCGGCATACTGGTTGGAGGATCTGGTTCGGCGGCTTGACGAGGTGACCGGACTCGGGGGACTCGGCGGGGTGGAGGGGCGCGCGCATGTCGATGCGTTGCGGCGCGACATCCGTCGTTTTCTCGACCGCCCGGGTGGCATCGCCGAGCTGTGGGAGGCACCGGCGGTTCCGCCCGGGAGTCCGATCGGCGATCCGGGGATGCGCTGGCTGCCGGAGCCGTTCTGCTCGGAGCCGATTGTTGTGACGGCGTGGTGAGGAGGAATGGATACGCAAGTCATAGAGTCTAGCGAAGACATCTATATGATCGAAAAGATGGTCTAACGTGTCGGACAATGACGTCGACCGGATCAAGTCCCTCATCGCCAAGCTCCGGCGCCCGGCCGAGGCGAAGCGGCGGGGGAGAAGGTCGCCGGCCACGAGATGAAACAGTTCACCCGAGCGAATAACGGCGCTCTTGGCCCCCCTGCCGGCTTCTCCCGTCTCTCCGGCTTTGCCACCGACGATGACTGAAGGGTGAGCTTCGGCGGGTCCGCCGTCGCTTGGGCGATGGCGGACTGCCTCTTGTCAACTCCCTCTCTCGCTCCCCCACCGGTGTATCGTGGAGTGATGCCGACGCTGCAGGCACACGACCTGCACAGGGTCTACGGTAGTGGTGACAGCCGCGTCGAGGCGCTGCGTGGCGTCAGCCTCACGGTCGCCGGGGGCGAGTTCCTGGCCGTCGTCGGGCCGTCCGGGTGCGGCAAGACGACGCTGCTGCACCTGTGTGGCGGCATGGACCGGGCGACCGCCGGCACGATCGCCGTCGATGGCGTGGCGCTGGGGGACCTCGATGACGAAGCGCTGACCGGGCTACGCCGCGAGCGTGTCGGGTTCGTCTTCCAGTTCTTCAACCTCCTGCCCACGCTCACGCTGGCCGAGAACATCGCGTTGCCGTTGCTGCTCGCGGGCGTCTCGCCGGCCGAGGGCACGGCCCGGGCGCGCGAGGGTGCCGAACGGGTGGGGTTGGGACACCGTCTGGCCCATTTTCCTGCGCAGGTGTCTGGCGGTGAGCTGCAGCGGGCGGCGGTGGCGCGTGCCCTCATCCACAAGCCGGCCCTCCTCATCGCGGACGAGCCGACCGGCAATCTCGACACCGAGAGCGGCCAGCGTGTGCTGGAGGTCCTGCGCACCTTGCACCGAGAGACCGGCGTCGCGGTGCTGCTGGCCACGCACGACGCACTGATCGCCGGGGCGGCTGACCGGGTGCTGCGGATGCGCGACGGCGTCGAGGTGCCAGCGACACTGTGACGCTCTTCCGCCAGTTCATCGTTCGGGCGCTGCTGCGCGATCGGCCACGCACCGTGGTGACCGTCGTCGGGCTGACGCTCGGCGTGGCCGTGGTCGTGGCGATCCGGCTCGCCAATGCCAGTTCGATCCGCGGGTTCGAGACCGCGCTCGACGTGGTGGCCGGCAAGACCTCGCTCGAGATCGTCGGCGCCGGCGTCGGAGTACCCGAGACGCAGCTACGGGACCTCGGCTGGCTGCGCGACTATGGGCGGGTCAGTCCGGTGATCGACCGTATCGCCCGGGTCCGGGCGCCGGACGGGACCGAGCACCCGGTACGTGTGCTGGGTGTCGACGTACTGCGCGACCGGCCGTTCCGCGAGTACCGGTTGCTGCGGTTCGCGCGGGATGGCCGGGACCCACGGCCGCAGGAGCTACTGGCGCTGTTGCTCGACCCGACATCGGTGGTGCTCACCCAACGGTTCGCCGGACGCCATGCGATCGAGCTCGACACGCCGGTGCAGCTGATCATCGGCGACCGGGTCCATGGCGCCGTCGTGCGTGGCCTGCTGCTCGATGAGGGACCGGCGCGGGTCGTGGACGGGCAGCTGGCCCTGATGGATATCGCGACGGCGCAGCTGTTGTTCGACCGTCTGGGATGGCTCGATCGGGTGGAGATCCAGCTGTTCGACGCGGAGACGATCGACGACGCCGAGGGGGCGATCGCGACGCGGCTGCCGGACGGGTTGCGGGTCCAGCGCCCGGCGCAGCGGGGCCGGCAGGTCGAGCGGATGCTTGCCGCGTTTCACTTCAACTTGACGGCGCTCTCCTACATTGCCCTGGTCGTTGGGCTGTTCCTCGTCTACAACACGGTCGCGGTGTCGGTCATCACGCGTCGCCGCGAGATCGGCACCCTCCGTGCCCTCGGTGCGACGCGTCGGCTGGTGCGTCGTCTCTTTCTCGGGGAAGCCGCGCTGCTGGCGATGGTGGGCGCCGGTCTGGGTCTGCCGGCCGGGTGGCTGCTCGCGCAGGCGGCGGTACGGCTGACGTCGACGACCGTCAACGTGCTCTACATCACCTCGGCCGCCACCGTGCCGGCGCTCGGTGCCGGCGATCTGCTGCTCGCGTGCGCCGTCGCCATCCCGCTGGCGTTGGCCGGGGCGGCGATTCCCTCAGCGGAGGCGGCCGGGGTGACGCCGATTGCGGCGGTGCGGGACGTCGACCGGTTCGTGCGGGACCGCGGCGTCCCGCGCCGTTCCGCAGCGCTCGCGATGCTGCTGTTCGGTGCCGGGTGGTGGCTGTCGACGCGGGAGGCCGTGGGTGGCTTGCCGGTCTTCGGGCTGGGGGCGGCCCTGCTGGTCGTGTTCGGTGCGGCGGCGCTGGTGCCGGCCCTGCTCGATCTGCTGCGGCGGGTGCGGCTGCCATGGCGTTGGTTCGGGCTGGAAGGCCTGTTGGCGCACGCCAACCTGTCCGCCTCGGTCTCACGGCTGGCGGTGTCGGTGGCGGCGCTGGTGGTCAGTCTTGCGATGCTGGCGGCCATGGCCATCATGGTCGGCAGCTTTCGCGACACGGTTGGCTACTGGGTCGGACAGACGCTGCAGGGCGACCTCTTCGTGGCGACGGCGGACCGGGCGCCCCTCGGCCCCGCGGTCACGATCTCGGCAGCCACCGAGCGACGACTCGCGGCCCATCCCGCCGTCGCCGCGCTCGATCGGTTTAGCCACGTCGATCTGTCGTATGGACCGGACCGTGATCTGATCATCCTGGGCGCGGGAGACTTCGAGGTGCGGCTTGAGCATGGGGGGCTCCTGCTCAAGACCCCGACGGACGGGCGCGCCGCCATGCGCCGCGCGGTTGGCGCCGATGCCGTGGTGGTGTCCGAGAGCTTCGCGATCAAGCACGACGTGGCGGTGGCCGACCGCATCGAGCTCGACACGCCGCAGGGGGCACGGCCATTTCAGGTGGTCGCCGTCTACTACGACTACTCGAGTGACCGGGGCCTCGTGGTCATGGACCGGACGACGTTCGCGCGGCACTACGGCGCGCAGCGCCCGACCGGGCTGACCCTCTACCTCGCGCCGGATGCCGACCCCGAGGCCGTCCGGGAGGAGCTGCTGGCGGGGGCCGGCCCCGACCATCGGCTGTTTATCCGCACCAACGCGGCGCTGCGGGCGGAGGTGTTACGGATCTTCGACGCGACGTTCGCCATTACCTACGCGCTCGAGGCGATCGCGATCTTCGTGGCGATCATCGGGGTGGCCGCCACGTTGGTGACGCTGACCCTGGAGCGCCGCCGCGAGCTGGCGATGCTGCGGCAGCTCGGCGCCGGTCGCGGTCAGATTCGACGCATGGTGGTGATCGAGGCGGCGATGCTGGGGATGCTCAGCCAGGGCGTCGGTCTCCCGGTCGGCGTCGTGCTGTCGCTGATTCTGATCTATGTGGTCAACGTGCAGAGCTTCGGCTGGACCATCCAGTTTCACCTGCCGCTCGGGTTCCTGGCGCAGTCCACATTGCTGATCGCCGTGACGACCGCGCTGGCCGGGTTGTATCCGGCCCGTATCGCGACACGTCTCACAGAGACCGAGGGGACCAGTGAGGGATAGAGGAGGTGCACAACAGGCAGGCCGCCCTCGCCAACAGCCTTCGCCAAGGCTACGGCGGTCAAGAGGCGACGGCGGACCCGCCGAAGCTCACCGTTCAGTCTTCGTGAGCGAAGGCGGGGAAGCAGGAGGCAGGAGACACGCCCGCCGTCGCTCGTTGTTGAGCGGGCGAGCTGTGGCGGGTGCCATCGCGCTCGTCACGGTGCCGGCGATGGCACAGGAGTCGGGTCGGGTCACGTCGGATGGGTGGCGGCAGGCCGAAATCGGCTACACGCTGCAGTTCCCGCGTGACCACGGGAGTCATCCCGACTACCGGATCGAGTGGTGGTACTACACCGGCAATCTGTCGTCGGACGATGGTCGCCGGTTCGGCTACCAGGTGACCTTCTTCCGGATCGGAGTCGACCCCGCTCCCGACAACCCGTCGCGCTGGGCGGTCCGCGACCTGTTCATGGCGCACCTGGCGCTCACCGACATCGGGGCGGGGCGACAACGGATGGCCGAGCGGCTCGACCGGGGCGGTGTCGGGTGGGCCGGGGCCCGCGCCGGGACACTCGAGGTCTGGAACGGCGACTGGCGCGCCGAACTCGACGGCACGACCCATCGGCTACGGGCGGTCGACGGGGCGTTCGGTGTCGATCTGCGTCTGGAGCCAGGCAAGGGGCCGACGGTCCACGGAGAGGATGGGCTCAGCCGCAAAGGGGCCCAGGCCGGCAATGCCTCCTACTACTACTCGATGACCCGGATGCCGACGACCGGGCACCTGGTGGTCGATGGCGAGACGGTCGCCGTGACCGGCGCGAGCTGGATGGACCACGAGTTCGGCACCACGTTTCTCGAGGCGTCACAGGTGGGGTGGGACTGGTTCTCGCTGCAGCTCGACGACGGCTCGGAGCTCATGGTGTTTCAGCTACGTGGCGCCGATGGCGCGCCGGACCCCCACTCGGCCGGCACCTGGGTGGACGCGGCCGGGGTCGCGACACCCCTGGGTGCCGGCGAGTTCACGCTCGTGCCCGGTCGGCGCTGGTCGTCGCCGTCGACCGACGCCGCGTATCCGGTGCAGTGGCGCATCGAGTTGCCGGGCCGTGCGGCGCGTTTCGATATCTCTGCTGCCGTCGACGCGCAGGAGCTCAATACGGAGGCCTCGACCGGGGTCACCTACTGGGAGGGGGCGGTCACCCTGCGCGGGCAGATTGGCGAGCGTGCCGTCAGCGGCCGCGGGTATCTCGAGATGACCGGCTACGCCGGCCGGCCGATGAGCGAGATGTTTCGGTCAGGACCTTAACCTCGGTACCTGAGCTCACTTGGGTTGAGGCCGGTCGCATGTACCTCGATCCGCACACCGGGTCGACGCGCCGGTCTCACGCGCCTGGGCGCGACCGGCGCGCCGCGCGGGCTGCCACCGGGTCGTCCCAACAGCGGAGAAAAAGTCGATTGGCTGGCGAGCCTACCACCGGGGTGCCAGAGACCCTGCAGTCCGCCGTAGAACCCAGCGTGGGCCGAGTGCAGCGGGGCTTTCGGAGGCGGAAAGCCTTGCCCCCTGGATGTCTGCACAAACGCGCTCCAGCCTAGCCTAGCGTCAGCCGAACGAATGGCATTCAGGACCGGAACGAAGAGCGGTAGTATAGGGGCCTCCTGAGAGGAGCGTGCCAATGACTCAGTCTGTGTCTCGTCGTCACTTTCTCGCGGCTGGCGCCGGCGCGGCGTCGGTCTGGATACCCCGGCCGGTCAAGGGATACAGCGCGGCCGAGATGCGGCAGCAGGCGGTCAACGACCGGATCGAGGTCGGGATCTCGAAATGGGATCTCGACACGCCGTGTCTGTGTGTCGACCTGGATCGGTTGGACCGCAACCTCGACCGGATGCAGACGACCGTCGCACGCAACGGCATCGCCAGCCGGCCACACGCCAAGACGCACAAGTGTCCCGCCATCGCGCGTCTGCAGCTCGCCACCGGCTCGGTGGGGATCTGCACGGCCAAGATCAGCGAGGCCGAGGTGATGTTCGAGCATGGGATCGAGCAGGTCCTCATGACGACCGTCAACGTGACGCCACGCAAGATCCGTCGCGCCATGCGGCTACGAAAGCGGTATGAGAGCTTCACTCAGGCGGTCGATACCGCCGCCAACGCTCGAGACTTGTCGGCAGCTGCCACGGAGGCGGGTGTGGTGGCGGACATCGTGGTCGACATCGACCCGGGTGGCCACCGGACGGGCATCACGGCGGGTGCCCCGGCGCTCGAGCTGGCGCAACTTGTCGACACGTTGCCCGGGTTGCGGTTGCGGGGCTTGCTCTGTTACGACGGTGGGGCCCAGCATGTCACCGGGTTCGCCGACCGGCGCCGGCGCGCGCTGGGCAGTCTCGAGGCGGCGGCCGAGACCGCGGTGCAGATGACGCGGGCAGGACTCGACACCGGCATCTTCAGCGGCGGTGGCACCGGGACCTACAACATCGACCACGAGACCTCGGGGCTGACCGACGTGCAGGTCGGGAGCTACGTGTTCATGGACGCACAGTATCTCGCTATCGGTGGCGCGGAGGACCCGGAGGTCTACACCGACTTCGAGACGGCGCTGACGGTGCTGACCACCGTGCTGAACGCCCAGTATGCGGGACGCGCCACGACCGATGCGGGAGCGAAGGCGAACACCATCAATCGTCCGTGGCCGGTCATCGCCGGCGAGACCGGCATGACCTATACCGCGGGCTCTGACGAGTTCGGGACGATCCGGTACGAGGCGAACGCCAGCCGGGTCTACGCGGTGGGGGACAAGCTCGAGCTCATTGTGTCGCACTGCGACCCGGTGGTGAATCTCTACGACCAGCTCTACGGCGTCCGGGGCGACACGGTCGAAGTCGTCTGGCCGATAGCCGGCCGCGGCAAGTCGATCTGACGAGGTGGTCAAAACGAGCGCTCCGGCTGCTCCCTCTCCCCCTGGGAGAGGGCCGGGGTGAGGGCTTCAGCCGCGGCTGGGGTATAATCTCCTTCCATGTGGACGAAGCTCCAGAACACGCCTCGCAAGCGATTACCGCGCAAGATCGCGGTCATCGATCCGGACACCTGTTTCGGGGCTTTCGCCTGTTCGATCTGCCAGGCCGCGTGTCCGGTCGAGGATTGCATTATCGAGGAAAAAGACGCGAACGGCCGCTGGGTCTGCGCCGTGCTGATTGACAAGTGCATCGGTTGCGGGCTCTGCATCACCGTCGGCAACCCGACTGCGCCAGGAAAGCGCGATTTCGGCTGCCCGGCCGACTACGACGCGATCGACATGGTGGCGTATACCGAAGTGGTCGAGGTCATGGAGGCCGAGCTGGGAGCCGAGGAGCCGGCGGAGGCCGAGCCGGTCACGATCTAGCAGGCTGCTGAACACACCGCTCCGATTTCACCTTCCCTTCACAGCTCGGTCATCCTGTGCGTTTGCGGATCACGTCGAGGCACATCCGCGGTGTGAGGACCACCATGCCGCCGATTCGTCGGCCAAACAGTCTACCGAAATGGGTCAGGTCCCCGTTACGATGTCACCCTTAGGAGATGTCTAGCCCAGCTCGACCAGCGGCACGCCCGGGTCCACCTGGTCGCCCTCCTCGCATCGCACCGCCGTCACGCGCCCGTCCCGCGGCGCTCTGAGCGGAATCTCCATTTTCATCGCCTCGAGTACCACCAGCGTGTCACCGCGCGTGACCGTCTGGCCGGTGGTTACCTCGACGGCGGTCACCGTGGCGGGCGTCGTTGCCGCAATCGGCGTGTCGTCGGTGTCGGGCGGCGCGTCCCCGTCCCGCGGCCCACGCGGCCACCGGTAGGTCCGGCCATCGACGCATCCCCAGTCGGAGTCGATTCCGCGAGCAACCACGACCTCGAACCGGTGTCCCTCGATCGACACCCGATAGATATCGTCGCCGAGACGGCGCACCTCGACCCGGTCGTCGATGCCCTCGACCCGGACCCGGCCCGCGACACCGCCCGCGTCGCGATGGAGGGCGTCCAGGGTTACCCGCCGCGGTGGGCGGCTCATGCGGCTCATGCTGGTCAGGACAAGCGCCATCCGCCGAGCGTGGTCCACGGGTCGTCGGCTCGGCCGGTCGTGGTCGACCCGGTCGCCGCAACCGGCTCGAGTCGATCGTGCAGGGCGAGCGCCGCCGCCACGGCGAGGGCCCTCCGATCGTCATCCTCCGTCTGGGCCAGCAGACCGTCCAGCTCGGTCTCCAGGAATGCCGTATCGACGCGGCCGTCGACGACACGCGGATGGCGCAACACCCGGCCGATCAGCTCGATGTTCGTCCGGACGCCAAGCACGACGAAGCGCGCGAGCGCCGCCCCGGCTCGCGCGAGGGCGGTGGCCCGGGTGTCGGCATGCGTGATGACCTTGGCGAGGAGGGCGTCGTAGTGGGACGAGACGAGGCTGCCGGTCACGACACCCGTGTCGACGCGGATGCCCGGGCCGACCGGTTCCTGGTAGCGCAGGAGCATGCCCGAGTCCGGCAGAAAGTGGTCGGCCGGGTGCTCGGCGTACACGCGGCACTCAATCGCGTGGCCGCGCACCGAGATCTGGTCCTGCGACCAGGGGAGCGTGGCCCCCGCCGCGACCGCAAGCTGGGCATGCACGAGGTCCCGGCCCGTCACCGCCTCGGTGACGGGGTGTTCCACCTGCAGGCGTGTGTTCATCTCCAGGAAGGCGATCGTGGCGGCGGCGGCGTCGTCGCTGTCGCCGGTACCCTCGACCAGGAACTCGACCGTGCCGGCGTTCCGGTACCCGGCGGCCTGCGCCGCCCGCACGGCCGCCGTGGTCAGCCGCTGGCGCACCCCGGCCGTCAGGTGGGGCGCCGGACTTTCCTCGATCACCTTCTGGTGACGGCGCTGAATGGAGCACTCGCGCTCGAACAGGTGCACCACGTGGCCATGGTGATCGGCCACAATCTGGACCTCGATGTGGCGCGGCCGGGTCAGCAGACGCTCGACATACAGCGTGCCGTCGCCGAACGCTCCCTCTGCCTCGCGGCGCGCCTCGCCGAGCGCCTCATGCAGCCGGTCCGGTTCCCGCACCACCCGCATGCCCCGCCCGCCAGCGCCGGCCGACGCCTTCACCAGCAGCGGATATCCGAGGCGCCGGGCGGCCTCCGTCAGACCCACGTCGGTCTGGTCGGCCGGCGTTTCGCCGGCAACCACCGGCACACCGGCCGCCTGCATCAGCCGGCGCGCTTCGATTTTCGACCCCAGCCGGCCGATGACGTCGGCTGGGGGGCCGACCCAGATGAGACCGGCATCGACGCAGGCGGCCGCCATCTCGGGGCTTTCAGAGAGAAACCCGTATCCAGGGTGGACGGCGTCCGCACCGGTGGTCCGGGCGGCATCGATCACGGCGCCGATCGACAGATAGCTGTCGCGCGGGTGGGGTGGGCCGATGGTGACCGACTGGGTGGCGGCGCGCGTGTGCGGGGTCTCGGCGTCGATGGCCGAGCAGACGGCGACGGTCTCGATGCCGAGCTCGCGACAGGCGCGGATGATGCGCAGGGCGATCTCGCCGCGGTTGGCGACGAGGAGTCGACCGATGCTCACGGGCAATCGTCCTCGACCGGACATCTACATTCTGAAGATACCGAACTTCGGGTGAGGCACCGCCACGTTGGCGGCCACCGCCAGCCCGAGGGCCAGGGCGGTGCGGGTCTCGGTCGCGGTGATCACGCCGTCGTCCCAGAGCCGGGCGGTCGAATAGTAGGGCGAACCCTCGTGGTCGTAGCGGCGCAGGATCGGCTCGCGGATTGCCGCTTCGTCATCCGGTGTCAGTGTGCCACCCCGGCGCGTCTGCTGGTCCCGCTTTACCGAGACCAGCACCTCGGCGGCCTGCGGGCCGCCCATGACCGAGATCTGCGCGTTGGGCCACATCCACAGCAGCCGGGGGTCGTAGGCGCGGCCGCACATGCCGTAGTTGCCGGCGCCGAACGACCCGCCGATGATGACAGTGAACTTCGGAACGACCGAATTCGCGACCGCGTGCACCATCTTGGCGCCGTCCTTGGCGATGCCGGCTCGCTCGTAATCGCGGCCCACCATGAAGCCGGTGATGTTCTGCAGGAAGATCAACGGCACACGGCGCAGGTTGCACAGCTGGATGAAGTGGGTCGCCTTCAGTGCCGACTCGGAGAACAGCACGCCGTTGCTGGCAAGCAGCCCCACGAGGAAGCCGTGGACTCGGGCAAACCCTGTGACCAGTGTGGGGCCGTAGCGGGTTTTGAACTCGTCGAACCGCGACCCGTCCACTAGCCGCGCAATGACCTCGCGCACGTCGTACTGCCGTCGCAGGTCGGTGCCGACGATGCCGCCGATCTCGTCCGGGTCGTACCGCGGGTCCTCGGGCGACGTGCGGTCGATCGGCGCAGGCGCGGTGGCGGGCAGCGTTGAGACGACGGTGCGGACGATCTGGAGCGCATCGAGGTCGTTCTGGGCCAGGTAGTCGGCCACGCCGGACAGCCGCGTGTGAACATCGGCGCCGCCGAGCTCCTCGGCAGAGACCTCTTCGCCCGTGGCGGCCTTCACGAGAGGAGGTCCACCCAGGAAGATGGTCCCGGTGCCCTTGACGATGATCGTCTCGTCCGACATCGCCGGCACATATGCGCCCCCGGCGGTGCACGAGCCCATGACCACCGCAATCTGCGGCACCCCTTCGGCCGACAGCCGTGCCTGGTTGAAGAAGATGCGGCCAAAATGCTCGCGATCTGGAAACACATCCGCCTGCATCGGCAGGAACGCGCCACCGGAGTCCACCAGATAGACGCACGGGAGCCGGTTCTCGAGCGCGACCTGCTGCGCCCGGAGATGCTTCTTGACGGTGATGGGGTAGTAGGTGCCGCCCTTCGCGGTCGCGTCGTTGCCGACCACCATCACGGCGCGACCAGAGACGCGTCCGATGCCGGTCACGAGGCCTGCGCCCGGCGCCGCGTCGTTGTACATCCCGCCGCCGGCCAGCGCCGAGAGCTCGAGGAACGGCGTGTCCGGGTCCAGCAGGTGGGTGAGACGGTCGCGCACCGGCAACTTGCCCTGGTCGCGATGCCTCCGGGTTGCCCGCTCGCCGCCGCCTTCGCGCGCCTGCTCGAGTCGTGCCTGGAGGTCGCGTTCGAGCCGGCGCATCGCGTCTCGATTGGCGCGGAACTCGTCGCTCGCGGTATCGACGCTGGTCGGGAGGACACGCATGGGGGAAGCGCTCTCAGGAGGCAGGAGACAGGAGACCGAGCGGCCGGCTTCCGGTGTCGCAGGGTCGGGCGGTGGGCACAGTGCCTCCGGGCCCCCAGAGTCCAAAGCCCAGAGCCGCTGAGTGCAGAGCGCTCACCATCCGCAGCAATCTGTCTTGTATCCGCACTTCGGGCATCGCCAGACGGCGTGCATCCGAAACATCTCGGCGCCGCATCGCTCGCACTGCACGGCGTCGGCGTCCGCGCGCGTGACGGGCGTCGCCGGCGTTGGCGCCGGGGTGGGCGGGAGCGGTGATTTCGGCATGCCGGGATTATAGAGCCCATCTCATGAATCGCGCCGGCATTCGGCCGCCGATGCATCCCGTCAGATGGGCTCTCGCGCCCGCTTCCGCGGCCGTGGCCAATCCGGTATGCTGACATCTATGGACGAACGTTCACGAGTACTGTTGTCGGCGCTGCTGGGTGCGGCACTTGGCGGAGTGATCGGGTATCTGTATCTGACCGAACAGGGCCGGCACGTGCGCGGGCGGATCGACCCGACGCTGGACGGCATCGTTGCCGAGCTGGAGCGCGCCCGGGCCACCGGCGAGAAGGTCCGGGAAGTCGCTCGTGAAGGACAGCGCACGCTGAACGACCTGGTCGGCGAAGACCGGGTGCGCTCCGCCTGGGAGTCGCCCGAGTTCGGTCAAGCCTCGTCGTGAGCGCCGCCGGTCCGACGCTGCCACTCGGCGACGTCGCCCGCCGGCTCGGACGTCGAGTCGCTCGAGAGACCAGGTACGCCGGTCACGCCGCCTGGCTGGCCCTGCGACGTCTGGGGCAGAGCGACGACCTGACGTTTGCCTCCTCAATCGCCTATTACGCGCTGCTGTCCCTGTTTCCACTGCTGCTGCTGCTGTTCTCGTTTCTTGGGCTCTTCACGACCGACCCAGCGGACCGCACCGCTCTCACCGATCTGGTGCTGCAGTATTTTCCGCAGCAGGTCGACTTCATTGCGACGCAGATCGACGACGTGCAGAGGGTCAGGGTCGGGCTCGGCATCGCTGGCAGCATCGTCATCGTCTGGACGGCGCTCGGCGTCTTTCGCGCTATCAGCTCCGCGGTGAACCATGCCTGGAACGTCGAGACGCGGCGCAGCTTTCTCAAGCATCAGGCGTCGGCGTTCCTGATGCTGGTGGCCGCGGGCGCCATGATGCTGGTGGCGCTGCTGGTCGTCGGCCTGGCCGAGATGATGTCGACCACCTGGTTCGGGCGATTGCTCGACGAGGTGCCCGGCCTGGCCCGGGTCACCGGCATTGCCCTCCGGTACCCAGGGACACTGCTGTTGGTCATTGTCGTGGGGCTGATTCTCTACTTCGTACCGAACACCACGGTGCGGGTCGGCGACATCTGGCTGGGGGCGGTGCTGACCGGGGTGCTGTGGCGTCTGGCGCTGGAAGGCTTCTCCTGGTATCTCAGCCTGGGCGTGTTCAGCGTCCCGCGGTCGGTGACTGTGTTTGTGGTATTCCTGCTCTGGATGTACATCTCGGCGGTCATCCTGATCTACGGCGTCGAGTTCAGCGCCGCCTACGCGCGCCTCAGGCGCGCGTAGGCGGTTGGCGAAGCGGAGCCTCCTGCCTCCTGTCTCCTGATACTCTCTACCCATGCGTATCGCGTATCAGGGCGAGCCGGGCGCCTACTCCGAGGCGGCGGCGTTGCGGTTCAAGGCGTCGGCCGATCTGCTGCCTCAAGAAACCTTCGAGGCGGTCTTCGCGGCGGTCGACGAGGGTGCGGCGACCCATGGGATTCTGCCGATCGAGAACACGACCTACGGGTCGATCCATCGCAACTACGACCTGCTGCTGCAGCACGAGCTGCCGATCGTCGGCGAGGTCACGCTGCCGATCGTGCACAACCTGCTCGCACTCGAGGGGACGACTCGCGAGCAGCTGCGGCGCGTCTATTCGCATCCGCAGGGGCTCGCGCAGTGCGAGCGGTTTCTCCGCACGCTCGACCAGGTGGAGCTCGTCCCGACCTATGACACGGCCGGCAGCGCCAAGATGATCCAGGACGGCCAGCTGCGCGATACGGGCGCCATCGCGTCAGCGCGCGCCGCCGAGGTGTTCAAGTTGTCGATTCTCGAGGCGGGCGTGCAGGACTTTGCCGCCAACACCACGCGGTTCCTGTTGATCGGACGCGACGCGGCGCCGCTCGATACCGCCAACAAGACGACGATCGTGTTCACGGTGTCCAACGACGCCGGCGCATTGTTCAAGGCGCTCAGCGTCTTCGCGCTCCGTGACATCGATCTGACCAAGCTCGAGTCGCGGCCGATTCCGGACCGCCCGTTCGAGTATCTGTTCTACGCCGATCTGTCGGCGACCCGCGAGGACCTGCCGTGCGCGCGGGCGTTGATGCATCTGGCCGAGTTTTGCCCCTTGCTACGGACACTCGGTTCGTATCCGCGCTGGCAGGAGCCGGACGCGGACTGATCTCAGGACCTCACAGCGCGGCGCCCGTATGGCAAGCTGCGACGAGGGAGCATACAGGTAGTATTCGACCCCGCTGAGCACGAAGCCCAAGCGCGGCCTTGCAGGATGCCCCGCCCGGAAAACACCCTGATGCCGAACCGTCTCGCGTTGGAGCCGAGTCCCTACCTGCTGCAGCACGCCAACAACCCGGTCGACTGGTTTCCCTGGGGCGAGGAGGCCTTCACGCGTGCCCGGGACGAGGGCCGGCCGATCTTTCTTTCGATCGGGTACTCGACCTGTCACTGGTGCCACGTGATGGAGCACGAGTCGTTCGAGAGCGACGAGATCGCGCAGGTGCTCAACACGCACTTCGTGCCGATCAAGGTCGACCGGGAAGAGCGACCAGACATCGACCGGGTCTACATGGCGTTTGTGCAGGCCACGACCGGGTCGGGTGGGTGGCCGATGAGCGTGTGGCTGACACCGGACCTGAAGCCGTTCTACGGAGGCACCTACTTTCCGCCGTCCGCGCAGTGGGGCCGGCCCGGGTTCGTGGAGATCCTGACCGAGATCGCCCGAAACTGGCGAGAGTCGCGTGACCGGCTCGTCAGCTCGGCCGACGGGGTGATCGAGCGGCTACGCGACGCGCAGGCGAGCCGGCGGGACGGCAGTGGCGGTCAGATTCCGGACCACGACCTGCTGGTGGCCGGAGTGCGCGAGTATGCCCGGACCTTCGACCGGCACGCCGGAGGCTTTGGCGACGCGCCCAAGTTTCCACGACCGGGCGAGTTGCTGTTCCTGCTGCGCGAGCATGCGCGCACCGGGGACGTCGAGGCCCGGCAGATGGTGCTCGAGACCCTGCGAGCGATGGCGACGGGTGGGATGCGCGACCACGTGGGTGGCGGGTTCCACCGCTACTCGGTGGACGCGGCCTGGCGGGTCCCGCACTTCGAGAAGATGCTCTACGACCAGGCGCAGCTGACCTTGGCGTGTCTGGAGGCGGCGCAGGCAGCTGGCGACCCGTCGTTCGCGGCGGTGGCCGACGACACGCTGGCGTATGTGCGTCGCGATCTGTCGCATGCCGACGGCGGGTTCTTCTCGGCCGAGGATGCCGACAGCGTGCCGCCCGAGCAGGCTGGTCGAAGCGACGCGGTCAAGACCGAAGGGGCGTTCTACGTCTGGAGCCAGTCGGAGATCGAGCACCTGTTCGGTGACGATGCCGAGGTGGTTCGGTTCCGATACGGCATCGAGCCGGCCGGCAACGCGCCCCACGACCCACACGGCGAGTTCACGAACCTGAACCTGCTCTACGTGGCCCGCGGTGTCGAGGACGTGGCGCGGCTCAGCGGCCGGTCGGTCGAGGCGGTCACGGCGGTGCTCGACGGGGTGCGTGAGCGACTGTTCGAGGCGCGGTGCGCGCGGCCGCGGCCGCATCTGGACGACAAGGTGCTGGCTGGGTGGAACGGGTTGATGATTGCCGCCTTTGCGCGCGCGGCGCGGGTCACGCCGCTCGACGAGCCCCGGTCGGCCGCGGCCCAGAAGACGGCGACTCGTGCCGCACGGTTCCTGCGGGACCGGCTCTGGGATGCAGACCGTCGTGTGCTGCTGCGCCGGTTCCGCGACGGCCGCGCCGACATCGACGCCTACAGCGAGGACTACGCGTGCGTCGTCTGGGGACTGCTCGAGCTGTTCCAGGCCGGCGGCGACCCGATGTGGCTCGACTGGGCCCGCGAGCTGCAGGCGACGCAGAACCGGCTGTTCTGGGACGAGGAGGGCGGCGGCTGGTTCAGCACGACCGGGGACGATCCGACCGTGCTGCTGCGGCTCAAGGAGGAGTATGACGGCGCCGAGCCCTCCGCCGGGTCTGTCGCCGTCTGGAACCTGTTGACGCTGGCCCATCTGTCGGGTGGCGACGAGGCGCGCGCGCACGGCGACCGGGTCGAGCGCACCCTGCGGCGGGTGGCGCCGTCGGCTCAGGTGGCGCGGGTCGTGCCGATGATGATGGCGGCGGCGTCGACCTACCGGCGCGGGGTGGCGCAGGTGATCATTGTGGGCGTGCGAGACGCGACCGCGACCGCCGCGCTGCACCGGGTCTTCACCGAGAGCTTCCTGCCAGGTGCCGTGAGCTTGGTGGTGGAGCCGGGGGCGCATCAGACGGCGCTCGCCGAGCGGCTTCCCTGGGTTGGCGCCATGGAGATGCGGGACGGGATGCCCACCGCGTATCTGTGTCGCGATTTTGCGTGTCAGGCGCCGGTCACCGACCCCGAGGGGTTTCGCGCGCAGCTGGAGGCGCTGGTGGCGCACCGGCGTTGAATGATGAGATGGCGAAGCCCTCCAGTTTCTTCTGACTTTTGCCCGCTGACTTCTGATTTCTAGGAGTCTCGATCCAAGGGGGTCGTGTTATGACGTTCGATGTCGAGGTGCTGTTGAAGGGGACGAGCGAGGTGGTCGTCGAGACCGTGACCTACGACGGCCCCGAGCCGGCCGGCTGGACCGACGCCGACGTGCGCGAGGTGCTGCTGTCCATCATGCGGGTCTTCGGTCGGGCCGACCGGGGCGGTGCCGAGGGAGGCGAGGTGTCGCTGCGCGGGCTGAGCTGGATCGTGACCGACGCGGCCCCGGGGGTCGCGATCGCGATCGAGATTCCGAGTGGCGCGGTCGGCGCCGGGCCGTTCGATCTGCCGGCCGACGAGCTGACCCAGATGATCGCGCGGGTCATCGCGTCGGGCACCCCCAGCTCAAAGGTGCACTAAGGACCCGGGCGGGAATGACCATGTCACTCCGGCCCCGATGCACGCGCTCCCGGCACGCGCCGCGCCGTCGATGACGAAAGCGAACGTGCGATCAACGCCCCCCGGCGGCCGAACCGACAGGCACGGCGCCCGGGTGCCATCGGCTCACGAGACGCGAGAACACCGCCTCGCTCCTGACGAATGCGTCCCCAACTCGCACCGCCCGTAGAGGCTCATCCAAGCAGAGTGTCCTTGCACGCAGTTGCGTCTGGGTTCATCATGGGTGTCAGGCGCACGAGAGCCGAGGAGGATCAGATGAGCCATCGATGTCTCGCTGCGGTGTTCACTGTGATCGTGGGCGTGGCGCTGTCGGCCATTCCCGCCGCGGCCCAGACCGCTCCCCGCACACCATGGGGGCAGCCGGACCTCGGGGGCGTCTGGGATTTCCGTACCATCACGCCCCTGCAGCGGCCGCCGGCACAGGCCGGGAAAGAGTTTCTGACGGCGGAAGAAGCGGCCAACCTCGAACGAGCGGCCGTCGACCGGAACATTGACCTGGCGAATCGGGAGGCTCGGCGAACCGAGGTCACCCAGAGCGTGGACCGGGGCGAGGAAGGGGCGCCCGGCTTCTACAACAATTTCTGGCTTGACGGGGGCACGACGTCGACCGGCCGCACGTCGCTCATCATCGACCCGCCGAACGGCCGCATTCCGCCGTTGACGCCCGAGGCGCAGCGGGTCGTGGACGCGCGCCGAGAGTATCTGAGCGAGCATCCGGCTGATTCATGGTCGGACCGGAATACCTCCGATCGGTGCATCGTGGGGTTCAACGCCGGCCCTCCCATCACGCCGCTCGGCTACAACCAGAACCTGCAGGTCTTTCAGACCCCCGACCACGTCGTGCTGGTCACCGAGATGGTGCACACGACTCGTGTCGTGCCGCTGGACGGCCGTTCCTCGCTGAGCGATGACATCCGTCTGTGGTCGGGCGACTCGCGCGGCCATTGGGAGGGCGACACCCTCGTGGTCGAAACCGCGAATTTCCGCGACGAAAGACGCTGGATCCCCCTCGGCTCCGCGCCCGCCGGCACGGGGTCGTCCGCGAACATGACGCTGGTCGAGCGCTTCACCCGCGTCGACGCGGACACGCTCGAGTACGAGTTCACGGTGACCGACCCGGAAACCTGGACGGCACCCTGGACCGCTCAGCAGCCGATGCGGCGGAACGATTTAACGCTGTTCGAGTACGCGTGCCACGAGGGAAACCACAGCATGGAGGGCATCCTGGCTGGTGCGCGAGCGGATGAGAAGGCCGCTGCACAAGTCGCAACACAAGGGTCGCGGTAAGTTGAGACTGGTGGCGGCCCCGGGCGCGAGGATCTCGGAAGAGCTGGCGACCGTCGATGGAACCTGCCGCCGGTTCCCTCTCTGCGGTCCAGATCTTCACGATGCCGGATCCGCTGCTGCGGATACTGCCATCCCGGTCGGAGATCTCCGCGAAGGGCACGTTCGAGCTGCGCGATCTGTTCGGTCCACACCTCAATAGACAACCGTATCCAAGGAGAAGACCATGTGCGACGAAGTTACTCAAGAAGATGTAGATGACTTCTTGAACCGTTCAGGCGTGACCCGACGCCAGTTTGGCAAACTATCAGCCGCGGCGGGCTTGGCGATGATGTTGCCCCGAGTAGCTAACGCCCAGGCTGTGACAAAGACAGATGTAGACGTCACCACCCCTGACGGTGTAGCTGATTGTTATTTCGTACACCCATCCAGCGGTCAACATCCTGCGGTCTTGATCTGGCCCGATATCCTCGGCCTGCGGCCGGCCTTCGAGGCTATGGGCGAACGCCTGGCCCAATCAGGCTATTCGGTCTTGGTGGTCAACCCGTTCTATCGGGACGCACGGTCACCAGTTGTCGGTGAAGGCGCCAGCTTTGGCCAGCCTGAAACCCGCGAGATCGTCCTGCCCATGGCGCGCAATCTCAATGCTGAAACCCACTTCACCGATGCCAGAGCTTTTGTCAGTTTTCTGGATCAGCAGGCCGCTGTAGATACCAGCCGTAGAATTGGCACCACCGGGTACTGTATGGGTGGTCCTATGGTGATGCGTACTGTGGCTGCGGTGCCCGACCGATTGGGCGCAGGTGCCACGTTCCACGGTGGCGGTCTGGCAACCGATGCCGACGATAGTCCACACCTCCTGATCCCGAACACAACCGCTCACATGTTGCATTGTGTGGCCGCCAATGATGACGAGAATGACCCAGAGGCAAAGACTACGCTCCGAGAAGCCTATGCCGCTGCGGGCATACCAGCGGAAATCGAGGTCTACGACGGTACCATGCATGGCTGGTGCCCGCCGGATTCCCAAGTCTATAACGAGGCCCAGGCCGAGCGGGCGTGGAGCCGATTGCTGGTCCTGCTTGAATCCGCGTTGGCATAGAGTTCCACGTCGAACGCGGACCTCCGATGAAACTGATCTGGAGGCGCGGAGAGGGTGTCGGTGTGTTCGGGCCCTGATCCGGGTGGGCACACAGGTGTTTCGAGCGACGGCGAGATCATGAGCCTTACAGGGGGGCGAGCGTATCCGACCCACGCCGTAGCCAACTGGGCTCCAGCGGATCGCGGGCGCCGGAGAGTACGATTTACGGACTCGATCCGAGGCCCCGTCGTCGCGTGCCGTTGTGGGACACGCGCTGATTGTAGACGAACGGCCAGGTCCAAACCTTCAATAGACAAGGAGGCGGGGATGAGGCGATGGGTACAGATGGCGGTCGTGCTCGCGTGCGCCGGGTCCATCCCGACAGGGTTACGGGTCGCTCACGCCGGCCAGCTACCCGAGAACGTCCATCCGGTTTCGCGAAGCCGCCTTCCGCCGATCGACCGAGCGGAACTCGATGCCGAGCGTCGAGAGACGTACGATGCGGCGGTTCGAGTCGAGGGCCCGGCAGGTGCACGCATGGGCGCCGCGGCTCTGCGGTTGCATGGGTCGGGCACCAACCTTCGGTGGGCCGCTCCGATGGGACGTCAACTGACCGAGCTGACCATTCTGACGACGGCACGCGAGTACGATCAGCCGTACGAGTGGGGGATGCACGAACTAGAGGCGCTCGCCGTCGGGCTTGACGCGGGGATTATCGACATCGTGAGGCACCGGAGGCCACTTACCGGACTGGGCGACCGCGAAGCGATCATCATCGAGGTCGGCCGGGAGTTGTTCGGCACGCGCCGACTCGGTGCTGACACGTACGCGCGGGCACTAGGGCTGCTGGGGAAGACCAATCTCGTCGATGTCATCGACGTGATGGGCCGCTATGCGGGAACCGCAGCGACGCTCACCGCGTTCAATCAGCAGATGCCGGCAGGCTGGCGGCAGTCCCTCCCGTTACCGTTCACCCATCCGGACGACAGCTACCCCGATTCGAGGAGCCGTCTGCCCCTTCAGAGCCCCGAGAGCCAGACGTCGGTTTCAGAGCTCTACGGCCGCATGTTGTCTCCCTCGGGGATCGGTCCGGGGCATATCCGGAGCCACGGAGCGGGATTGCAGTCGCTGGAAACCAGGGTTGGACGACGGCTGATACAGCTGGCGATTCTGGTGACGGCGAGAGCGCACGACTCGCAGGTCGACTGGACCGTCAACGAGCCGAGGGCTCTGGAGGCCGGCCTCGAGCCAGAGCTGATCGACATCGTCCGCCATCGCCGGCCGCTGACGGGCATCGACGAGAAGGACGCCGCCTTGATTACGTTTGCTCGTGAGCTGTTCGGCGATCACAACGTCGGCGCAGAGACCTACGCGCGCGCCGCGCGCGCGTTCGGCGAGCGGGACTTGGTGGACGTCGTCGGCCTGATGGGGGCACACGCGGCGGATGCCGCCGTGTTGGCGGCGTTCGACCAGCACCTGCCTGAGGGACGTCAACCGCTCCTCCCGCTGCCGTAAGGGTTCGGGTACAGTAGACGCGGTTCAGGCGGGAGGTTCGCATGAGGGTCAGACATGCCGTTCGTTTGGCTGCGCCGTTGCTGCTCTGCATGCTGGGGCTCAGCCACGCTCAGCAGCAACCGCCTGTCGGCGTACCGGTGCCGCCGTTGGGTGCGGGACCATGGGTGTTCGACACAGCCGAGCAGCACAAGGTCCGCGTTAGCGTCGTGACCAAAGGGCTCTCGCACCCATGGGCCCTCGCGTTCCTTCCCGACGGCGACATGTTGGTCACCGAGCGGCCCGGGCGCCTCCGCATCGTTCGCCGCGGAGTGCTTGACCCGCAAGCCATCTCCGGCGTGCCACAGGTCAGAACCGACGGCAACGGCGGTCTCATGGATGTTGCCCTCCATCCCCGGTTTGCCGACAATCGCTTCGTCTACCTCACCTATACCAAGCCCGTCGGAAACGGCATGGGCGCACCGGCGCTCGCGCGGGGCCGGCTCGAGGCTGGCGCGCTCGCCGACGTCCGAGACCTTCTCGTCACCGACGCGTTCGAGGGCAACTCGGGTCTCAACGGCCGTGTCGTCTTCGGGCGTGACGGCAAGGTCTACATGTCCACCGGCGGCAATGTTGGGAACGTCGCGCAGGATCCCACGAGCCTGCGCGGTAAGATCCTGCGCCTCAACGACGATGGCTCCGTACCGCCCGACAACCCGTTCGTGGACCACGCGGGCCATCGGCCGGAAATCTATACCTTGGGACATCGCAATATGCTGGGCCTCATCGTTCACCCCGAGACCGGGGTGCTCTGGAACCACGAAAACGGTCCCAACGGCGGCGACGAGATCAACATCATCTTGCGGGGCCGCAATTACGGATGGCCAGTCGTGAGCTTCGGACGCAATTATCCTGGCGCGCGCATTTCCGAACATCCGACGCGCGAGGGGATGGAGTCGCCGCTCGTGGTGTGGCTGCCCGCCATTGCGGTCGCCGGCATGGCCGTCTACACCGGCGACCAATTTCCTGCGTGGAGCGGCAACGTGTTCGTCGGATCCCTGCGCGAGGGCGGAATACCAGGCACGGGCCACCTGCAGCGCATCGTGTTCAACGCCAGGACAGAGGAGCTGCGGCGCGAGTCGATGTTGACGGAGCTCAGGCAACGCATCCGGGAAGTGCGCGAAGGGCCCGACGGGTTCCTGTACTTGCTAACGGACGAGGACGACGGTGCGCTCCTGCGTCTCGAGCCAGCCCCGTGAGCTTCTGCGGTTCCCCTCGCTGACATCGTCCGCCGCTGGGTGGGCAAGTTCGAGGATGTCCGACGGACTTCAAGGAAGAGCTCGAGAACGAAAAGGAGACACGCCGTGTCTGACCGTGCGCCGGACTATGTCTATGTGATCTACATAGCCGCGCGTGCGGACACGGTGTGGAACGGTCTTCTCGATCGCGAGCTGACCGAGGCCTACTGGGGGCATTACAACGTATCCGATTGGAAACCCGGCTCAGCCTGGGAGCACGTGCGCTCCGATGGGAGCTGCACGGTCGACATCCTCGGCAAGGTGGTCGAGATCGACCCGCCGCGGCGCTTGGTGATCTCCTGGGCCTTTCCTCACGAAGCACAGGACGAGACCAAGGTCTCGCGCGTCACCTTCGAGCTCACACCCCTGGGCCCCGATACGCGCCTGAAGGTCATTCACAGCGATCTCGAGCCGGGCTCCGAGATGCAGAAGGGAATCGCCGACGGCTGGCCTGCCGTGCTCTCGAATTTGAAGACGTTGCTCGAGACGGGCCGCACGCTGTCGGACGACATGTGGAGCTCGGTCTCCGGTGACGAGCAGGCGGCTGGCGAGGCGTCGCCCTAGCAGCCCGTGGTGAAAGTCACGCTGCATTCGACCGGCGCTGCATCCCGCCTGGCTGCGTTGCTCCTCGGTTGAATACTGCCGGTGTGCTCCCTCGTCGCGCCTTGCCATACGGGCGCATCGCCGGTCTCGGTGCGACGCGGGGCTTTCACCACGGACTGCTAGCGGCCGCCACGGTTACAAGAACGGTTACAATCCGTCGATCCGGGCGTGTTCAGCGCCGTCAAAACAGCCGTAAGTAGCTTATTCTGCAGACATGCCGAGGTGGCGAAATTGGCAGACGCACAGGACTCAAAGGCTTGTTCTGAATAGGATCAGGAGAGATCACACCGCGTCTTTACACACGAAAATGTGCAGGAGAGATCAGAAGAGTGCGCCTGCAACGGAAATATTCGCACAAATTCGAACACGTCTGAATCCGGCAGTCCCGCCATCGACCAGCGGCACACTCGACCGCCGTTGACCTGCATCTGGGACCGCGTCTGTGACCTCCTACCGGGCCAGGCCGGTGCTGCGGGCCCGGCACTCGCAAATGAATGGCGTGACGCAATCAATAGGGCACTTCCTGGCGCTCCGGCGATAACTTTTCGGAGACGTCTTCTGCCCAATAGAGGGATACATCTTGCGGTCTCGTTCTCCGACCTGGGGACCTACCAGGCTTTCAGGGTGTCCTGGGCGACCAACGCCGACTATCAAGCCGTGTTTCAGAGAGCCGGGGAGTCGTATGACCTCGCCAGTTGCACCGATGAGTTGTACTACCTGATGCCCCAGGTTGAATCTACCGCGACTACGCTCAAGCGCTACAATCGTCACGACGTCGCCCGCCAAGCGTGCAGGTTTCGCGCAAGACGAAGCCGGCGCAGGTGGGTCGCGTCGCACTATGGGCCACCGCCAGCCGCGTGAGCCGTGAGCCGCGTCCCCGTTGAATCTCCAGCCGCCCCGAGGTAGGCTAGGCGGGGACCAGACGTATTCGAATTCCATGTTCTTCCATGAACTCCAGTAAGGAATGACCAATGTTATTTGCTGTCAGGTACGAAATGAAGAATCGGAGCGAGGAGAGAGATAAGCGTTGACTGAAACTCTTCACAAATTGGTCGCCGCCAGCGGGAGCTGAGATCAAGGCTCATTATGCCAACATCGATGGGAGCGGGGGACTGTTGCTTCAGGAGGCCGGGTCTGCTGCGGCGTTGGCCGAATCGACAGCACCATGGGGTGCGTTTATGGATATTACGGCGACCGCAATGGTAGATATTGCAGATGTAGTGCCCG
>DQNS01000007.1 GCA_015659035.1 Acidobacteriota bacterium | reverse complement strand
TGGACCAGCCCGTCGTTGCCGCCGACCAGGGTGTACATCGAGCAGTAGCCGGGGTGGTCGATCAGCAGGTTGTCCATGCCGAACAGCCCGCTCGTGAGGGGCGGTTCGGTGGCCAGGTCGCAATGACACTGCATCGCCGTGAACCACTGGCAGAACGGATCGTCGATCTCGGCCAGCACGTCCTCGAAGGTCCTGCGTAGCCATGGATGGAGGTTGTCCCGCATCTGACCGGCCAGGGCGTAATCGGCCGGCGGACGCAACGCCGTCCCGTGTTCCCAAAAACGACGCAGTCGGTCCATGCCACGGCTCCCGACCAACCGCTCGAGCTCCAGGTCGTCGTGCACGACACCATCGTCGACGACGAAATATGGGGTCCCGGACAACGGACGCGTCTCGAGACCGAGATGACGGATGAGAGAGCGCAGCTGCGGGTTGCCGGTGATGTCGTAGAACTCGGCGACCCCAGCTTCGTAGCTGACGCCCGCCTCGGGCAGCTGGGTGGTCCGCACCCGTCCCCCGACCCGATCGCTCTGCTCCAGGACGACGATCTCGGCCCGCTCACCGAGCATGCGTTCGAGCAGATACGCGCTCAACAGTCCACTGAATCCGCCGCCGATGATACCGACCCGTTCCGCCAATCCTCAGCCCTCCCGAACGCGCCCCGCACCGGTGCGCGCGACCAAGACACAAGCCGGCGAAGCCCTCCGGCTCTCTCCTGACTTCTGCCTCCTGCCTCCTTGAGCCGAGTGGCTAGTCCGCCTCCCGCTTGAGCTCCGCCAGCAGGGTCAGCGCGTCGAGCGGCGTCATCCGGTCGAGATCGACCTCACGCAGGCGGTCGGCCACGGCCGTGTCTGCCGCCGGTGGCGCGGCGAACAACCCTAACTGGGGCTGCGGGTCGGTGTCGGCCCCGGCCAGCGTCGGGCGGCCACCGCGGGACAGCTCGTCCCGCTCGAGCCCGGCCAGAATCTGCTTCGCGCGCTCCACGGTCTGTGTCGGCAGCCCGGCCAGACGCGCCACCTGAATGCCGTAGCTCCGGTCCGAGCGACCCGGCTCGACCTTGCGCAGGAAGCGGATCTCGTTCTCCCACTCGCGCGCCACGACGTGATAATTCGCCACCGTCGGCAACACGTCGGCGATATCGGTCAACTCGTGGTAGTGGGTCGCGAACAGCGTCTTCGGCCGCGCCCGCGCATCGGTGGCCAGATGCTCGGCCACCGCCCAGGCAATGCTCAACCCGTCGTAGGTAGACGTGCCGCGGCCGATTTCGTCGAGCAGCACGAGGCTGCGCGATGTCGCAGTGTGCAGGATATTGGCGGTCTCCTGCATCTCGACCATGAACGTCGACTGCCCACGTGCGATGTTGTCGGACGCGCCGACCCGCGCGAAGATCCGGTCCATCATCGGCACCTTCGCCCGGTTGGCCGGCACGAAAGACCCCACCTGCGCCATCAGCACGGTCAGCGCCACCTGCCGCAAATAGGTCGACTTCCCGCCCATGTTCGGACCGGTTAGGATGATCACCTGATGCGTGGATGCGTTCAGCGTCACGTCGTTGGGCACAAAGACATGCCCGACATGACGCTCCACGATCGGATGTCGCCCTTCGGTGATCAGCAGCTCGTCCCCATCGTGCACGTGGGGCTTGATGTAGTCGTGCACGGCCGCCGTCTCGGCCAGCCCCGCCAGCACATCGAGGTTGGCCAGCGCCCGGGCCGAGTCCTGGACCCGCGCCGACGCCGTCGCCACCTGGTCCCGCAACGCGTCGAACAGCGCGAGCTCTCGTTCCAGAATCCGCTCGTCCGCCCCCAGCACCTTTCGCTCATACTCCTTGAGCACCGGGGTGATGAAGCGCTCGCCGCCCGCGATTGTTTGCTTGCGGTGATAGTCGTCCGGCACCGCATGCAGGTTCGCCCTCGAGACCTCGATGTAGTAACCGAACACGCGGTTGAATCGAATCTTCAGCGACCCGATCCCGGTACGGGACCGTTCGGCTGCCTCCATCGCCGCAATCTGCTCCTTGCCACCACGGCTGATTCCACGGAACTCGTCGAGCGCGGTGTCCACCCCGTCCCGGATCGCCCCGCCATCACGCGCCAGAACCGGGGGAGCCTCGACGAGCGTCGCTTCGATGGCGTCCCGCACGTCGGGCACTTCGTCGAGCTCGGCCAGAAGGCTGCTGGTCAGCGGCGCATCGAGCGGGTCCAGGATGGCACGCACACGGGGAACGACCGCCAGGGACCGTTGTAACGCGACCAGGTCCCGCGGCCCCGCGGCACCCATCGCAGCGCGCGCCACCAGGCGCTCCATGTCCTGGACCGACTTGAACGCCTCGCGGAGCTTGCCTCGCTCGACCGACCTAAAGGCGAGCTCCTCGACCGCGTCGAGCCGGTTGTGGACTCGCTCGAGACTGACGAGTGGACGGAGCAGCCATCCACGAAGTAACCGGCTCCCCATCACGGTCACGGTCTTGTCGATCTCGCCGAGCAGCGAGCCGGCGCGGGTCCCGTCGCTCGACACGACCACCTCGAGATGCTTCAGGGTGGACGGGTCGACCACCATCGCATCCCTGGTCTCGCGAAACGTGATGCTGCGGACGTGGGCGAGTTGTGCCTTCTGGGTGTCGCGCAGATAGTGCACCAGCGCCCCTGCGGCCGCGATGGCGGCCGGCTGGTCGCTCAGCCCGAACCCGTCGAGCCCGGCGGTGTCGAGCTGCGTGGTCAGCGCGTCACGGGCCCGCTCGATGTCAAACACCCAGGACTCGACGACGGTCACCAACGGTGCCGGAGAGTCGGGAAGCAGGGCCCGCAGCTCGGACTCCGATGACAGCAGGACTTCCCGCGGCCTGAGCACGGCGATGTCGTCTACCAGCGCCTGCCGGCCCGTCTCGCCGCGATACGCGCTGGCCGCGAACTCGCCGGTCGACACGTCGAGCAGCGCCATCCCGTAGCGGTCGAGATCGCTCCCCGCGGCCCCGCGGTCGGTCGCGCGGCCCGGTTGTGCCACGAGGCCCATCAGAAAGGTGGGCTCCCGATCCTGGAGATAGCCGGTCTCGATGAACGTGCCGGGCGAGACCACACGCACGACCTCGCGCCGCACGACGCCCTTCGCCTGCTTGGGGTCTTCGACCTGCTCGCAGATCGCCACCCGGAAGCCCTTCTGCACGAGACGGGTCACATAGGTGTCGGCGGCGTGATGCGGCACGCCGCACATCGGGATCGCGCCCCCCCCGGTGTCCTTCGACCGCGATGTCAGCGTGATGTCCAGCGCCCGGGCGGCGGTCAAGGCGTCCTCGTAGAACATCTCGTAGAAGTCGCCCATGCGAAAGAAGACGATCGCGTCGCGATGCTGCCGCTTCGCGTCCAGATACTGGCGCATGGCGGGCGTTGGCGCCCGAGCAGGCGCTCGCGTGCTCGTCGTGGATGCGGTCACTACACCACTAAAGGAATGGGCGACACAGGCGGTCGGATGCCGCGGCCGGTGAATGTGTGTGAGTATAACAGCCCGTGGTGAAAGTCCCGCTGCATTCGAATGGCGCTACATCCCGGTTGATAGCGTTGCTCCTCGGTCGAAGACTGCCGATATTTTCCCTCGTCGCGCCGTGTACTGACCGAGCGCGGCACCGATCACGCCGAGTCTCGGTGCGACGCCCGACTTTCACGACGAACTGCTAGCAAGTGGCCGTGACGGCAGTCACGACGTTGAGGCGATTGAGATTGCTGTGCTCATACTTGCGCTCGACACCACGTCCGCCGGAGGCAGCGTGGCGCTGGCGCGTGACGGCCAACTGGTCGACGAGACGACCGGCGACCCCACGCTCACGCACGGACAGCGACTCCCGGGCGACCTGCAGAGCCTGCTCGCGCGGCACGACGTGACGACCGACGCCGTCGATCGCTACGCGGTGGCCGCCGGCCCCGGGTCGTTCACCGGGCTCCGCGTCGGGATCGCCACCATTCAGGGCCTGGCGCTGGCCCACGACAAACGTGTGGTCGCCATCTCGGTCCTCGACACGCTCGTCGAGATTGCGGCGCAGCTGGCAGACCGCGACACCCGCGGGCCGGACCTGATTGCCCCGTGGGTGAACGCCAAACGCGGCGAGGTTTTCGGCGCCCTCTACCAACCAGCACCCTCCATGGATGCCGCCGACACCCGACGGACGGCCGGTGACCGCTGGCGCGTCGCGGTCGAGCCGGTCGCCGTTCCCCCCGTGGCACTCCTCGACACCTGGGCTGACACGCTGGCCACGCGCCGGGTCTGGGTCATCGGTGACGGCGTCGCCGCGTACCAGTCGGTGCTCACCGACCGACTCGGCCCTGGCTCACGGACCATTCACGAAACCCCGCCGCTGGCTGGCGTCATGGCGGTCATGGCCTCGGTCGAACCGTGGTGTCGGCAGGCGGTCGCGCCGCACGCGCTTCGTCCGGTCTATGTCCGTCGGCCGGATGCGGAGCTGGCTCGCGAACGGCGCCGGCGGCTCGACGTAGACGGTGGCTCGTCGTCTTGAAAGACCTCAGTCCTTATGGTACCTTTCCGGCCTGGAAGGCCGGATCCGTACCGCAATCTGAGACAGGACACCAGATCGACACCGCATACCAAGGAGGTGGCATGGCCATCGAGTCGCAGCAGCTGAAGGAACATCTTCTGCAGACCGACCACGGGTTTCGCCAGCTAGTCGAGCAACATCAGGAACTCGATACCCGCCTCCACGAACTTGCCCATCAGCACTATCTCTCCGAGCCGGAACAGACCGAAGAGGTCACCCTGAAGAAGCGGAAGCTACAACTGAAAGACCGGATGCAGGACATCCTCCGCCGCCACGGGAATCCACAGACCGCGTGACCGGTGTAACGCCGCCCGCGTCGAGCGACCGCCTGGGCGGTGTCGGCTTTTCCAGAACTAGCAGCTCGCGCCCAGTTTTCCAGCGCGCGGCCCAGTTTTCCGGCGCTCAGCGCCCGCCTTGCGGCGCTGCTTCCTCGGTTACATACTGCCTGCATGCTCCCTCGTCGCGCCTTGCCAGCCGAACGCTGAGCGCCGGAAAACGATGACCATCGACCGTGCCGGGCTCCCGTTCATCGCTCTGGCCCTCATCCCGGCCGCGGTCTGCCTGGTGGCCGGGCTGCCGCTCGTTGCCCTCCCGCTGAGCGGTTTCGCCGTGGGAATGACGTGGTTCTTCCGCGACCCGGAACGGGTGCCGCCACAGGCGCCCGAGGCCGTCGTGTCCCCGGCCGATGGCCGCGTGCTCTACGCCGGGGCGGCCGACCGGACCCTGGCGCCGCCGGGCGACTGGTTGCAGATTAGCATCTTCCTGTCTCCGCTCGATGTGCACGTGAACCGGGTGCCGATCGCCGGACAGGTCACCCGGGTCGAGCATGTGCCGGGCACGTTCTTACCGGCCTACCGGGACGCCGCCGCATCCCGGAACGAACGGACCGAGATCTGGCTGCAGCACGCCGACCAGACCATCGTTTTCCGCCAGGTTGTCGGCGCGCTGGCGCGGCGCGTCGTGTGCCGCGTGGGGGTCGGGGCGAGGGTGCAGACCGGACAACGGTTCGGTATCATGAAGTTCGGTTCCCGGATGGATCTGTTCATGCCGACCACCGCTACGCTCGTCGCGACCAAGGGCGACCGCGTGCGAGGCGGCGAAACGGTAGTGGCCCGTCTCGGTGGTATCGTGAACGCACAGTAGCGTATGGGTCGAGCGTCGTGTTCATGCCGCGCTCGGTCATTGCATGGGCCAACACGGTCTGAGCCAGAATCGCCATGGCCAAAATGCTCGCGGTGTTGCGGCGAAAACGGCAGACCAGACGCTATCAGCGCAGCGTCTATCTACTGCCGAGCATGTTCACCGTCGGCACCCTGTTCTGCGGATACGCCTGCATCGTGTTCGCGATGGGGGGCGAGTATGCGACGGCGGCCAAGTTTATCGGGGTGGCCACCGTGCTGGACGTGTTGGACGGCCGCATCGCGCGGTTGGCCGGCGCGGCCAGCAAATTTGGCGGGGAATTCGATTCACTCGCCGACGTCATCTCGTTCGGGGTGGCGCCCGCCGTGCTGGTGTTCGCCTGGGGCCTCGAGGGTCGACTGGGCTTGGCGGTAGGCTTCCTCTATCTAACGGCCACCGCGCTGCGCCTCGCCCGCTTCAACGTCCAGAGCGAGAACCCGGACAAGCGATATTTCGTCGGGATGCCGAGCCCCGCCGCGGCGGGCGTGCTCGTCGCAACCGTCTTCGCCTGGCCGGACGGGTTCGGGATTCCGCAGGCACCGGTCGTCGCGCTGGCCGTCGTGCTCGTACCGGCGCTCATGATGGTCAGCCGGATCCGGTTTCGCGCGTTCGGCGCCCTGACCTTGCGCCCGCGCAGTTCCTTCCTCGTGCTGCTCCAGTTCGCCCTCCTCATCGCGGCCATCGCCGTCCAGCCGGAGCGGGTGCTCTTCGTCATGGCGTACAGCTATCTGGCCTCCGGACCGATCGGGTTCGTGGTTGGACGACTGCGGAAACCACCAACCGCTCGCCGGGGCGGGAGCGGCGGGCACAGCACGACCGAGCTGCCAACGCGCAAGCCGGGTGACACGATGGGCGCTCCGAATATAGCGCGCCGCCCCTCTCGTACAGGCAGCGCCTGAAGCGGAAGCTGGCGAAGCCCTTCGGCCTCCTCCTGACTTCTTGAGACTGGCCTTAGACCCCTTCCGTCTCGAGGGTCGCCTCGGGATGCGGCAACGTGATCGTGACCGTCGTACCCTGGCCCGGCTCGCTCGTGACCGCGATCGTGCCGCCGTTCAACTCGACGTTGCGCTTCGCGATCGCCATGCCCAACCCGGTGCCGGTGACCTTCGTCGAAAAATACGGCTCGAAAATGCGCGCCAGCACGTCCGCCTCGAGACCGACTCCGGTGTCGACCACGACCAGTTGCAGCTGCGCCGGCTCCCGGACGACACTGATCGAGAGTGCCCCGTCGTCCGGCATCGCGTGCAGGGCGTTCTCGATGATGTTGGTCAACGCCCGCTGCATGAGCCTGCCGTCCAGACGCAGCATCGGGAGGTCGGTCGGCAATTCGACCGACACGTGGATCCGGCCGTCGAGCCCGGGACGATACGGCCCGATGATCTCCTCGATAAGGACAGCAAGCGCGGTCGGCACGCGATCGGCGATCGGTGAGGAGGCGTAGCTCGAGAACTCCGAGGCGATCTGGCGTAGAATCCGGACCTGTTTCAGGATCGAGTCGACGCACTCCTGCAGCACGGGGGACAGCGGCGACCCACGGTCGGCGTGCACCCGGAGCAGATGCTCGGCGCTCAACTGGACCGGTGTGAGCGGGTTCTTGATCTCGTGGGCGACCTGATGCGCCATCTCGGCCCAGGCCTCGAGCCGGTGGGTGCGTTCGAGCTGGCGCCGTTGCGCATCCAGCTCGACCGCCATCTTGTTGAAGTCCGACTCCAGGACCTCCAGCTCGTCCGCCACCTGGTCGGCCACCCGTTTCTGCAGTACCTCCGCGCGCCGCGCCGACACCGGCGCGTGGAACTCACCGCGCGCGACACGGCTCGTCGCGCGCGTCAGTCGTTTGACGGGGTTCGCGATGCTGCGAGCAATGGCCCACCCGATGAACCCGACCACCGCAGCGAAGAACAGCGCGGACCCCCAGACCCGTCGGTTCAACTCGACGATCTGGCTCTCGATCTCCCGCTGTCTCGAAGCCAGCGGCACGGTCAGGATCACATCTCGCCCAACTGCCGGGACCGGGACAGCCGCCAGCTGATACCCCGGTGACCCGATCGCGTCTTCACCCACGAAGTTTGGAAGCTGATCGAGCGCGATGGCCCGATAGACGAGGGCCGGCGTCCGGGTCGGCAGCAGACCCGAGGCGTAGAGGTCCCGTTCGCTCGTCGCCACCAGCTGTGGGCCATCGAAGATATTGACGTCCTGACCGACCACCTGGCTAATCCGGACCAGCGCGTCGTCGGTCAGCGGGGTGATGACCTGTTGCTCGCCCGACCGCAGCACCGACGATTCCTCGATGGCGCTCTGCGCGACCGCCGCCGTGCGGACGGCGCCCGCTTCCACGTCGGCGCGCAGCTGGTCCGCGAAGTACCCCTGGATCAGCACCGCCACCACGAGGACCGGCGCCGTGGCAACACCGAGAAACCACAACTGCAGTTTGAGCGCGAACCGCGGGCGCACCTCGCGGAACATGAGCCGACCACGCAGCCGCGGGAACACGAGGCCGACAACCATGATGATGACGAGCACCAGCGCGAACGCCGCGATCACCAGGATGGCGAGCTCCGACAGGTGCAACAGGTGGTCGAACCAGGTGTGGATGGGGTACCCGAGTGCGTAGATACCGGCCTGATTATTGGTGATGAGGACATCGTAGAGGGTGGAGTCCTCCTTGGCGAACCGCGTCCAGCGGGGCTCACGTGACGCGTCCGCGTAGATATCCTGAAACAGGGCGTCGTCGATCGCCCACCCTGTCCGGCTGGAGACGAAGGTGGGCTGCAACCCCCAACCGTAGGTGACCAGCTCGACGTCGTGTCCCGGCGCGCCCGGAAACGGTGACGCGTCTGAGCCCTCGAAGAGCTCGCCATACGGGCTCCGGGAGGAGATGAACGGGAGCGATTCGTAGTCGACCTGGGCCACATGAACCACGACGGCGCCGGCGGGTGATTGCGTCCCGTCCGGACCAGCCACGCACAGTCCACGCTCCGCATGGAGCATCAGCCGGTCCTGCGCCCCGAAGAGGACCGCCTCGCCAAAGACCACCCATTCGCACCCGGTCCCGGTCCAGCCTGGCGCGGTGACGGCTTCCGGAATGTTCAGGGCGAACCGGCTGTTCAGGATCCGGTCGGCACCGTAGAGCTCGACGGCCGAGGTCAGACGCGACGTGGCCAGTGCCGTGCGTCGCCAGATGCTGAACGCGCGGTCGGTGTCGAGTGCGCCGCCGGCGGTACCGCCCGCCGACGCCGTCATCGCGAGGAGATCCGGAACCGCGTCAATCTGATCCCGCGAACGGGTCAGCTGGTCCAGCAGGTTCCGAGGGTGTTCAGCTACCTGCACCGCGTAGCTGGTTTCCAGCAACTGACGCTTGGCGTCGTCGGTCAGCTCGACGAGCGCGACATACAGGGGAAGCGCCGGCAACAGGATGGCGCACAGCGTTGCCAGCACACGCGCCAGCGGGTCGGCATGCCGGAACCAGCTGACCGCCCGGCGCCACCGCCACGCCAGGACCAGCCCCAGCGCGGTGGTCAGCAGTGACGGCCACAGGGGTGCCCATCCCGCCACGATCGCGAGACCGGCGGGCACCATCCCGAACAACGCGACGAGCCACACGCGCCCCTGCCGCAGTCCCACAGACCAGGCGACGAAGCTGGCGCCACACACCAGACCGACTGCCCACACGGTGGCCGCGCTCATGATAACCAGTGCAAGCAGCAACGACACCCGGGCGGTATCGAACGGCTGCAGCGCGATGTGCAGCAGGTCGACCGCCGCGCCGGCCACCGTGTCGCGCAGCACCAGGTGCTGGCCCGCCAGCAGCAGGGCCACGAGCGTCACGGCGGCAACCTGCCATATCACCCAGACGGGACCGGACGGTTCGTTGCGTCGCCCGGTCCGCGCGGTCCACCGTCGGCGGTTGGCCGTATCGGCGAGCAGGACCACGAGCACGGCGGCAAGCACCGCGGTCAGCAAGAGGTCGACCGGCGTTCGGGTCAGCCACGGCCAGCGGACCGAGCGGAACGCGTCCGGCGACAGTAGAGACAGCTCGAATAGCCCCGGCCTGCTAGCGAGCCACAACCATGCCCGGCCAGCGGACGCAATGAGGGCGAACAGGACGAACGCCTGGATGTGGCGGGTGCGGGCCCGCCGAGCCAGCACGAGACCTCCGGTTGAAAAGGTCGTGACCGCCAGTACGATCCAGAAGAGCGCGTCCACGCGTGCCCGCCACCGGGCGCGCGTCCTGGCAATTTCGTCGAGGCCGATCACCGCGTCGATCAGCCGCCGGTCGTCCGAACCGGCCACCGCCATGCGATCGGGGTTGCTGTTTGTCCGAACACCGGCCTCCACGACGCGCAGCGTGGCGTGGCCAACGGGGGTATCGAGCACAAATCCGCGGTCCGACTCCATCTCTCGAGCGGCGGGGGAGAGTACCGACTCGGTGACCACGGACCCGAGTCGTCGGACCGTCCCACCTGAAACGGCGTCACGGGGCTCGACGACCGGCTCGACATGGATCAGGCGAAGCCCGGCCTGGCCGGCATCGGCGAACCGCGCAACGCCCGCGTGGAGAGTGCCCTGGCCAAGCTCAGTGGGACGGCCGCTCCAGGCGCGGGGTGTGCCGCGCGCGTCGTAGATCGTGATCGAGAGGTCTGGAACCGACTGGGCCTCGGCCTCGACCCGTACGACCTCGAAGAGGCGGCGCACCGCCGGTCGATCGCCCGTGATGCCGGCCAGCACCTCCGCCCGCCCGGCGAGCGCCCTCGCCACGCTCGTCAGCGAGTCATCAACGCTGTCAACATCCGCCTGGATCGCGCGCTCCGCGCGCTCCTGCGCGACCACGTCGGTCCGCCCGATCAGAACCAGATCCGCCGCACGGCCGAGCACGAAGACCAGCACCGCGACGACGCTGCCGGTGATCAGCAGACGACGCCAAATGAGGACATCTGTCATCTAGGAACCTTGACCGAAATAGGTATGCCAGTTTCTGGGTCCAGATCGACGCCAGAAACGGCGGACGTCTCGTCTCGCGGGCCGGGCCGATTCTTCATCGTGGCCAGGATACAGGCGTCTGGGCCGAGGGAACAGGGCGAGGGTCCCGTGCGCCGCCCGCGCGACCCAGGCGCACGGACCGGGTCCACGGGGCGGATAAGACCCCATGGAGGCAAGGCTGGTGCCGGAGTGGGTTCGCGGGGACAGGAGCGAGAGGTCCGAATCAGCTCCGAGCAGCTACGGGCCCTGGCGGGTTCGCGGACAGGCCGGCTCCTGACTTCTGCCTTCTGACTTCTGGGCCGTCACGGCAGCGCCACCACGAACCAGTCGAGCGCCTGCTCGTCCTCGACCTGACGACCGATCGCCTCTGCGGCAGGCCGATCGGGATAGTGCCCGATCCGGACACGATAGAGCACGGACTCCTCAGCCGGACGTGGCGTAATGACATAGGCAGGGTAGCCCTGCTCGAGCAGGCGATCGACCAGCCCGGTCGCACTGGCGCCGTTCGAGAATGCCGCCACCTGGATCGCATACCCCCCGCCGACCGACGGCGGCCGCGCGGGCACCACACCGGCCTCGTCATCCTCGGCGATGGCCGTTGCCGTGGCCGGTGTGGCGTCGTCGTTCAGCGCGGGCACCACACCGGCCTCGTCATCCTCGGCGATGGCCGTTGCCGTGGCCGGTGTGGCGTCGTCGTTCAGATCGTCGGCACCCTCACCCAAAATCGCGGTGACCGCGACGTCGAGCAGGACCGGGCCGACAGCGCGACGCAGCGCCCGCAGCTGCCCGTCGCCCGTGACGGTGACCAGCAGCGACCCGTTGGCCACGGTCCAGAAACTGAGGGGCGGAAAGGCCAGCTCGGAGG
>DQNS01000023.1 GCA_015659035.1 Acidobacteriota bacterium | reverse complement strand
CGAGTTGCAGCGCCAGTTCGCCACCGCGGAGGCCTGCCAACAGTATCTGACGGCAAGTCGGGGGCCCGACGGATTCCACGGTCCCCGACTCTGGCGACCGGCGCGCCTACCCCATGCTGACACCCCGACCCTGTCCCCTTCGACCACGCCGGCTCCGCTCAGGGCAGGCCGCGGGAGAGGGACCGCCCTCTGTGCAACCGCGACAAGGACGAAGGACGTGCGGCGGGGTGGTAGGCACGGGCGGACTCGAACCGCCGACCTCCTGCGTGTCAAGCAGGCGCTCTAACCAGTCTGAGCTACGCGCCTATTGAGGGCCCGGTCAAGAATAACTCCACATTTCTGGCCGCCGATCCATCCCGTCTGGCGGCGTTGCTCGTCGGTCGAATACTGCCGGTCTGCTCCCTCCTCGTGCCTTGCAATGGCCGGGCGCGGCATGAGTACGACGCACACACAAATGTGAACTTATTCTTGACCGGACCCTAAGTCTTCCGAACACACGCGTTACGGAGCCTCGCAGCACAGTATCCTCTCAAAAAGTCAGTCAATGCGAGGCGGGCCGGACGACATGTCCTACACGGTGGGCATCGCGGCGAGATGCTCGAGTGCTCGGTCCAGCACCGGGTCTAGGTCGGGGTCGGCCACCGCCCGCCCCAGCTCGACCGTCGGTATCGGGACGACCACGGCAGGTTCCACACCAACGCGGTGGATCGGCTCGCCGGACGCGGTCAGATACCGTGTCGACGACAGAAGCAGGCCGCCGCCATCGGGGAGACGGATGAGGGTCTGCTCGGCGACGCGGCCGGCCGTGCGCAGCCCCACGGTCTCGGCGCGGTCGGTGTCGGTCAGGGCCGCGGCGAAGAGCTCGGCGGCGCCGGCGGTGCCGGGATCGGTGAGGATGACAACCGGCCAGGCGATGGCGGGCTCCCCGGCCCCGTTCACCGGTTCCTGCTCGGTGGAGGACTCGCGAATCACCAGGGTGTCTGCGCTCGTGAACAGCCGGGCCGCATCGATGCCGGACTCGAACGCCCCGGTGGCGGTGCCGCGCAGGTCGATGAGCAGACGCTCGGCGCGCTGGCGATCGAGCGTCCCGGTGGCCGCCTCGATGGCGTCGGTGGTCGTGTCATCGAACTCGGCGATGCGCAGATAACCCACCCCGGGAGCCACCAGACGGCTGGTGACGTTGGCCGACCGCCCACCGCCGCGCTCCAGCTCCACCTCCACCGGTTCGGCGGCGTTGCCGCGAATGATGGTGAGCGTCAGGATTGACCCCGGTTCGCCGCGCAGGAGCTGGCGTCCCCGAACGACGGACATGATGCGCGTTGGGTTGTCATCGATCGCTCGGATGTAGTCACCAGGCCGCAGACCCGCTGCCGCTGCGGGCGACCCGTCCCGCGCGGCCACGACCTGGATGTAGTACTGGCGCGTCAGCACCAGGCCGACGCCGACCTCGCCGCTCGCGTCGTCCGTCTCGTACTGGCTCAGATCGTCGGGAGTCAGGTAGGCGCTCTCGGGGTCGAGCCCCTCCGCCAGGCCCCACAAGGCGCCTTGCATGAGGCGCTCTGGCTCGACAGGCTCGACGTAGTTGTCGGTCACGATCGACACCACGTCTTCGAAGACGCGGAGGTGACGATAGGTGTCCTCCCGGGCCACGACCCGACCGAGAAGGCCACCCACCAGCGTGTAGGCAAGAATCGGCGCCGTCACCATCAGAATGACGAAACGGGTGCGGTCGGTCATGACGCCGGGGACCTCCTCTAGCCGTGCTTGCACGGCTGAAATGTGTACAGAACGGTCGACTTGTCCCCGCAAGCCCGGCTTAGGCGGAGCTTCGTTACTGCTTGAGCCATTCTACCGGATCGACCGGCCGACCGTCGATCCGGAGCTCGAAGTAGACGGTGGCGTCGCCGGTGGGTGAGACTCCGGCGGTCCCCAGCTCTGCCCGTTCGTCGACCTGGCCGCCCTTGTGGACCGCGAGCGACGCCAGATAGCCGTAGAGCGAGAACGCCTGGTCACCATGGGACACGATGACCAGGGTGCCCAGTCCCTCGAACGTGCCGACGGACACCACTTCGCCCTCGTGGATGGCGTACACCGACTCGCCGGGGGTCGCCGCGAGCTCGATTCCGCCGCCGGCGATCGTGGTGCCGAACTCGGTCGGCCGCGGTGCGCCGAACGGCACGGTGACCTCACCAGGCACCGGTGGCTCGATCTGGCCGCGAAACGGTCGCAGCGGCAGCGCCAGTGTCGTCGCGCCCGGCGAGCCGCCCGCAGCCAGCTCGGCGAGCGGCGCCTCGAGTTGTTCCCGGGCCGCCTCGAGCTCGCCCGCCAGCTGGGCGGTGAGGTCCCGGCGGGTATCGATTTCTTCCACCAGGGCCGTCTGCGACGCGATCGTGCGATCCAGCGCCCGACGCGCCGCGCGCGCGGCCTCCTGCAGCGCGGCGACCTCGACCTGGCGGGCCTCGAGCGTCGAGCGCGACACCTGCAGGTCGGTCACCGTCTCACGCAGGTCGTCGAACTGTTCCCGATCGCGTCGGGCCAGCGACCCGATGAGACGGTAGTTCCGGCCGCGCGCGCGAAGGTCGCCGGCACCCAGCAGGAGCCGCGTGTAGCGGGGCGTCCCCATCTTGTAGAGCGCGACCAGACGGGCCTCGACCAGGGGACGCTGCGCATCGGCCTCGCGTTCGAGGTCGGATATCCGCGTTGCCGTGTCCTCGAGCTGGCCGGTCGTTTCGGCGAGGTCGCCGTCGATCACGCCGAGCTCCTCCGTCCTGATCTGCCGGTCGATCTCGAGCCGTCGGATCTCCCCGAGCAGAGTGCGTTCGCGTGACGCCAGCTCATCGGCCTCGGTCTGCAGCGCGCGCACCCGATCCATGGCGCGTTGGGACAGCCGCTCGACACGCTGCCGCTCGGCTGAGGGGGGCTGCTGTCCGCCACGGGCTGCCAGCCCGGGCTGCCACACGAGGGTGCCGCCGAGCAGGGCCACGCCGAACAGGACCAGGGGATGCAACGGTAGGGGTGTGCGTGAAGCTGGCATGAGTCGCTCAGCCACGGTACGAGCGGCAATCATAGCATGTGGACCCGCTGGCTCATGGCGATCCAGGGTCTGTACACATCGCTGGAACGGTGGACTCGCGCCACGGGCTGGTAGGCTATCCCCATGCGGGTCGTTGGTGTGGACCTCGGCCGGCGGCAGATCGGTCTCGCCCTCAGCGACCGATCGGGGACGCTGGCGACACCGTGGCGGACGGTCCGCGGGGGCGGGTCGGTGCCCGAGGTAGCGGGCCGGCTCGGAGCGGTGCTGAGAAAGCTGAGCGAGGACGATGACGGGCTCGCTGGCATCGTGGTCGGGCTGCCGTCGCATCTCGATGGCCGGCCACACGAACATGCGGTTCGGGTCAGGGCGATCGCCGAGGCGCTCGAGCTGCGGACCGGTCTGGCGGTCACGCTGCAGGACGAGCGGCTGACCAGCGTCGAGGCGGAGCAGCGGCTGGCGTTGCGGGAGCGGGACTGGCGCAAGCGGAAAGCGCGGCTGGATGCCGCCGCGGCCGCGATCATTCTGCAGGACTACTTGGACGCGCAACTGGGCGCACGAGAAGTCAGAAGTCAGAAGGCAGAAGACAGAAGTTAGCTGGTGGGCCTTGCGGCTCTGTCAGCACCGTCGGAACGGTAGGGTGCTCCGCTTGGCTCCCTCTCCCTCCGGGAGAGGGTCGGGGTGAGGGTAAGAAAAGACCGCTCGCACATCAGAGAGCGAGCGCAGGACACGGCAGATGGTTGCCAGCTGATGAAGAAAGTCCTGGTTGTGTTCGGCCTGCTGGTGCTGGTGGCGGGCGGGGCGCTCGGCTACGCCGCCAAGCGGCTGTACGACCGCGCGGACGAGCCGCATCGGGGGTATTCGGGCGCCGAGGTCTTCGTGGAGATCCCGTCGGGCACGTCGACCCGCGACATCGGGCGGCAGCTGGTTGCTGCGGGTGTCGTCCCAGACGAGCGCACCTTCAGGATCGCGCTGTGGCGCAGCGGGCGCGACCGTTTGCTACAGGCAGGCGAGTACCGGTTCCGAGACCCGGTCTCGGCGCTGGCGGTGGTGGACATCCTGGCGCGCGGCCAGGTCCATCTCCGGCCGATCACCTTTCCCGAGGGGCTGACCCGGCACGAGATGGCCGATGTGTTCGGTCGGTCCGAGCTCGGGACCGCAGAGGCTTTCCTCGTCGCCAGCGAGCGGGTCGAGCTCGTCGAGGCGCTGGACCCCGAGGCGACGGATCTCGAGGGGTATCTTTTTCCGGAGACCTACGCGCTGCCACGCGACGCGACGGCCGATGACCTCGTCGAGGCGATGGTGGCGCAGTTCGAGCGGATCTTCGACGAGGGGCTGCGGGCGCAGGCGGCGGCGCGCGAACTGACCATCCGCGAGGTGGTCACGCTGGCATCGCTCATCCAGACGGAGACCGGACTCGACGCGGAGCGCCCGCTCGTCTCCGCGGTCTACAACAACCGGTTGGGGCGACGCATGCTGCTCCAGTGCGACCCGACCGTCATCTACGCGTTGCAGCTCGCCGGGTTGTATGACGGCAACCTCACCCGCGACAACCTGCGGTTCGACTCGCCCTACAACACCTACGTGCATGCCGGGTTGCCACCCGGCCCGATCGCGGCGCCGGGCGCCACCGACCTCCGGGCAGCGCTCCAGCCGGCGGACGTCAGCCATCTGTATTTCGTGAGCCGCAACGACGGGTCGCACGTGTTCGCCGACACACTCCGCGAGCATAACCGCAACGTGCGCGAGTATCAGGTGAACCCTTTCCGGCGACGGCGGGCGGAAGGGCGGTAGCGGCGCCGCCGTGACGAAGAAGTCAGAAGGCAGGGCGACCTGACGTCCGAGCTGCGTGTCGTCGGCCAGGAACACCTCGCCCATGCCGCCTTTGCCCAGGCTGTTGAGGATGCGGTAGCGGGAGGACGGAGGATTCAGAGGCTTCAGGTTCCAGGCTACAGGCGCCCGAGATTCGATCCTCACCGGTAGAAAGGCCCTTGCTACCGCTGCACGGGCCATTCGTCCCAGCCGTCGACCTCCGTGTAGAACAGCGCCGTGGCGTCGCGGTCAGCCTCGATGTTGGCCCGAATCACCTCGCCGCCGCTACCAGGCAACCGGTTCGCATTGGCAAGCCCGTATGCGAGCGCGGTCAGCGCGAAGACCGCGACGGCAAGCCGTGTCAGACCGTTGTTCATCGTTCCGTTAGCTTGGGTGTCCCAGCCCTCACCCCGGCCCTCTCCCAGAGGGAGAGGGAGAAACCGGAGCGCTCCTGCCAGCCGGAACGCCCAAAGCCTGCAGCCTCGGGGGAATCCATCCTAGAGCACTCGCTCAAAGAGAATCCCCCCGAAGGCAAGATAAGCGGCGACAAGAGTAAGCACCAGGTTGAAGGTCTGGCCGACGAGGTAGAGCTTGATCGGCTGTCCGTCCTGGACCTGACCCATTAGCCGCTTCATGTTCGACTCGAGTCCGATGCTGACGAACGCGAGACAGAAGAACCAGCCGCGGAAGTCCGACGTGATGTCGAGCACGCCGGTGACGGTGTCGTCGCCCAGGGTCGGTACCAGCACGAACGAGAACAGCAGCGATGCGCCGATGAAGCCCAAGATGAACTTGGGGAACCGGGTCCAGATCTCGGAGACGGCCGGCCGTGCGGCCCCCTCCTTTTTCTCGATGGTTGTGACCCAGTAGACCGCGACGAGGAACGCGACCACCCCGATCAGGACGTTCTGGATCATCTTGACGACCGCCGCCACCTGCCCGGCTTCTTCCCCCAGCATCGCGCCGGCGGCCACGACCGCGCCGGTCGCGTCCACCGTGCCGCCGATCCAGGCGGCACCGACGATCGGGTCCATCCCGATCGCGCGGATGCCCATCGGCATCAGAATCATCATGACGACGGTGAAGACGAGAGTCATCCCGACCGCCAGGGTCAGCTCGTCCTTCTTGGCCCGGGCCGCGGCCGCCACGGCAATCGCCGCCGAGACCCCACACACCGAGGTGGCCGCCGCGATGACGATGACCAGTGATGGACTGGCGATCTTCAGTACCCGGGTGCCGAAGCGATACATGAAGAAGATGACGATCGGGGTGACCAGCCAGGCCACGAACAGTCCCGGGGGGCCGAGGTTCAGGATGCGGTTGAACAGGATTTCGGCGCCCAGCAGCACCAGTCCGGTTTTGATATACAGCTCGCTGCGGAGCGCCGGCTTGAGCCAGCCCGGCGTGCCGACCGTGTTGGAAATGACCAGCCCGATCAGCAACGCCCAGAAGGCGTAGCCGACGCCGGCGGCCCGGATCCCGGTCTGGTTGGCGAGGAAATAGGACAGGACTGCCAGCAGGAACAGCGCGAAGAAACCGGCCTGGTGCAGGATGATCGACCTGCCCATTGCCCCCGCCGCCAGCGCGGTGATCAGGGCGAGCCCGAGCCCGAGGAGGGCGAGTGCGAGCACCCGGCCCTCGAACGCCGCCCCCACGTCGCCGGTCCAGCGGCCGACGCCGGGCACGGCGGTGACCAGCTCGAAGACGGCGACCGCGATCAGCAGCCCGCCGAGCCAGATGGCCCACCAGTCCTCGGAGGTCAGCACTGTCGGCCGGCGGGTGGCCGGCGGGGCGCCATTCTGCATGAGCGAAGTTGCTACTATAATGCCTTTTCAACGCCGATAACCGAACAAACCAACCGCTCAAGGACCGCTCATGACCCCTAAACAGCTCCTCAGGATGACATCGTCACGGTTGAAGCGAGTTCTGATAGCCGTTCTCGCGCTCTGGATGACGAGCCACGGCGCGCTCGTGACGGCGCAGCAGGAAACGCTGCAGCTCCCCGGTCTGCGGGCACCGGTCGAGATCGTGACCGACCGGTGGGGCATCAATCACATCTACGCCGAGACCGAGGCCGACCTGTTCTTTGCGCAGGGCTACGCGGCGGCGCGCGACCGCTTGTTCCAGTTCGAGGTCTGGCGGCGGCAGGCGACCGGCACCGTGGCCGAGATCCTCGGCCGGCGGGAGCTCGAGCGGGACATCGGCACGCGGTTGCACCGATTCCGCGGCGACATGACCACCGAGCTGAACCACTACCACGACCGAGGGGACCAGATCATTCCGGCCTTCGTGCGTGGCATCAACGCCTACATCGACCAGACCGTCGAGCGCCCCGACCTGCTCCCGATCGAGTTCCGGCTGCTGGGCATCACCCCGCAGCACTGGACCCCGGAAGTGGTGATTTCGCGTCACCAGGGGCTGGTGGGCAACGTCGGCTCCGAGATCGGGAACGCCCGCGCCGTGGCGCTGCTGGGCCAAGACGCGGTCAAAGAGCTGAACTACTACTACGGGGATCCGGACCTGACGATCGACCCGGCGATTGACGTCTCGCTGTTGAGGGACGACATTCTGAATCTCTACCGCGCCCATCGGCGCGCTCTCCGGTTCCAGCCGGAAGACGTGGTGGCCGCGTATCGCGGCGACCCGGCGACCTTCGAGCTGCTCGCGGCGGCGCTGCCGAGCGAGATCGACATGACGCTGGAGGACTACGAAGCGATCGGGAGCAACAACTGGGTGGTGGCGGGCAGCCGCACGCTGACCGGGTTCCCGATGATGGCCAACGACCCACACCGCGCCCAGGGAGCACCGTCGCTGCGCTACTGGGTGCATCTGGTGGCGCCCGGCTGGAACGTGATCGGCGGGGGCGAGCCGGTGCTACCGGGTGTGTCGATCGGCCACAACGAGCACGGCGCGTGGGGGCTGACGGTCTTCGGCCAGGACAACGAGGATCTCTACGTCTACGACACGAACCCGGCCAATCCGAACCAGTACCGGTATCTGGGGCGCTGGGAGAACATGACCCTCATCGAGGACTCGGTGCCGGTCAAGGGTGAGGCGCCGGTCGAGGTCGAGCTCAAGTACACCCGCCACGGACCGGTGCTCTACGAGGACACCGCCAACCACACGGCGTACGCGGTGCGCGCCGCCTGGCTCGACTACGGCTCGGCGCCGTACCTGGCCAGTCTGCGGATGGACCAGGCCCGCACCTGGGTCGAGTTCCGGGAGGCGTGCAGCTACAGCCGGATCCCCTCCGAGAACATGGTCTGGGCCGACCGCGACAAGAACATCGGCTATCAGGCGGTCGGCGTGTCGCCGATCCGGCCGAACCACAGCGGGTTGGTCCCGGTCCCGGGTGACGGCCGCTACGAGTGGGACGGCTATCTACCGATCAAGGCGCTCCCGAATGTGCTCAACCCCGACAAGGGATTCTTCGGCACGGCGAACAACTACCTGGTGCCGGACGGGTATCCCTACTGGGAGGCGTTGCACTACACCTGGGGCGACCAGATGCGCGCAGCGCGGGTGGAGGAGGTGCTCGCCGCCGGGCGGCACATGACGGTGGCCGACATGATGCGGCTCCAGCATGACGAGCTGACCGTCGCCGGCCGGAACATCGTGCCGCTACTGCGTGAGGTCGAGATCGACGACCCCCAGGTGGCGCGGCTGCGGGACCGGCTGCTCGGCTGGGACCACGTGCTCGACAAGGATTCGGTCGCGGCGGCGGTCTACGCCACCTTCGAGCGTCGGCTGCGCGACAACGTCCGCGACGCGGTGGTGCCAGAGGAGGCGCGCGCGGTAGTCCGCCGGATCAACACCAAGCGGATGATCGACTGGCTGGTCGCGCCCGACGGAAGGTTCGGCGACGCGCCGGTCGCGGGCCGCGACGCGATTCTGGCTGCCAGCTTGAAGGAGACGCTCGCCGACCTGCACGAGCGGTTCGGTCCGGACCTGTCCACCTGGCAATACGGCCAGGCGCAGTTCAAGCACGCCCTGATCCGCCATCCGATGACGGCGGCGGTCAGCCCCGATGTGCGGCGCCGGCTCGATGTCGGGCCGCTGCCGCGTGGCGGCTACGGGGGTACGGTGCACAACACCGGTGGTGGCGATAACCAGACCGCCGGCGCATCGTTCATGATCGTGGCTGACACCTCGGATTGGGATAACTCGGTCGGGTTGAACACCCCCGGTCAGTCGGGCAACCCGGACAGTTCGCACTACCGCGACCTGTTCGAGCTGTGGGCCCGCGGGAAATATTTCCCGATTTTCTACAGTCGGGCGAAGGTGGACTCGGTCACCGAGAGCACGACGTGGCTACGTCCAGCGGCGTCGACCTCGCAGGGTGCGGCGGGACGGCCGTAGGGAGCACGACAACCCGAGCCTGCTCGGGTCGTGTTCTGTGGCGCAGGCCTTCAGGCCTGCGAGGCAAGGCTGAAGCCTTGCCCCACGGATGCCGACTTCGCTGAGATCGGGTTTCGGCTCAGGTCCGTTTGGGTGAGCCGCGCTTCGAGGGAATCGCTCGTCATGCGGGTCATGCTTGTCATGGAGGACACGATGCGGAGAAAAACACTCACGGCGGCGGCGGCGGCGGTGGTACTCGCGGTCTTGCTGGTGGTGCCGGGCAGCGCGCTGGCCCAACTCGACGACACGGCGGCCTGGGCGTCGAACCTGTCGAATACGTATCGTGTGGTGCCCAACGTCACGTATGGCACGGCCAACAACCGGGAGAACAAGGTCGACCTCTACCTACCGCGCGGCGCCGACGGGCCGACCCCGGTGCTGATGTACATCCACGGCGGCGGGTGGGTTGGTGGCTCGAAGGAATCCAACGTGCTGCGGCTGCTGCCGTGGCTGGAAAAGGGCTGGGCGGTGGTGAACGTTCAGTACCGGTTGGGCCGGGTCTCGCTGGCGCCGGCGGCAGTCGAGGATTGCCTCTGCGCGTTGCGCTGGGTGATCCGCAACGCCGAGGACTACAACATCGACCCGGGGCGCATCGTTGTGACCGGCAACTCCGCGGGCGGGCACCTCGCGCTGACGACCGGCATGATCCCGGCCTCCGCCGGTCTGGACCGTCAGTGTCCCGGCCGCGAGGAGCTGTCGGTCGCCGCGGTCATCAACTGGTACGGCATCACCGATGTGGGGGACCTGCTCGACGGGCCCAACATGAAGACCTACGCGGTCACCTGGATGGGGAGCCTGCCCAACCGATACGAGATCGCCGAGCGGGTATCGCCGTTGACCTACGTGCGCGGGGGTCTGCCGCCGATTCTCAGCATCCATGGCGATGCCGACCCGACGGTGCCGTATCAGCACGGCGTGCGACTGCACGAAGAGCTGGCCAAGGCCGCTGTGGCCAACGAGCTCCACACCGTGCCAGGTGGGCGCCACGGAGGCTTCAACCGCGAGCAGACGATCGCGATCTTCGAGACGATCGACCGGTTCCTCGGCGCCCACGGGCTGGGGACATCCGGGGCGCGCACCACGTCGGGCGGGCAGTAGGGCGTCCCGCTCGCGGGAACAGGAGCCAGGAGCCAGGAGGAGGCGATGGCTTCGCCGGCTTCGTCTTGGGAGCGGCTGAGGTCTGAAGCCCGTAGCCTGAAGTCTTGGAGGAGACGTGAGTCAATCTTCGGTCGGCAGACAGCGGTGCGAGCGCGTCTCGTTCGTGGGGGCCCTTGTTCTGGCGTGCGGGGTGTCGTCGTCGGCGCTGGCACAGGATCTGGAATCGGCGGTCAATGCCTTCTGGACCGCCGGCTCCTCAGACGAGATCGACGAGACGGTCGAGGCGATCCTCGAGCTGAAGCCGGAGATTGAGCCTCTCTGGACCCATCTCAGGCACGGTGCCACCTATGGCGCCGGTGTGCCGCGCGGGCGCCGGTTGCTGACACGCGCGAACGCGGATGGTGTCGAGCACCGCTACCTGCTCTACGTGCCGGAGGACTACGACCCCGCGCGCCGCTACCCGGTGCGTGTCTACCTCCATGGCGGGGTGAATCGACCGCGTCGGGCCGACGGCGATTGGTGGCGGAACAACGAGCGATACGCCAGAGCCGACTCGCTGGTCGTGTTTCCCGAGTCGTGGATCGACTCCGTCTGGTGGGAATCGAGCCAGGTCGAGAACCTGACTGGGATGCTCAACGACATCAAGCGGCGCTACAACGTCAACGAGAACGCGGTCTACATGCTGGGCATCTCAGACGGCGGTAGCGCAGCTTACTACCACGCGTTCAAGGCGCCGACGCCGTGGGCGGCATTTCTCCCGTTCAACGGGCACCCGGTCGTGCTGGCCAACCCGGCGACTGACGTCGAGGGCCAGATGTATGTCACGAATCTTAGGAACAGGCCGTTCTTCGTGATCAACGGTGGCCAGGACCGGCTCTACCCGGTCGATTCGGTGGTCCCGTTCCTGCGGCTGTTCGTCGCCGCGGGGATCGTCATCGACTTCCGTCCCCAGCCCGAGGCTGGTCACGATATGCGGTGGTGGGCCGACGAGAGCCCGAACATCGACGAGTTCATCCAGACGCAGGCCCGTCGCCCGCTACCGGACCGGCTGGTCTGGGAGACCGAGTCGACCGAGCGATTCAACCGGGCGCACTGGGTGGTCATCACCGCGCTCGGGAGCGTGGACGGGGAGTCCAACTTCGACGACTTCAACGAGATCACACCCCCGGCGCCCAGCGTGCCGATCGGGTTCAACATGCTGGGCGAGCTCGACACCGCGGCCGGCATCCAGCTTATCGACATCGTTCCCGGGTCGTTGGCCGAGGTGGCGGGTGTACGGCCCGGGGACATCCTAGTCGAGGTGAACGGTATGGCCGTGGCGACCGTGGATGACCTGCGCGCCGCGATCCAGGCGCCGCGGGACGCGCCGGAAATGCCGCTCCGGATCCAGCGAGAGGGCGAATCGATGACGTTCGTCCTCAGCCCGCCCGACACCGTGCAGGCGCCCCCGTCCCGACAGGCGTTTCCGCACCCCGAACCGTCCGGACGGGTGCAACTGGCGCGCAACGGCAACGAGATCGCGGTCGCGACCCGCGGGGTCCGGCGGTACACGCTGCTGCTCTCGCCAGAGCAGTTCGATTTCACCCAGCCGTTCCGCGTGACCACCAACGACATGCTCTCGTTCGAGGGGATGGTCGAGCCGAGCCCGGAGACCTTGCTGCGCTGGGCGGCGCGCGACCGCGACCGTACGATGCTCTTCGGCGCCGAGCTTGAGATCGAGGTCCGCGCGAGGTGACGGGGACTACCCGAGTCGTCAGAAGTCGGAAGGGAGAAGTCAGGAGGAAGCCGGAGGGCTTCGCCAAGAGATATGACTAGAAGTTGTGGAGCGGCGGCGTGAAGCAGGCGGCGTATCCTTCCGTGTGACACACAGTCAGCTTCTGTCTTCTACCTTCTAACTCCTGACTGGAGATCCTCCCTAGAACCGCAAACGCAGCCCTCCCGCGACGTGGAAGCCGCCGGTGTCGATCGATATCGTGCCGCCGTCTTCTGACACCAGATCGACCGTTGCACCCGAGAAGCGGACCAGCGCCCCGACACCCACGTAGCGCGAGAAGAAGTACCCGACATCGGCCCCGACGTGGAAGCCGACCGCCGACGCCACCTGGTCCCCGGTGTCCGCCGAGGTGAAGCTGGCCTCGTCGAACGGGTAGGTGTGGCTGAAGTCGACCGCGGTCACAAGCCCCTGGGTGAGGTTGAAGAACGTCGGTCCGCCGAACAGCGAGAGATCGACCTGATCGAGCACCGACGTGAACCAGCGTACCTGGATGTGCACGGCGGTTTCCCTGCGGGTGAGGTTGGTCGCGCTGCCGGCGATCGACCGGGGGCGGTCATAGAAAAACGGGTGCGGAATGCGGGCGTCCACGGCCGCGTCGTTGCTCGTGTCGAACCGACTGAACCCGACCCCGATCCCCAGGTTGTCCAGCAGCTTGAACCCGCCGCCGATGTCGATGACCGCGCCCGAGTCGATGGAGTAGGCTGTGTCGAGGTCGCCCTCCTCCAGGAATTCGGTGAACACGATGTTGTCGGTGAAGTCGGTGGAGCTGGCCTGCAGCCCGCCGTTGACGCTGATGAACACACGGCCGTCCTGCTGTGCGGCGACGGTGACAGCCGAACCAAGCACCGAAACACCGATCATGGCCGCCCCCCACGCCATCCGGGTCATCTGGCGAGTCGTGACACTGAGTTTCAGCAAGGTCATCGAAGACATCCTCGTGTGTCGAGAGCGACGGGTCGTCAGAATCCGACGGCCAGCAGCGCCTGAAGCACGGCTGTCGTCACGCTGCTGTTGTCCCCGAACAGGTCGCGCGCTGACTGGAAGAGCACGGCGGCTGCAATGTCAAACGTGGCAGAACTCGGCATGAGCTCCGTCATGGCCCGGAAGAACACGCGCTCAATCTGCTCTCGATTGGCCGCGCCGACGCCCTGAACCATCAGGCCCGACGTCGCGTTTTCCCCTCCCTCGATGGCCAGATAGAACGCGTGACCGAAGATCGTCGCATTCTTGTGCACGCCACCCCTGTCGGTGCTTCCCAGGAGGTGGAAGTTGCCCTGGTCGTCGAGAAAGATCAACGGGTACAGAGCGAGTCGCGTGGGTGCGGCTTGCGTTCCCTCAACGATCACGCTCGGGAATCTCAGGCGCCGGCTCAAGTGGTCAGGATAGAGGACAGGACCAGCGATGCGTATCGACAGCGGGGACTCGAGCGAACGAATCGGACCAAAGGGCAGGTCTTCGCCGGTCAGGTAGTCGGCCCTGAGCGATCCGCTACCGGCCTGATGATAGAAGAACTCCACGCCCGTTCCGAACACATCCGAAAACGCTTCATTGATGGCTCCCCCGGGGTTGGAGGCAAGGCCGAATCTGCCGTCGACACACCAAAAGGGCCAGGTGCTATCGTCAGCGAGCCGTATAAACACATCTTCGCAGCCGAAGACCCCGCTTTCCAGCACGATGGACTCAGGCCCAAGCCCGTCAAAAGCAATGAAAGACCGCAGGTCGGCGGAAAAATAGGTCACCCCGTGCATGAACTCGTGCGCCGCCACATCCAGCACGGTGAACGGCGTCCCGTCTGCCGTTTCGCCGAACGCCATAAGGCCCTTGCCCTCGGGCCCGAAGGGCGCTCGTATGAAGAAGGCGTTCCTGGGCAGCACGCTGAAGTCGTTGACCACATCAAAAATGCGGCTGTCCTGGCCATCGAGGCCTGCCCAGCCGTGGCGCTGCAGGAAATAGTCGTAGGTCCATCCCGTGTGCACGTGGGCGTCGACGACGCCGGCATCCGTCCACGTGTTGTCAGAGTCGGTGGCGATGTCGCTGTCGAACAACCTCCCGTCAATCAGGCGGTTGAGTATCGCTTCGCTACCCCGAGTGTCGAGGGTAAGAATCTCGGTTGGACGTAACTGATCCTGGGTCCGAAACGTTCCAGCGACCTGGTTCGCGCTGACTTTCTTGACATCGCCGAGCACGCCGTTGCCACGGCCCACCGCGCTCTCGGTCATTATCTCGTCGACCTCCAGCAAGACCTGACCGGTGTGGGCGTCGACGAAGTACGTCCTCGCGTTGCGCATCGTCGCCCGGTACGTCAAGGCGTAACGGCCCTCGAGCGTCGGCAGAATCGTCAGGTTCGGACGGCTGTCTCGCACGAGCGTGGTGCCAGATAGGTTCTCGAGGATCGCCGTGGCCTCGTCCACCGACAGGGTCGCCGTGGGTTCGAGGTCGATCTGCGTATGGACGGTACCGAACATGGACACGGTCACGCCCCGGGCCATCTGACGGGACACGTCCCCCCCGTACACCGGCACGCCCCGGTAGTACTGGCTGAGCCGTTCGTGTCGCCGGTCCGGAACCGACCGGTCGTCACTGGCGGCACGGAGCACAAGGTCGTTCTCGCGGATCATTCGGTCGACGAGAGCGTCCCACTCCCGCAATGCAGTGCTACTGAGCGTCGAAACGGCCGAAATACTCACCAGACCTTGGTGACTCTGAGCCACTGCGCTGGCTGGGCTCAGCAGGATGAGCAGTGCTGCGACGGCGAGTCCGTTGGGGCTACGAATGGTTCTTGGCATGGATCCCTCTTGCCTACCCTCCCTCGATCGCGGGGATGATCTCGAGTTGGTCGCCAGGGTGCACCGTCTCGTCAAGACCCGACCGGACAAGCTGGCGATTGTTGAGGAACAATATCATGAGGGGATTGAGCGCGCTGTCACCGGTCCAGACCAGGGGCGTCAGCTCCGCATGGCGGTCGGTCAGCGCGCGCAGGGCGTCCGCTACCGTCGTCGCGGTCACCTCGACGGTACTCGTGCCATCGATGCGGTCGGCGAACAGGGCAGGCAGCCGGATCCGCACCGCATTCGACTGCCGCTGCATCCCGCTAGGCCTGCGCCGAGCCTTTCGTTCTGGGGGGTCAAATACTTCCTGTATTCTCCCTCGTCGCGCCTTGTCAGTCGGGCGCATCACCAGTCTCCGTGCGGCGTGGAACCCACGCTCAACCGGTCGCCTCGTCTTCGACCGGGGGCAGGCTCGCGATCTCCCGGTCGAAGACCTCCCAGACCCGGTCGCTCAGGGCGGCGAAGAACTCGCGTGTGACGAACGGCTCCGCCTTGATCGCGGGGTTTGGGTTGTCGAAGACCTGGGCCGGCATCGTGTAGTCGTCACGTGTATACCCCTGCTTGCGTTCCAGCCACAGTGCGCGGATGAAGGCGCGTCGGACCGCCGCCAGCAGCTCCGCTCTGGTGACGTGCAGACCGATCTCGTCGCCGAGACATCGCGCGGCCACCTCGGCGTTCAGCCCGGCGAACTTGCAGACGCCCAGCAGGTCGTCGCGCACCACGAGCAGCCCCCGCTCGGTGATCGCCTGCACCCAGTAGTCGAGCGACGTGTTCCCCTCCATGGCCACCAGCATGTAGGTGGCCATCGACATGTGTCCTCCCGCGATTGCCCACGGATACCCCGGGTTGGTGTCGGGGACGTAGGCCGGCAGCTCGAGGCCCTTGCAGTGCATGGCATAGGCGGTCTCGCCGAGCTGCTCGGAGAGCCGCTTCGACCCCTGGCCGAGATCGGGTAGCTGACCGGTGCCGACCTGTTCGATCAGCTCGCGGATCTTGTCGGCGTCACCGAAGGTGGCGCCGTTGAATACCGGCGCGTCGGGGTGGCGCGCGTTGTAGTCGAGGACATAGTTGATGGTGGTGCCGCAGGAGATCGAGTCCATCCCGAGATGGTCGATCAGCGCCACCAGCGGCCAGACCTCGTCCGGGTCGTGCACCCCGGCGTTGGTCGACAGCAGGTTCAGCGGTTCGTAGTCGAACTTCGCGCGGAACGCACCCTTCGAGCCGTCGGCCTTCCGCTCGTAGATGTTCTTGTGACAGTTGATGCCGCACCGGTAGCAGGACTCCGCCTTGATGACGAAGTCGTCCTCGAGCGCGTCCCGGAACATCAGCGCCGGCTTGCCGTCGCCCGTGGGCCGGAAGTTGTTCTGCGGCACCATATGGAACTGCTCGAGCGGCTCATAGTTGGCCCAGGTGCCGCCCAACCCGCCCCTGGTCTTCTCCCGGAACTTGCGCGAGCCGGGGCCGGTCGCGATCTCCTTGTTGAGCGCGCGGGTCTCGGGGCTCAGCTTGGCGATCCGATCCGTGGCCTCCGCCACGATCCCGATAACGTTCTTCGACCCGAGCACCGCGCCCATGCCGCCGCGGCCGGCCCACCGGCACTTGTCGTCGCCGGTCTTCAGCAGGTTCTCGGTGCTGAGCGCGATGGCGGCGTAGTAGCACGCGTTGTAGTGTTCGCCCGCCGGACCGATCGCCGCGAAGTGCGCGTCGGGGTACTCCGCGTACAGCGTGAGGATCTTCTCGTGGCAATACTTCCCGAGCAGGTGGTCGGCCGGTCTGAGCTCCACCTGCGGGCCGGTGTCCGATTCCCGGATCACGATGATGACGGGGTGGTCCGCCTTGTTCTCGAGAATCAGCTCGTCAAGGCCGGCCCACTTGAGTTTCGTTCCGAACTTGCCGCTCCCCGCCGACCACATCGCGGCCGGGAGCCCCGTGTTCGACACCTTGAGTGGGCTGTAGGCCGAGAAGTAGGTCCGCAGACCGGTCATGACGTTCGACCCGGTTAGCAGCCCGGTGTTCACGACCATCGGGTTCTCGGTCGCGAAGGCGTCGGCCACGTCGCGGGCGGCCAGATACTGGAACGAGCGGCCGAACCCGCCGAGCACCTCCTCGAGATTGCGGCACGGCAGGTCTCTGATGTCGACGGCGCCGCGCGCCAGGTCGATCGTGCAGCGATGATAGAAGACCGTCTGCGGGTCGCCGGCCGCGCCGTTGGGGAGGATGCGCACATTGGAAGGTAACACGGGGCGTGCGCGGTCAGAAGTCAGTCCTTCGACAACAGCACTCTCGAGCGCTGCTCAGGATGAGCGAGGCAGTAGGACCTGGCCTTAGGGCCCGGTCAAGAATAACTTCACGTTTCTGGCCGCCGATTCATCCCGTCTGGCGGCGTTCCTCGTCGGTCGAATACTGTCTGTATGCTCCCTCCTCGTGCGTTGCAATGGCCGGGCGCGGCATGGCCAGCTCGCCCGGGCTCAGTGCCCGATAGGGGGCACCGTGGTCGAAGATCTGGAAGGGCACCTTCTTCTGCGCCTCCCAGTCGCCCCGCGCGATGTTGGGGCGCAGGTCGTTCTACGGCGTCCGGGCGTTCCAGTTGATCTGGGCCGTGACCGGGGCGGCCAGCGCTGTGACGAACACGGCTGCCAAGAGCCTGCGCATGCCGATACGATATATCGAGATCTTCGCGTCCTCTGGTCGTACGCGGTACGGAGGAATCCTGAGAAACGCTGGCGAAGCCCGCCAGTTTTCTTCTGACTTCTGACTTCTGACTTCTTTGTACCCCATGTCTTCCCTCACGAAGCTCTACCTCGCTGCGAACGCCGTTGACGGCCACATGCTCAAGGGGTTGCTCGAGCAAGAAGGGATCCAGGCGGTCGTGCGCGGAGATGACTTCGTCCCGCTCCAGGGCGGCACGCTGTTCAAGATGGAGACCCGGCCCTCGGTCTGGGTGTTGGATGACGAGCATCTGCCCCGGGCCCGCGCGCTCGCCGCCGACTTCGGCCGTCGTTCCACACCGTCTGAGGGACCACCGGCAACCTGGACCTGCCGCTGCGGTGAGACGAGCGAGGAGCAGTTCACCGAGTGCTGGAGCTGCGGGCGCCCGAAGCCTGAAGCCTGAAGCCGAAGAGCGTGAAGGCGAGCCGGACACGGAAACGCCCCGCCCCCCCGATGATCCGGGAGGCGGGGCAGGCTGAGCAGTTGGACGGCGCGGCGGTTACGGGAGCGGGATCAGATAGCCCTCGTAGGTGATCGTCTCGCGCGGCAGGATGAGCACATCGAATCCGAGCGGCTCGAAACCGGGTTCGTGGATCTCGATGTGGTGCGGCCCTTCCTCGAGCCGCAGCCGCTGAAAGATCCCGTCGTAGTCGTTCACCAGGCCGACGTAGTAGCCGTCGACGAACACCTCGCCGAACCGTGGCTTGACCTTCAAACGCAGGCTGCCCGTGTAGTAGTCATCGGCATAGCCTCCGTACGCATACGGGGTGTACCCGTACGGGGTGTACCCGTACCCGTACGGGGTGTACCCGTACCCGTACGGG
>DQNS01000008.1 GCA_015659035.1 Acidobacteriota bacterium | reverse complement strand
CTCCTGCCTCCTGTCGACAATGTCCGGACGCGTTTTCCAGAAGCCGGTGGCCTGCTCGAAGGCGTGCGCGAGCTGCAGCACACCGCGATCGTCAAACGGTCGCCCGACGATCTGAAGCCCCACCGGCAGCCCGTCGTCGGTGAACCCGCAGGGCACCGACACGGCCGGGAGCTCCGTCACGCTGATCTGGTAGCAGGACTTCATCCAATCCAGATAGGTCGGCAGCGGCTCGTCGTTGATGCGGGTCACATACGGCTGATCGACATCGAACGGTGCGACCTGGGAGACCGGAAGCAGCAGGAACTCATACTCGTCCATGAACCGCCGGACCCGGTGATAGAGCGCGGCGCGCTTCCGCTCGGCGTCGGCAAGTTGTGGGCCGCCGAGTGCCCGTCCCGCCTCGATGTTCCAGACCACCGTGTCCTTCAGCAGGCCGCGGTGTTGATCCAGGACCGACCCGAACGCCAGGTCGTAGTACCACGCCCGCCACGTCGTGAAGATCGTGTCGGCGTCCGCGAGATCGGGGTGCGCCTCGTCGGTGATACAACCGAGCGCCTCAAAGGTCGCCCGCTGGCGATCGAGCACGGATGTCACGGCGGGCTCCACCGGGAGTCCACCCAGGTCGCGGCTCCAGGCGACACGCACGCCGCGGACGTCCCGGTCGAGCGCATTGCTGACGCCTCGTGCGGGGAGGGTTCGCGACAACGGCGCCCGCGCATCCGGACCGGCGATCGCGTCGAGCAGCAACGCGACATCGCCGACCGTGCGCGCCATCGGTCCATGGACGTTGAACGCAAACCAGGGTGCTGGGGTCGGCCAGCGGGGCACACGGCCTGGTGACGGACGGAGCCCCACGACGTTGCAGAAGCTCGCCGGGTTGCGCAGCGATCCGCCGAGATCGCTGCCGTCGGCGATCGGCACCATGCCGGTCGCCAGCGCGGCCGCCGCCCCGCCGCTGCTGCCGCCACAGGTCTTGGTCGGGTCGTAGGGGTTGCAGGTGGTCCCGAATATCTGGTTGAAGGTCTGAGACCCGGCGCCGAACTCCGGGGTGTTGGTCTTCCCGATCGTGATGGCGCCCGCCCGCCGCGCTCGTTCGACGATCAGCGCGGTCTCGTCCGGCACGTAGTCCTTGAAGGCGAGCGACCCGAAGGTGGTGCGGATGCCGGCGGTGACGAACAGATCCTTGTGCGCGACCGGCAGGCCATGGAGCGGACCGACGTCGTCACCCCGCGCCAGCGCCGCGTCCACGGCGTCCGCCGCATCGAGCGCCGCGTCAGGGACGAGCGTGACGATGGCGTTGACTGCGGTGTTGACCTGGTCGATCCGCGCCAGATGCGCGGTCATCACCTCGCGGGCGGAGACCCGCCTGTCGTGCAGCAGCGCGACCAGCTCGCGCGCCGTCAGATCACAGAGGTCGGTGGAGGGTGTGGGCATCGATGCGTAATCTGCGCGTCGTCTGCGTCAGTAAACGCCGCGACCCGAGCAGGCGTCAAGCAGGTGTCAGCGTACAATGCGCGTGCACATCTTGCCCGAGCAAGCCGGGAACACGTCAATGCCTAATGTCCTGTCCGAGAAGTACGCGAAACATACACGTCTGACTCGGGTCACGAGGCACATGCGGTCGAGTGCGGTCTTGGCGGTGATCCTGGGTATCGGATTGCTGGCGAGACCGGCCACCGCCCAGGACTGGCCGTCGTGGCGTGGACCCGACGAGAACGGGATGGCAACGGGCGATGCGCCGGTTACCTGGGGCGACAGCGAAGGCGTCACGTGGCGCACGGCGATTCCGGGGCGAGGCCACTCGGCCCCGGTGGTCTGGGGCAATCGGATCTTCGTGACCACGGCCGTGCCGATCGGGTCCCAGCTCGCGGGCGGCACGAACGCGCCGCCACGAGGTCGACAACCGGGCGCCCGCGTTGGGGGGCACCCCACAGGCGGAGGTCAGCCGGGGCCAGGACATTCCGCGGCTGGTCGGAGGCCGGGCGGCAGGTGGTCGCCGCACGGTGATTCGGGACCCCAATCCGAACATCGATTCGTCCTGCTCGCCATCGACAGGTCCACGGGTGACGTCGTGTGGGAGCGCACGGCTGTCGAGGCAACACCCCACGAAGGGTTTCACGCCCAGTACGGCAGCTTCGCGTCGAGCTCGCCCGTCACCGACGGCGAGCATGTCTATGCTTCTTTCGGTTCGCGAGGCCTCTATTGCTACGATTTCGACGGCCAGCTCATCTGGCAAACAGACCTGGGCCAGATGCGCAAGTTTCTGCAGTTTGGCGAAGGTACGCCACTCGTCCTGCATGCCGATCGACTGATCGTCAAGTTCGACCATGAGGGTGACTCATTCGTCGTGGCGCTCGACGCGGCGACCGGCGACCAACTCTGGCGCGTAGGTCGCGACGAGATCACGTCGTGGTCGCCGCCGCTGGTGGTTGAGCACGACGGCCGCACGCAAGTCGTCGTCGCGGCTACGCAGAAAGTGCGCAGCTACGACTTCGACACCGGCGCGCTGGTCTGGGAAGCGGCCGGGCTTGGACGCAATCAGATCCCGGCCCCGGTGCATCACGGCGACGTCGTCTATGTCATGAGCGGGTTCATCGCTCCGAACCTCATGGCGATCCGGTTGGGCGGTCAGGGGGACCTGACGAACACCGACGCCATCGTCTGGAGCAACAGACAGGCGAACGCCTACACGCCGTCGCCGGTCCTCTTCGACGGTCAGCTCTACGTCTTGACGGACGGCGGCGTCCTCACCAACTTCGATGCGACGACCGGCGAGGTGCACTATCGGCAGCGGTTGCCTGGACCGAGCAACTTCAAAGCGTCACCCGTGGGCGTGAACGGCAAGCTCTATCTGGCGAGTGAAGAAGGTCAGGTGTTTGTGGTGACGATGGGTCCTGAGTTCGAGTTGCTGGCCACCAACACCCTGGATGGTGCGGTCTTCATCGCGACCCCGGCGATCGGCGGCGGCGAGATCATCCTTCGGAGCCAAGACGCTCTCTACAGCATCGGCCGCGCGGAGTAGCGTCGTGCCTGCTTCGCCTGAACACCGCAGGGCCGAAGCTCGGCGGTTGTCCATCGGGGCGCGGTATGATGCGGCCATGCTGAGACTCACCTCGCGTGTCGTCGTCGCCCCGGTGTGCGTGCTCGTTTCGCTGCTCGCGCCCGACCCGGTCGACGCCCAAGTGATCGTGCTGGCCCTAGAATAGGTTGCCAAAGACCCGCTCTGGTTCCCCTATCCTGGGAGAGGTCGGGGTGAGGGTAGGTACGGACTGCAGAGTCGGCAGTGCGCTGTTTCGCTGGATAGGTCTGCCGATGGCGGGCATCCCCTCGATTGAATGTGATGGATTCGATGAGTTTGATGATGAGACATACAGCAGTCTGCGTGGCGGCGCTGGTGAGTGCGATGCTCGGTGTCGGGCTGGCCGCCCCGGCACCCCCGGCAGAAAATGACGACTGGGTCCAATTCAGGGGACCGGGGGCGCGTGGCGTCGTCGAGGACCAGAATCTGCCCGAGACGTGGAGCACCATCGAGAACGTCGCCTGGGTGGCCGACATTTCCGGTCTCGGGTGGAGTTCGCCGATCGTCTCGGGCGACAGCGTGTTCCTCACCTCGGTGGTCAGCGCCGCGGAGGTGGAGGCCCCGCAAGGGGGGCTGTATTTCGGCGGCGAGCGGCCGACGCCGACAGCGGTCCACCACTGGATGGTCTATGCCGTGAACGTGGCCACGGGCGCGCTCCAGTGGGAGCGTGACGTGCACACCGGCGTGCCCACCGGGTCCCACCATCTGAAGAACACGTTCGCGTCGGAGACCCCGGTCACCGACGGGCAGCGGATCTACGCCTATTTCGGCAACGTCGGGCTCTATTGTCTCGACATGGATGGGCAGGTGCTCTGGTCTCGCGAGGTGGAGCCGTCCCAGACCCGGCTGGGGTGGGGGACCGCCGCCTCGCCGGTCCTGCACGACGGACGGCTCTATGTCGTCAACGACAACAACGAACAGTCGTATCTGATGGCGCTGAGCGCGGAGACCGGCGCCGAGTTGTGGCGCGTCGACCGTGACGAGGGGACCAACTGGTCGACGCCCTACGTGTGGGAGAACGACCAGCGGACCGAGCTGGTGACCACCGGCACCGGCAAGGTGCGCTCTTACGACCTCCAGGGGACCCTGTTGTGGGAGCTGACCGGGATGTCGTCGATCACGATCCCGACGCCGTTCTCCGAGTTCGGGCTGCTGTATATCAGTTCTGGGTATATCGGTGACCGGAAGCGGCCGGTGTTCGCCATCCGACCGGGAGCGTCGGGTGATATCAGTCTCGCGCCGGGTGCCACCAGCGGCGAGTATATCGCTTGGTTCCAGCCGCAGGCCGGCCCGTACAACCCGTCCCCGATCCTCTACGGCGACCACTATTACACGCTACTCGACCGGGGGTTCTTTACCGCCCATGACGCCCGGACCGGGGAAGAGATCTACTCCAGACAGCGGATCGCTGTTGGGGCCGCGTTCACGTCGTCGCCCTGGGCCTACAACGGGAGAATCTTCGCGCTGAGCGAGGATGGCGATACCTATGTGATCCAGGCGGGGACGGAGTATGCGTTGCTCGGCGTCAATGCGCTCGACGAGTTTTCGATGGCGACACCGGCGATCGCCCAGGGGAGCCTCTTCATCCGGACCGCGTCGAAGCTCTATCGGATCCGTGAAGGCGGGTAGGCGGTCGCCTTCAGCGAAGAAGTCAGAAGGTAGAAGGCGGACACAGCAGTGTCGGGTCTTGCGATCCGCGACACCGGAAGTCGGAGGCCAGTCATGAGATTCCCACGCAACCGTCTGTTCGTCGTTGGCGCGTCCGTTCTCGGGCTCGTCTGTGCGCTCGGTCACGGCCGGGTCGACATCCTGGCGCAGACCAGCCACGACGTCACCCAGGCGATGGTCGAGCAATGGATGACCGAGCTCTCGAACTGGGGGCGGTGGGGCGATGATGACCAACTCGGGGCGCTCAACCTGATTACCCCGGAGAAACGGAAACAGGCGGCGGCGCTCGTGCGCGAAGGGATTTCCGTCTCGATGTCGCACGACTACCTGACCGAACGCGCGGCGGACGCCACCTCGCCGTTCGAACACGAAATGCTGGGGGTCGCCAGCCGGGGGGCGTTCGTGAGCGACCGCTATTCGATCGCCTATCACGGCTACGCCCACAGCCACATGGACTCACTGTGCCACATGGCTCACGACGGCGTGATGTTCAACGGGTTCACGCGAGCCGACGACGTGTCCGAGTCAGGTTGCGGGAAACTGGCGATCCTCGACGCCAAGCAGGGCATCATGACAAAGGGCGTCCTGATGGACATCGCCCGGCTCAAGGGGGTGGACTACCTCGAGCCGGGCACACAGATCTATGTCGAGGATCTGGAGGCCTGGGAGCGACAGGCCGGTGTCCGCGTCGAGCAGGGGGACATCCTGCTTGTACGCGCTGGTCGTTGGGCGCGTCGCGCCGAGGTGGGGCCCTGGGCCACCGGGCGGGAGGCGGCCGGGCTACACGCGTCGGTCGCGCCGTGGCTCCGCGAGCGGGACGTGGCGATGATCGGGAGCGACTATACCAATGACGCGCTCCCGTCCGGTGTGGACGGCGTCACGCAGCCGATCCACCAGCTCGTGCTGGTGGCGATGGGCGTGCGAATCTTCGACAACCTCGACCTCGAGGCGGTGGCCGAGGAAGCTGCCCGGCAGAACCGCTGGGAGTTCATGCTGACCGCAGCACCACTTGCCGTGACCGGTGGCACCGGCTCGCCGCTCAACCCGATTGCGACCTTTTAGGACGCCCTGTAGAAGGCAGAAGCGAGAAGTCAGAAGTCAGGAGAAACCGGAAGTCTTCGCCCGCATTCAGGTCACGGCTCAGTTCCCGATCGCGAGAAGATCGCTGGACGTCCGAAAATACCAGATGCCGTCGACCAGCGCTGGCGAGGCGAGCATGCGGGTGCCGATGTCGTTGGTGTGCAGCAGTTCGAACTCTGCACCGGTCTTGAGCACGAACGTCTGCCCATCGTCGTTGGTTACAAACAGCTTGCCGTCGACGACGACCGGCGAGGCGGAAATCCCCTCGCGACGCGGGCGACCCAACCGCTCCTGCCACACCGTCTCACCGGTCTTCGCGTTGAGGCAGGTGATGATGCTCGACATGTCGTTGACCAGATACAGATAGTCCCCGTACACCAGCGGTGACGGCACGAACGGCGAGCCGCGCGTTGTCTTCCACGCCACGTGGGTGTCGGTGACGTCACCTTGGCCACCCGGTCTGATAGCCAGCGTCGGTCCGGCGCGGCCCGAAGAGCAGAAGATGAGGCCGTGACCGACCGCCGGTGTCGGGATCACCTCGAAGAGATTGCCGCCGCAGTTCCAGAGCTCCTCGCCGGTCGTCGGATCGTAGGACCGCACGTGCCGCTGGCTGCTGACGATCAGCTCGTCGTGGTCGCCGACCGTGACGGCGATCGGCGTGCCCCAGCCGACACTTGCCGCCCGGCTCGTCCGCCACCGGGTCTCACCGGTGCGCGTGTCGAGCGCGATGACGAACGCGCCGCGGTTCTGATCCTGGTAGATGATGACGGTGTCGCGATAGAGCAGCGGCGACCCGGCCGCGCCGTGGTAGTTGTCGATACGGCCGAGGTCGCGGTGCCACGCGATGCGGCCGTCGAAGTCGACCGCCAGCATGCCCCGGCTGCCGAACGAGGCATAGACCCGTTCGCCGTCGGTGGTCACGGTGGCCGAAGCAGGGCTGTTCTTGTTGTGGACGTAAGCGGCCCGGTCGTCGGGCGCGTCGGTTTCCCACAGCAACTCGCCGTCCGACCGGCGGAAGCTCAGGATCGACACGCGCCGTCCGCTGTTCCTGGAGGTGGTCAGGAAGATCCGATCGTCCCACACGATCGGCGACGAGCTGCCACTGCCGGGCACGGAGGTTTTCCACAGGACGTTCGTGGTGGCCGACCAGGTGTCGGGATAGCCGGTGTCGTCGACCACCCCTTGCCCGGATGGTCCGCGCCAGCGCGGCCAGTAGCGCTCGCCTTCGCCGTCGGGCCGCACCATGCGTACCCCGCTGTTATCCTGTCCGGCCGCGGGCGCCGGCGTCGTCGCTGTTGCGACGATCCCGACCACCAATACGAGGCTGGCGGTGTGTCTCATGTTCGTCATGCCTGTCTACCGATGCGTCACTCCGCGCGACGTGCTCGATCGCCTGTGCCCAGGTGCCGAACCGGTTGAAGACCTAGTCGAGCCGGGTCACGCGGAGCAGTTGGTCGGTGACAGGATAGCAAAGTCGAGAATGTCTACCGCCTCGGCTGGTCTGGGTCGATCCGTTCGGGTGTGACCGTCGTGTAGGTCGCGTCGCCCCGCGCAACCTCCTTGGCCGCCTCGTTGGTGACCACCGCCTCCATGTGAATGATCTGGCGTCCCATGCGGGTCACGCGCGATACGCAGGTGATGGTGCCAGCCGACACCGGGCGGAGGTATTTGACGCGCAGGTCGATTGTGACGAGTGACCCGCCGGCCCGCAGCGTATCCCGGAGCTCGTCGCACAACAGCAAGGCATAGGCGGTCCCGGTGTCGATCAGCGACGCGATGATGCCGCCGTGTATCAACCCGGCCGGCTGCACGAGGTCAGGCCGCCAGGCGACGTGCGTGGTCGAGCGACCGGGTTCGATCTCCAGGATCTCTAGCCCGATCAGGTTGAAGAACGGGAACTGCCGTGCCTCGGCGAGCAGCTGCGCCCGCAGCGTCCGGGTGTCGGCGTCGGTCATCGCGCTTTACTGATCTCCAGCAGGCCGCAGTGGGCCGAGGCTGCGGGATCAGAGAGCGGGCTTTCTCCTGACTGCTGACTCCTGACTCCTGACTCCTTGCGCCGCATCGTTAATGGCTCATCGCGTAGAGCAGGACGTTGATCCCGAGCGCGTAGCCGTTCGGAGAGAACTGCTTGAAGAAGAGCGGGTCCTCACCCTCTCGCTCCCAGGCGTCGGCGACATCGGTGTTGTGCGACATCAGCACCAGGATCCGGCCATGTTCGTCCGTGATGGCCCGCAGATGCGCCACTTCGCTGTCAATGCCGCGTTCGGAGGTGGAGCCGCCGCGCCACCCCCAGAACTGGATCGCGGTGATTTGCGGTACCTTGTCGATGAACGCGAGCGCGCGAAACACCGGGTGGTCGAGCGGGAGGTCGTTGATCGGGTATTCACTCGGGGGCAACACCCTGCCGATCTCTGAGCTCCAGTGCTGCCAGGCGAATGTGCCCCAGAAGTCATCGACCCACAGGAACCCGCCCTTGAGCAGGTAGTTGCGGAGCTGCGTCACCTCGTCGCCGCTCAGCCCGATGGTGCCGACGTCGGCCGCCATGATGAACGGACAGTTGAACAGCTCTTTGTCGGTCAGTTCGACGACCCAGTGGTTCGGTTCGTCGCGGCTGTCCCTGCTGACTTGGGCGGTGGTCAGCTCCGAGAACCGGATCATCAGGTTGATGCCGGCGTAGGGGTAGTCGGTCACCCAGCCCATCCCGAGCTCCTCGCGTCGCACGCTGCGGTACATCAGCTTGCAGAACGCGAAGTCGCGGTCCGGCATCGTGCTGGGTGGGAACCGCGGTGGCATGCTGCCCTCGCGGAAGTAGCGCTGCGCGGCGGGGGTCGCCGCCAGGCCGGCGAGGCACCCGGCCACCAGGAGCAGTGTGACGCCTCTCGCGAGACGACGCCGTGCGATCCTCATCGGTCGACACCTTCCATCACGCTCGGCATGGTAGCACGCGGGGCGCACGATATAATCGTCGCGTACTCCCGGCGCGATCGATGCCGACCTCGCCATCGCGAGGAGCAGGAGGGCAAAGACCACATGACCCAACGCTGGCTGCGTATTTTCGGGGTGCTCCTGGCAGTCTGGGCCGCCGGGATCTCCCTGGTCGCACAGGACTGGCCGCAGTTTCTCGGACCTCAGCGTGACGGGACGTACACCGGCCCGCTGATGGCCGATGGCTGGCCGGTCAGTGGACCGACGCGGGTGTGGGAACGGGAGGTGGGGGCCGGGTTCGCCGGTCCGGTCGTGGTCGGCGACCGCCTCATTCTGTTCCATCGTGTCGGGCGAGAGGAGGTCGTGGAGGCGCTGGCCACCGAGACCGGTGAAACCATCTGGCGGTATGACTACCCGACCAGCTATCGGGACGATTTCGGGTTCGACGAAGGCCCCCGGTCGGTCCCGGTCGTGGTGGACGGCCGAGTCTATACCTTCGGCGCGCAAGGGCAGCTGCATGCGGTTGATCTGGAGACCGGAGAGAGGATCTGGAGTCGGGACACGCACGCTCGGTACGACGTGCGCAAGGGGTTCTTCGGCGCCGCCGGTTCGCCGCTCGTCGAAGACGGGCGAGTCATCGCGAACGTGGGTGGCCGTCGCGGCGGAATTGTCGCCTTTGATGCGACCACGGGCGAAGGGCTGTGGACCGCCACGAACGACGAAGCCAGCTACTCGTCACCGGTCGGCGCGACGTTCGGCGGACGGCGTCACGCGCTGTTCTTCACCCGGAACGGGCTCGTCGGTCTCGACCCGGAATCAGGGGACGTGCTGTTTCAGAAACGCTGGCGCTCGCGCATTGGCTCCTCGGTGAACGCCGCGACACCGCTGGTCGTCGGTAATCTGGTGTTCATCTCTGCCAGCTACGGAACTGGCGCCGCGGTGCTGCGCGTGGATGGCGAGGTGCTCGTGGACGAGTGGATGGGGGACGACATCATGTCGAACCACTACGCCACCGTGGTGGTCCATGACGGCGTGATCTACGGGTATCATGGCCGCCAGGAGTACAGCCCCAGCCTGCGTGCCGTGGACCTGCGCACCGGGGAGGTCTACTGGAGTGAGGACCAGTTCGGCGGTGGCACCCTGACGCTGGCCGGCGACCGTTTGGTGATTCTCCGCGAGTCGGGTGAGCTGATGCTCGCCGCGGCGTCACCAGACGGACTCACCTTGTTCGGGCGCGCCCAAATACTTCCCGGCGTCGTGCGCGCCTATCCCGCCCTGGCCGACGGCCGGTTCTACGCGCGGAATATCGACACCCTGGTGGCGGTGGACCTGAGATGACGTTGGCCCATTCCCGGTCCCGGCGAGTTGCGCCATGGTCTGCATAGCGGTATGGTGGGAGCCGTGAGGATGTGGCGGCACAGCGTTGCCGGCGTGGTCGTCACGGCGCTGGTCCTGATGCCAGGCCTGGCCACGACGTGCGCGGTGTTGTGTCTGCGCCAGACCCCGCCGAGCCTCGATGCGGCCGGTTCTGCCGTGCACGCGCATCACGGATTCATCGCGCACGCCCATCACGGGTCCACGTCGGCCCAGAGTGAGATACGGGTGCGTGCCCAATTCGGTGTCGCCCCGGTCCACAACTGCCGGGACCACGACGGCGCCATCCAGCGGTGGGGCAGGTTGTCACAGCCCGCCGGGGCCGACCGCCAGGTCGTGTCCACATCCGAGTCGCCGCGTCCGTTCCCGCTGGGCGTCAGCGTGTTGATCGCGCGTCACATCCGATCAACACACGGTCCGCCCGGCGCATCCGGGGTGGTCACACCGCTCGTGCTGCGTATCTGAGTCTCCCTTCCTTCGGCGGCTTCGACGCCGGTCTCATCGTCCGTCGTATTCACATTCACACGCTTCGGAAACCACCGACGGCGTTTCGTTCGTCTTCGGTGAGTGGAAGGCTCCATGGCTGCACGCTCGATTCGCCCTCGCATACCCGATGGTGCTGACTGGTTGGCTGGGCAGCCGCCTGCCACGGTCCGGCCGTCGCGGCGCACCTTCGTCAAGGGGCTGGCAGTCGGCGGCGCGATTGCCGGGCTCGGGCTGTGGCGGCCTGCCGCACGGGCTCACACCCACGGGCGGCCGCAACCCGTGTCACTTGACGGGACGGAGTTCGATCTGAGGGTTGGCGAGACACTGATGGACTTCACCGGCGCGCCGCGGACGGCGTTGACCGTGAACGGGTCGCTGCCGGCTCCCACGTTGCGCTGGCGGGAGGGCGACACCGTCACCGTGCGCGTGTCCAACACGCTCGGAGAGGACACCTCGATTCACTGGCACGGCGTCCTCGTGCCGGCCAACATGGACGGCGTGCCGGGGCTCAGCTTCGACGGGATTCGTCCCGGGGAGACCCACGCGTATCGGTTCACCGTGCGTCAGAGCGGCACCTACTGGTATCACAGCCACTCCAGGTTCCAGGAGCAGCGCGGTCTGTATGGCGCGCTCGTCGTCGAGCCACTTGAGCCGGAGCCGTTCCGATACGACCGCGAGCACGTCGTGCTGCTGTCGGATTGGACCGACGAGGATCCCGATCGGGTCTTCGCCAAGCTCAAGAAACAATCCGACTACTACAACTTTCGCCGGCCCACGGTGGGCGACTTCGTGCGTGATGTGCGGGACCGCGGGTTCGGGACGGCGGTGGCCGACCGGCTGGCCTGGGGCGAGATGCGGATGAGCCGGGCGGACCTGTCCGATGTGACCGGCGCGACCTACACGTATCTGATGAACGGCCAGGCGCCGGCCGGGAACTGGACCGGCCTTTTCAGGTCTGGCGAGCACGTCCGGCTGCGGTTCATCAACGGGTCGGCGATGAGCTACTTCGACGTCCGCATCCCCGGACTGCAGATGAGGGTCGTCGCCGCCGATGGCCAGCATGTCCACCCGGTGTCGGTGGACGAGTTCCGCATCGGCGTGGGCGAGACGTTCGACGTCATCGTCGAGCCGTCTGGCCAGGACGCGTTCACCATCTTCGCGCAGTCGCTGGACCGCACCGGCTATGCCAGGGGCACACTGGCGGTGAGCCCCGGGCTGAGCGCGCCGGTGCCAGATCTGGACCCCCGGCCGCTGCTGACGATGGCCGACATGGGGCACGGCGGCATGAGGGACGTGGGGCCCGCGAGCGCCATGAGTGGCATGCCCACCGGGACGCCCGCCACGCGTCCTGGCGTGCATGACGCCCATGGCGGCGCAGCGGCTGCCGCTCCGCCTTCGCCCGACGGGCACGACATGTCCGCGATGGCGGGCAGCGCCGCCATGCAGTCGCATCCGGCGAGCGAACGGAGCAACCCGCTGGTCGACATGCAGACCATGATGCCCAGTTCGCGGCTCGACGACCCCGGCATCGGGCTGCGTGGCAACGGGCGCCGCGTGCTGACCTACGCCGACCTGCAGAGCCTGTTCTCCGACCCGGACGGGCGCGAGCCGGGTCGGACGATCGAGCTGCATCTGACCGGCCACATGGAGCGCTTCGTCTGGTCGTTCGACGGCGTCAAGTTCTCCGATGCCGAGCCGATCCGGCTCACCTATGGCGAGCGCATGCGGATCGTGCTCGTGAACGACACGATGATGGCGCACCCGATGCATCTGCACGGCATGTGGAGCGACATCGAGGACGACGACGGCCAGTTTCATCTGCGCAAGCACGTGGTGGACATGCCGCCTGGCACCAGACGGAGCGTCCGCGTGCGGGCCGACGCGCTGGGTCGCTGGGCGTTCCACTGCCATCTGCTGTATCACATGGTGGCGGGCATGTTCCGGGAAGTGCGGGTGGACGAATGAGGACGCGAAGTCTCGTGGTCGGCTGCGCAGTCCTCGTCGCCGGATGGCCCGCGGTGGCGCGTGCGCAGCAGACGACCACAGGTCGGCCTACCCCGTCGGCCGCCGCGGCGGAGACGACTGACGCACATGCCGCACAGGGGGCGACCCAGCCCCAGACACCCATTCCACCGATCACCGATGCCGATCGGGCGGCGGCGTTTCCCGATGTTGAACGACACGCCGAGCCCGACAACGCAGTGCATTTCTTCGTGCTCTTCGACCAGCTGGAATGGCAGGGGGGCCAGAGCGGCAACGGGGTGAGCTGGGATTCCACGGGGTGGATTGGACGCGACCTGAACCGCCTGTGGTTCCGGGCCGAGGGCGAGGCCGATGCCGGGCGACCCCGCGACGCCGAGGTCCATCTGTTCTACGGCCGGGCGTTCGCCCGCTGGTGGGATGTGGTGGTCGGTCTGCGTCAGGACCTCCGGCCGGGGCCGGCACAGTCGTGGCTGGCGGTCGGCGTCCAGGGGCTGGCGCCGTACTGGTTCGATGTGGAGGCGACCGCTTATCTCGGCGCCGGTGGCCAGACGGCGACCCGCCTGAAGGCCGAGTACGAGCTCCTGTTCACCAACCGCCTGGCGCTGCAGCCGCTGGTCGAGGTGAATCTCTATGGTAAGAGCAACGCGGAGCGCGGGATCGGCGCGGGCGTCAGCTCGTTCGATGCCGGATTGCGGATCCGCTATGAGCTTCGTCGCGAGTTCGCGCCGTATCTCGGTGTTACCTGGCACAGTCGGTTTGGTGAGACGGCCAGGTTTGCAGAGGCCGCGGGCGAGTCGACGGGTGGACGCCGGTTCGTGGCCGGCCTGAGGCTCTGGTTTTGAGGCGCTGATGCTATGACACAATATGTGGAGTCAACGATGAGAGAAGGAGAGCTATCCATGCGGAAACCGAACGCGAGACGGCCGCTCGGCGTGTCGGCCAGCGCACTCGTGCTGCTCGTGGTGCTGGTGGGTGCGGGTGGTCCGGGCTCGTCGTCGGTCCTGGTTGCCGGTCAAGAGGCCGAGCCGCTGCGGATCGACGTCACACTCAACGAGTACTCGTTTGCTCCCGAACCGCTCCGGATTCCGGCCGGGCGCCCGGTGACGTTGGTCATTCGGAACGCCGGGAACGTCCCACACGAGTTCATGGCCGGCCGCGAGGTGGCGGGGAACGATTTCCGCCAGGACCTGTTCGCCGATCTCCATGTCAACATCGAGCAGGCCGAGCAGGTTGCCGCGGGTCACGGTGACCACGACGACCACGCGGAGGCGGATGAGCACGGTGCCGGGCACGACGCGGACGCCGGGCACGACCATGCCGCCGAACACGATCAGGACGCCGGGCACGACAATGCCGCCGCGCACGACGCGCCGGATGACGGGGGACATACGCATGGCGCGGGGCATGAGCACGGCACGATGGTGGAGGCCGCCGCCGGTGAGACCTTCCTCATGACGTTCACGTTGCCGGAAGACCGTCGGGGCGAGTGGGCTACCGGATGCTTCCTGTCAGGTCATTACGAGGCGGGCATGCACGGGACGCTGATCGTGGAATAGCAGTCCGTAGCGAGAGTCCAGCGTCGCTCCGGTTACGCCGGTCCGGCCGGACGCCGCGCGACGCGCGGCTCGCCCAGGATCCGTGACGGACGCCGCATCCGACGCGTGAGCAGCCCGAACCGGTCGACCGTGTGCCTCCGGATGTGCGCGAGCGCTTCCTCGAGGTCGTCGGTTGTCAGCCAGAGTCGGAGGTCATCGGCGCTGATCGCGCCCTCGCGTTCCATGCGGTGGATGAGGTGGAGGAGGCGCCGCCAGTAGCTGGTGCCCATCAGGACGATCGGGAAGCTTTGAATCTTGCCGGTCTGCACCAAGGTCAGCGCTTCGAACAGCTCGTCCATGGTGCCGAAGCCACCGGGGAGCGCGACGAACGCATAGGAGTATTTGAAGAGCAGGACCTTGCGGACGAAGAAGTGGTGCACCTGGACGGAGTGATCGAGATAGGGGTTCGGGTCCTCCTCCTTCGGCAGCTGGACGTTACAGGCCACCGAGCAGCCCCCGGCCTCCTTCGCGCCGCGGTTGGCTGCCTCCATCAGGCCCGGGCCGCCCCCGGTCATCACGGTGAAGCCGAGCCGCGCGAGACCGGCGCCGACCTCCCGCCCCAGCGCATAGTACGGATGGTCCTCGGTGAACCGGGCCGACCCGAAGACGGTGACGCACGGGCCGACGAAGTGCAGTCGGCGGAACCCCCTCACGAAATCCATCATCGTTCGGAGCACCAGCCAGAGGTCGCGTCTGCGACTTTGTGGGCCGGCGAGCAGGACGCGGTCGTCACGGCTGCCGTTGGGCACGTGCGTCATACGTAGGGTCCGGTCAAGAATACCTTCACATTTTTGGCCGCCGATCCATCCCGTCTGGCGACGTTGCTCATCGGTCGAATGCTGCCGGGATGCTCCCTCCTCGCGCCTTCCCAGCCGGGCGCCTCGACGTCCAACAATGCGAACTCATTCTTGACCGGACCCTTAGATCCGCTCGAACCGCGGCGCACGTTTTTCGACATACGACGCCACGCCCTCCTTGAAATCGTCACGCGTCAGGCTCTCCTCCATGAGACGGAGCGATTCCCGCATCGCGTCCCCCAGTGAGGCATCCAGGTGCTTGTAGACCTGATGCTTCATCGTTTGCAGCGACCGGGGCGCCGAGTGGGTGGCGAGTGACGTGAGATAGTCTCGCGCATGCTCCAGCAGCCGAGCGTGTTCGGTCGTGCGGTTCACGACGCCAAGCCGCTCCGCCTCGGCCGCGTCGAACCTGCGCCCGCTCAGCAGGAGGTCCATCGCGTGCGCCGGTCCGATCAGACGGGGGAGGATCCAGCTTATCCCGTGCTCGGCCACGAGCCCTCGTTGCGCGAAGGACGTGGTGAACACCGCCCGGTCCGACGCGAACCGGATGTCGCACAGCATCGCGATGACGAACCCCAGTCCGGCGCAGGGCCCGTTGATCGCCGCGAGGACTGGTTTGCGTGTGGCCATCAGATAGGCATGCCCGAGGCGGTAGTCCTCGCCCATCATGTCGAAGTCACCAGGCTTCACGTTCACGCTGTTCCATTCCACCGAGGAGCGCGTCTTGCCCGCACTCGTGGCTTGCAGCCGGGCCATGTCGGCGCCGGCGCAGAAGCCGCGGCCCGCACCGGTCAGCAGGATCGCCACAGCCCGGTCGTCCGCTTCGGCGGCCGCCACCGCCTGCTGCAGCTCGGCCAGCATCTGGCCGGTGAGCGCGTTGAGTCGATCGGGTCGGTTGAACGTGATGGTGGCGATCGGGTCGTCGACTGAATACTGGATGGCTTCGTACATGTTCCTGGTTCTCCCCTGGCAGCCGGTGATGTACGTCCCGTCTCGCGACGCGACCTTTGAGAGGGCGTCCATGGCCGGCGTGTCGCCAGCCAACCTCGTCGTACTATAGCGGCTTCTCGGACATACCGCGGGTGCGGCCGATGGAACAGATGTGGGCCACCGGCGTGCGGGCCGTAGGGGGTTCAGGTGTGGTGGGCCAAGTCAGGCCCGGGCTCCGGTGGCTGGCGGGGCTTGACCGCGCATCAAGGCCCTTCAGGGATGTCGAGGGCGTCGAACGCCCGGTTCGCCCTGGCACAGGCGCCAGGGCGATATCTGATCCGCCTCTCGTCCTACGCCATGTCCTTCAGCTTCTTGAGGGCAAGAATCTTCACGCGTCTGCTGGCCGGTTTAGCTTTCACATCCATGAGCTCCCCTGGCCGAAACGGGTTCGGGACATTCTTCTTGGCCCTCTGGGCCGGCTTCTTGACGGTCTTGATTTTCATCAACCCCGGAAAGGTGCAGTATCCGACCGAGCCCTTCTTGATATGCCGCTCGATGACGGTTTCCATCGCCGCGAATACCGAGGCGACGTCCCGTTTCGACAAGCCGGTGTTCTCGGCGATGTCCGCCATCATCTGGGACTTCGTCATCGCCGCTTTCAATCTCTTCACTCGTGCCATCACTTCCTCCTGTTGCCTCACACTACCCACGGCGAGCTGTGCATGGCCCGCCACATCGTTCGCCGTCCTGCCAGACCGGCGCACTTCTCTGGCGCGCCCACGCCCAGGACACACATGCCATGACAACGCGTGACTGTCTGGTCAGTTTGCCGGGGTGGGTGGAGCACCCGTCGACAGTTTACCATGAGCCGATGGTACAGTGCGCGAATGCCCGTCGTGCCAGTTGACGACGTCGACGATGGTCGCTTGACCGACTACCGAACAGTGTCCGATCCGCTGCTGTTGCGCGAGCGGGGCGTGTTCGTGGCGGAGAGTCGACTCGTCGTGCGCGAGCTGTTGGCACACCCCCGATTCGAGACGCGTTCGTTGCTCGTCACCGAGGCCGCCCTCGAGAGCCTGGGTGATCTGCTCGAGGCTCGCGATGACGATCTGCCAATCTACGTTGGTGCGCGACAATTCCTGCACCGCATCGCCGGCTTCGACGTGCATCGCGGGTGTCTGGCACTCGGACTCCGGCCTGCTCGGTTGGCGGACGTGTCGCTGCCCCAGTTGTCGGCCGCGCGGCGGGTCGTGGTGCTCGAGGATGTCGGGAATCCGGATAACATCGGCGGCATCTTTCGCAACGCGCTGGCTCTTGGTGCGGAATGCGTGCTCCTGAGTCCCCGATGCTGCGACCCGCTCTACCGCAAGGCCATTCGAGTGTCGATCGGCGCGACGCTCCGACTTGTGTTTGCGTACATCGACGACTGGCCAGAGGGACTCGAACGTCTCCGGGCCGCTGGCTTGACGCTAGTGGCTCTGACTCCGGAAGCGACAGCGACCGACATCGCGGAGTTGGCGTCACGCCAACCGCAGCGTGTGGCGCTACTGCTTGGCACCGAAGGCCCGGGGTTGAGCGGTGCGGCCAAGGCCCGGGCCGACGTGCGTGTCCGGATTCCGCTCGCGCCTGGCACCGACTCGCTCAACGTGGCGACGGCTGCCGGCATCGCGTTGCATCGTTTGGCCGACGCGATTTGACAGTGCCGACGTTTCGCGCAGGAATCGAGGGCCCCGCGCTCGCTGGTATGACGGCCGATCGGCCATGACGGTCACCTCTCACACACCGGGGCGCGTGAACAGCGGTGGCACGCGGCGTCTGCTCGGCACGTTCGGCGGCGTGTTCACCCCGAGCATCCTCACCATTCTCGGCATCATCCTCTTTCGTCGACTTGGCTACGTGGTGGGCAGCGCCGGGCTGCTGCAGGCGCTGTTGATGCTCGCGCTGGCTACGGCAATCTCGGTGAACACCAGCATGTCGCTGTCGGCGATCGCCACGAGCCGCAGGGTGCGCGGCGGCGGCGACTATTACCTGATCTCCCGTAGCCTGGGGGTCGAGTATGGCGGCGCGCTGGGCGTGCTGCTGTTTCTGGCCCAGGCCGTCTCGGTCGCCTTCTACTGCGTCGGGTTTGGCGAGGGGATCGCCGCGATCCTGGGCGGCGCCGACCGGCTCGTTCGGATCGCGGCCGTCGGGGCGGCGGTCGGGCTGTTCGGTTTGGCCTATGCCGGTTCGGATCTGGCCACACGGTTCCAGTTCGTCATCATGGCGATCCTGGCGGCCGCGCTCGCCTCGTTTTTTGTGGGGGCGTACGCGGCCTGGGACCCGGGGCTGCTCCGAGCCAGCTTGACCCCCGACCCGAACGCCGTCGACATCTCCTTCTGGCCGCTGTTCGCGATCTTTTTCCCGGCGGTGACCGGCTTCACGCAGGGCGTCAGCATGTCGGGCGACCTCAAGGACGCCTCGCGCAGCCTGCCGCTCGGGACCTTCCTGGCCGTCGGGCTCTCGACGGTGGTCTACGGGGCGGCCATCGTCATGTTCGCGGCGGCCCGACCGCTCGACGCTCTCGGGGTCGACTACGAGGCGATGGAGCGGGTGGCCAGCGTGCCGTGGCTCATTTGGGCCGGGGTGCTGTCAGCGACTCTGTCGTCGGCGCTGGCGTCGTTTCTCGGCGCCCCGCGTATCCTGCAGGCGCTGGCCAGCGACCGGCTGTTCAAGGGGTTGGGACCGTTCGCCGCGGTCGACGCCGGCACCGGCAACCCGCGGCGCGCGGTGATGCTGACCGGGGTGATCGCCGTCTTTACGATCGTCGTCGGCGACCTCAACGCCATCGCGTCGGTCGTGTCGATGTTCTTCCTGGTCTCGTACGGGCTGCTCAATTATGCGACCTATGTAGAGGCGACCGCCGCGAGCCCGTCGTTTCGCCCACGGTTCCAGTGGTATGACGCCCGTGCCAGTTTGCTCGGCACCTTCTTGTGCGGTGCGGTCATGCTGGCGATCGACCCGATGGCGACGGCGGTCGCGGTTGCGCTGCTGTTTGCCGGCTATCAGTATCTGCGGTGGACGGCGGTGCCGCCCCGGTGGCGCGACAGCCGGCGCGCCTACCGGTATCGCAAGGTCAAGGATGGGCTGCAGGAGCTGGCCGACCAGGAGGAAAGCCCGATCGACTGGCATCCGCAGATTCTGCTCTTCACCGACACGCCGACACGCCGGTCTCGTGTGCTGCGGCTGGCGTCCTGGATCGGCGGGGGGGCCGGGCTGATCACCGCGGTTCAGCTGATAGAGGGTGACAGCGGGTCGGCGGTCGTGCGGGCGCGGCGAGCGGCGGCGGAGAAGCGGCTCCGGGCGGAGCTCGACGCGGACGGGCTGGACGCGTTTCCGCTCGTGGTGGCGGCGCCCGACCTCGCTGCGGCCTCCATGACGGTGCTCCAAGCCTGGGGTGTCGGTCCGATTCGCGCCAACACCGTGGCGCTCAACTGGCATGAGAGCCACGCCGACCAGTCGGCGCTTCGCTACGGTCGACTCTTGCAGCGCGCGATCCGGCTGGAGCTGAACATCGTGGTGTTCGATGCCGGCGAGACCGAGTGGGTCCGGCTGGAGGACACGAAGCCGGGCAGACGGCGCATCGATGTCTGGTGGTTCGAGAACGACTCGTCCCGTCTGGCGTTGCTGTTTGCGTATCTGATGACGCGGAACGATGAATGGGACGATGCCGAGATCCGGGTGCTCGCGCCGGCGGCGGCCGACGTGGAGCAGAAAGTGGCAGCCAACCTGGCCTCTCGGCTCGAAGAGCGACGGATCGAGGCGACGATCGACACGGTGGCGGACGCCGATGTCGCCGCGGTGAGGGAGCGTTCCCGAGATGCCGCGATCGTGTTCCTGCCGCTTCGAGTGGAGGGGATGCGGCTGCTTGATCCGTTCGGCGGCCCGGTCGACAAGATGCTCAAGAACTTGCCGCTGGTGGCGCTGGTCGCGGCGGCGCAGGACATCCAGCTGCGGACCGAGGATGAGGACCAGCCCACGCCGCTGACGGACCCGCCGCCCGGCGAGCAAGACCCGTCTTGAGGAGGTGGGCGAAGTCCTCCAGTTTCTTCTGGCTCCTGCCTTCTGTGAGTCAGTGCTACGGAAACACCCCGGACGAGAGATACGCCCGCGCCACCTTCTCGATCGCGTTGGCCATGGCGGCGATCCGCAGCGACCGCATGTCTGGGTGCCGGCGCAGGGTGTCGCAGATCTCGTGGTAGGCGACCACCATGATCTCCTCGAGCCCGGAGTTGACGACCACCAGCTCGTCGGAGCCGCGGATGACCGAGGCGCGTTCCTCCGGCGTCAGCCGTGTGCCCGTTGCGGTTTCGATCGTAGACAGCATCCGGCTGTGCGCGCTTTCCTGATACCGCTTCTCGAGCCGGCCGAACCGGACGTGTGAGAGGTTCTTCAGCCACTCGAAGAAGGTTGCCCTGGCGCGAAACGACGACTATCGGATGGGGCTCGGGGCGGAACCGGGCTCCGAGATCGGGGTCGGGCTCGTGACTGGCAACATCGGGGGCCAGGGGCGTGGTGGTCGGGGCGGCTTCGGTGGCGGTCCTGGTGGCAGTGACAGACCGGATCGACCGGACCCGCTGAAGCTGGACCAAGGTGCAACTCGACCAGCTGCATGGCGGACGCTGCCGCCTGTGAATGGTGGCAGCAGTTCAGCGGTCAGGCGACAAGCACCGGTGCTCGGAAACGGTACATCCTGTAGGTCTTCTTCTCGCGAAAGACACGGCTGTCGAGAGTTTCCTTTCGCGCCTCCACATTCTCCAGGTACCGTCTCACCAACCACAGGCCGAGGCTCAGAAGCCGCCGGTGTCGCAACCGCCACCGCTCCATCGTCAGACGGACCGTTGGCACGATGTACCCATCCAGCAACTGACAACCCAGGTCCAGCGTCGGAGCCGTCTCGTTCGTCACGTCGCGCTCGTACTCGATCTTCATGCCGCTCTTCTCAGCGGCGGCAAGAAAGGCAGACAGGAGGTGCCCGCTCTTCGTGGCGGGACTGCCGTCCTTGACGAGAGCAAAGTAGTCGCTCAGGATCAGATAGCCGCCTGGCTTGACGGCGTGGACGACCGATTCGAAGAGCCGATCGAGCGAGATGTATTGAGACGACTCGCTCATGCAGATCACATCGTATCGTCGAGCCGGGCGGAACTCCTCGAACTTGCACTCGTGAAAGGGTAAACCGGTCGCTTGGCCGAAGAGACGTCCGTGATAGGGATCCGGCGATAACCCCTCCACCTCGTAACCTCGGGTCACGAACCCGGCTGCGTTTGCTCCGGTGCCACAGCCCACGTCGAGCACCGACACGATACCCTCCGGGAAGAGATCGGCGAGCGCCTCGGCGTAGCGCTGCTGCGCGACTCTGAAACCCGCGAGGGTCAGTTCCTCGCCTGCCCAGAGGCCATAGTGCACGTGTTCGAGGCCGAGCACGTCGACGTAGAAGCGATACCCGAAATCCTCCTCCAGGTCGGCGGGATCCCGCCGAGCATGGAGCCCCAGAGACTCTTCGATTGGCGTGTCGAGAAAGGCCGGGCGTGCGTCCTTCGGGCCGGTCGCTCGGGTCCGCGGATCCTCCATCGATTGGAGTCCCTACGGCGCCAGGTTACGGCGTCCGGAGAACCAGCGCCAAACGAAGAGCATCCCGGGCGGTGTCACGTCCCGACAGAGGATGTCGGTGGCACACTCCTTGATTTTCATTGGACGCCTCCTTCCAGTCCGAGGGGCAGGACACAGGGTATCGGACGTCGTTCCCCCCTGCAACCGGAGGCCGATTATCGCCGGTGCAGGGGAGGTGCCAGGGGCACGCGCCTTGCGCAGGCCCGTGCGTGGCGTCGATCTCGACGACCCTCGATGCGACAGCGGGACTTCACCACGGACTGCTAGATGCCCGCTTTTCGATTCGGGACACGGGTCAGCCAGGTCTCGATCAGCTCGTTCACGAGCTCTGGGGCTTCCTGTTGCACCCAGTGCGAGACGCCGGGCAGGTAGCGCACCGTCAGGTCCCTCACCAGACGCTCCGTGCCGTAGGTCAGTTCCTTCCCGAGCGCCGTATCCGCTTCACCCCAGATCATCAACGTGGGCACATCGATGGTCCTGGTCAGAGACTGGTGCGGGTCACCGGCCCGCGTCTGGCGGAAGAGTGCGCGGTTGGCCCGGTAGTAGTTGATCATCGCCGTGAGAGCGCCCGGTTCGAGCGCCTGTCGTCGATACACCTCGAGGACCTCGGCAGGGAACCTGGTCTTGTCGACCGCCATGCGGCGGAACGCCCCGGCGATGGCGCGGGCGCGGCGCCGGCGTAGGAGGAGCTCCGGGAGAATCGGCAACTGGAAGGCGAAGATGTACCACGATCGTCGGATTTGCGGCCACCGGAGCAGGCCGGCGACGAACAGCGCCGGGTGCGGCGCGTTCATGATGATCAACCCCTCAAGCGGGCGCAGTCGGCCGAGCGCGGTCGCCCAGGCAATACCACCGCCCCAGTCGTGTCCGATGAGCACGGTCGACTCAGCACCGGCCACGTCGATCAGACCAGCGACATCGGCGGTCAGGCGGTCCATCCGGTAGTCGTCGATCCGCCCCGGCCGGCTCGACCTACCGTAGCCGCGCAGACACGGCGCCCAGGCGCGGTAGCCGAGCCTGGCCAGCAGCGGGAGCTGATGGCGCCAGGCGTATGCGTGTTCGGGGAAGCCGTGGAGGCACAGCGCGAGCCGATTGCCACTGCCGCACTCGTGTATCTCGAACCGCAGGCCGTTCGCGTCGACGAAACGCGTCGTGATGGGGCTGTCACTCACGCGAGGTTCGCACCCGGCAGACTGCCGTCTGTCCGGTGGTTACTCGGGCAGACGGTACGCCAACAGCTCGCCGGATCGGCCGCCGCCACTCGTGGCAACGACGATGTATTGCTGGTCGTTCACCTGATAGGTCATCGGCGACCCGCTCTGCGGGGCCGTCATGTAGACGGCGCCGACGTCCGCGCCGGTCGCCTTGTCATAGGCGCGCAGCATCGCGCCGACCTCGCCGGTCTCGGTTGTGTAGAGACCGGACTCGCCGGCGACGACCAGGGTCTTGGTGACCAGCACGCCGATACGGCCGGGCCAGCCGGTTCGCCCGATGTCCGCGCCCTCGAGCACCGCATGGTTCCGGATGTTGTCTGGTGCTTCGCCGTGTGGAATCTGCCACGCGATGTCACCGGTGTTCATGTTGATGCCGGTGATGCGGCCCCAGGGCGGTTTGATCATCGGGAACCCCTGGATGTTTGTGGAGGCGTCACGGCCGCTGACGCCCTCGGGGCGGCCACGGATGAAGTCCATGTCGGAGCGGTCCGGGTCGTTGACCAGCCCGAGTGCGCCGATCTGGGTCTTAGTGTAGATGTAGAAGAAGCCGGTCTCCGGGTCGGCCGACCCGCCGGGCCAGTTCACCCCGCCGGTCGAGCTGGGTAGTTGGAGGGTGCCGAGCTTCCCGTCGGCGACGGCCACGGTGGGCGGGTCGTACAGCCACCCGACCGTGTATTTGGAGAAGATTGCCTCGGCCTGCGCCCGCAGCTCGGGCGTGTAGTCGACCAGATTATCGACGCCGAGGTCGATCTCGTCGACGGCGGGCGGTTTGGTCGGGATTGGCTGGGTCGGCGCATACCACTCGCCCGGCACGTCACCCTGTTTCACCGGCATTTCGGTAATCGGCCACACCGGTTCACCGGTGACCCGGTCGAGCACGAACATGTACGACTGCTTGGTCGGTTGGATCAGCGCCTTGATCGCGCGCCCGTCGACGGTGATGTCCAGCAGCACCGGCGCGGCCGGCAGGTCCCAGTCCCAAATGTCGTGGTGCACGGTCTGGTAATGCCACACCCGCTCGCCGGTCTCCAAATCGACCGCCACGACGCTCCCGGCAAACAGATTGTTGCCTGGCCGGTGTCCACCGTAGTAGTCGCCGGTCGGCGCCTCGACCGGGAAGTAGGCCATGTTCAGCTCGGGGTCGATGGTCATCTGCGCCCAGACCCCGGTGTTGCCGGTGTAGCGCCAGGAATCGTTCAGCCAGCTATCGTTCCCGAACTCGTCCGCGTCGGGAATGGTGTGGAAGATCCATTTCCGAGCGCCGGTCCGCACGTCGAAGCCGCGGATGTAGCCTTTGACGTTCGTGCGCGACGGCGGCGCGCCACCCGGGCGATGCGCCGCGCCGATGATGATCGTGTTGCCCGCGACCACCGGCGCTGCGTGCAGCCCGATTTCGGAGGTGGGTTCGAGATCCTGGTCGATGTTTTGCTTCAGGTCGACGATGCCGGCGTCGCCAAAGCTCTGGATCCGGGCACCGGTCCAGGCGTCGAGGGCGACCAGCTGGTAGCCGGG
>DQNS01000104.1 GCA_015659035.1 Acidobacteriota bacterium | reverse complement strand
CGGTGCTCTTTGGCCTTGGAGAAGATGAGCGCACCGTCGGCCACGACGTCGAATTGGCCACGGGCGCCGACGAGCACCTCGGCGTCGACGCCGAGCGCGTCCTTGATCGAGGCCGCCAGACTGGAGGCCTTCGGAAGATAGTTTCAAACTTTGCAGTAGCTGATCGACACCTGCATGCACTTGATCCCCGCCCAACGGCTGTGAAAGCCTCACAGCCATGGTCGCGGCGCGTCTGGAGATCACGACCCTCGACATCACGACCCTCGACGTCGACGCCATCGTCAACGCGGCGAACTCGAGTCTACTCGGCGGCGGTGGTGTCGATGGGGCGATCCACCGGGCGGCGGGGCCGAAGCTGCTGGTCGCGTGCCGCATGCTGGGCAGGTGCGAGCCCGGCGACGCCAAGATCACGAACGGGTACGGGTTACCGGCGCGGCACGTCATCCATGCGGTCGGTCCGGTCTGGCACGGCGGGTCCCTTGGCGAGCCGGACGTGCTCGCCTCCTGCTACCGCCGCGCGCTCGAGCTGGCGGCGGAACGTGGTCTCCATAGCATCGCGTTCCCGGCGGTCAGCTGCGGTGCCTACGGCTACCCGGTCGAATCGGCTTCCGTGGTCGCCGTTGGGGCGGTGACTGCGTTTCTGCAGGTCGAGGGGTCGATCGAGCGGGTCCTGTTCGTCTGTCTCGAGTCCGCCGTGCGGGCGGCCTACGAGGAAGCGTTGCGCGAACGCTGACGGCACACCGTCGGCCCGTGTCCGGTCCATGCCTTCGGTCTGCTGGATGCAGGAGGTTCACGGGCGTTCTGAGCCCCGCGGAGTCAACGTCGATGCAGATGCGGCTCGAGGGTGTCCGTGGCGTCATGCTCGACCTCGATGGCACCGTGTATGAGGACCAAACGCTCATACCGGGTGCCGCGGAGGGGCGGCGCGATCCGAGACGTGGACAGCGCGCTTGAACGCGGACTCGAGCGATGACGGAGCACGAGGCGTTTATCCGTCAGTGCATCGCCCTGTCCGAACAGGCGGTGCGTCATGGCAACGAACCGTTCGGCGCGTTGCTCGTGGTCGACGGCGACGTGCGGCTGACGGCGCAGAACCAGGTCCTCATCGAGTCGGACCCAACCCGTCACGCCGAGCTGCTGCTCGCGAGTGAGGCCGCTCGCCGGCTGGACGCCGCCGCGCTCGAGCGCGCGACGCTCTACACGAGTACCGAGCCGTGCGTCATGTGTTGCGGCGCCATCTACTGGAGCCGAATTCCGCGTGTCGTCTTCGGTTGCTCGGCCGTCGAGCTTGGGGTGGTCGCCGGCGGTAGTCTGGTCATGCCCTCGCGGCAGGTGTTTGCCAGCGGCACACGCCGCGTCGAAGTGGTCGGCCCTGTGCTCGAGACCGAGGCGCTGGCGGTGCACCGGGCCTACTGGAGCGCGCGGTGATATCGTGGAACGGGACGGACGTTTGGTCCGGTGGTCCCTAGACGGGCCACACATGGAGGCTAACGATGTGGTTCAGCAAGAGCAAGCAGCGTATCCCGTCGGCGTCCGAGGCGCTCCCGGGGCGCACCGAGCGAATGGCGGTGCCGGACACGCACTTCGTCAACGGCGCCCGTCTCAGTCCGCCGTTCCCTGATGGGCTCGAGCGGGCGGTCTTCGCGATGGGGTGTTTCTGGGGTGCCGAGCGGGTGTTCTGGAAGCTGCAGGGCGTCTACAGCACTGCCGCCGGCTACGCGGGCGGGCTCACGCCGAACCCGACCTACCAGGAGGTATGCGGCGGGCTGACCGGTCACACCGAGGTCGTGCTCGTCGTGTTCGACCCGTCGAGCATCGGTTACGAGGACTTGCTCAGACCGTTCTGGGAAGGGCACGACCCCACGCAGGGGATGCGGCAGGGGAACGACGTCGGCACCCAGTATCGCTCCGCCATCCACTACTCCGGCGACCCACAGCGCGAGTTGGCCGAGACGGCGAAACGCGCCTACGAGGACGCGCTTCGGGCTGCCGGCCACGACCCGATCACGACCGAGATCGTCGCCGCGCCCGAGTTCTATTACGCCGAGGCCTATCACCAGCAGTATCTGGCCAAGAACCCACAAGGCTACTGCGGGCTCGGCGGTACCGGCGTGTCCTGCCCCGTTGGGCTGCTAGCGCGGCCCTCACCGACATGCGAGGGACACCCTTAGGACCCTGACGGAAATAAATGTGCCATTCTGGCAGCCGATGCATCCCGCTCCGTGGCGTTGCTTGTGCGCCGAATTCCTTCCTCTCATCGACATCCACTGGCTGGACAAGGAGACCCACGAAGCGGCGGTGGGGGCACGCTGGATAGGCACTTCGACGAGCAAGGGTTCGTCCGCGTCCCCGTGACGTCCTAAGGGGGGCGGAGCGTTGGACAGGCAACCACGGAAGCGCCCAGTACTGGGGTCACAGCGGTAGATCGAGCTCAGCGGCGGTCGCGCTGGCTGGTATCATCGCGTTCTCGCACGGCCCACCTACGCGACGAGGAGGTAGCGGTAGCCGGTCAGGGCCGCCAAAGTGAGTCGGAGACGGTGAATGCAGGAGGATCGTGTCATTGCGAACGTGGTTGCCCAGGAGATTCTCGACAGTCGGGGAAACCCGACGGTCGAGGTCGAGGTGACGCTGGGGGGTGGAGCATCCGGGCGCGCGGCAGTGCCGTCGGGGGCGTCGACGGGCGCGCTGGAGGCGGTCGAGCTCCGTGACGGCGACGAGGCGCGCTATCTCGGGAAGGGCGTCACCAAGGCGGTCCACAACGTCAACACGGAGATCCGCGACGCGCTGGTCGGTCTCGACCCGACCGGTCAGGCGGAGATCGACGAGACGCTCATCGCGCTCGACGGCAGCGACAACAAGGGGCGGCTTGGCGCGAACGCCATCCTCGGCGCCTCGATCGCCGTCGCGAAGGCCGCCGCCGCTGCCGCCCATCTGCCGCTCTACGCGTATCTGGGGGGGGACGAGGCGCGCGACCTGCCGGTGCCGATGATGAACGTGCTCAACGGTGGGGTCCACGCCGACAACAACGTCGATATCCAGGAGTTCATGGTGATTCCGGTCGGTGCCCCCAGTTTCTCGGAGGCGCTGCGGATGGGGGTCGAGATCTTCCACCATCTGCGCGCGGTGCTGCGGGACGCCGGGCATCAGACGGCGGTAGGGGACGAGGGTGGCTTCGCGCCGAACCTCGAGTCGAATGAGGCCGCGCTGGATGTGCTGATGCTGGCGATCGAGCGGGCCGGCTACCGTCCCGGTAACGACGTCTATCTCGGGCTCGATGTGGCGGCCAGCGAGCTCTACCGGGACGGCCGCTACCGGCTCTCGATTGACGGAGAAGCCGAACGCAGCTCGTCTGACATGGTCGACTGGTGCCGCCGGCTCGTCGATGCCTACCCGATCCTGTCGGTCGAGGACGGGCTCGCAGAGAACGACTGGGAGGGTTGGTCGGCATTGACCGCCGCCCTCGGCACGCGCGTGCAACTGGTCGGCGACGACCTGTTCGTTACGAACACGGAGATCTTCGAACGGGGCATTCGTGAGTCGGTCAGCAACGCCATCCTGATCAAGCTGAACCAGATCGGCACGCTCACCGAGACCCTGGCCGCGATCGAGATGGCGAAGCGGGCCTCCTACACGGTCGTCATCTCGCACCGGTCAGGCGAGACCGAGGACACGACCATCGCCGACGTGGCCGTCGCGACCAACGCGGGGCAGATCAAGACGGGGTCGCTCTGTCGTACCGATCGCACCGCCAAGTACAACCAGCTGCTGCGTATCGAGCGTGCGCTGGGTACCCGGGCGCGATACCCCGGCGCGGAGGCGTTCTACCACCTGCCCGGCCTGCCCTAGCTTGACGAGCAGTCCAACCGTTGCGAGGCTCTGACCCGGTCCCCGAGCTCAGCTCCGCCGCCGAGGTGATCGCCACCAAAGCTCTTTTACGTGATCGGATACAACGCTCCCGAAAACTACATCGTCGCTATCGATCCCGAGGCGGTCCTACGGTGTCTGAAGCAGGTTGATGACGCGGAGGATGCCGCTTGTCCGCCGTACGATCCCCTCCATCTCGAGTCGCTCGATGTCCGACTGCACGTACCCGAGGAGGGTGACGACGCTGTTCTCGACGATGATGTGGAACGGCGGGTTGGACTGCGTGCTGAACCGCTGGAAGTGAGCGTTGCTGAAGATCCGACGCGCGATCGTCCGTCGCAGGTTGTCGTCCCCGGATGACGGCGTCATCGTCTCGATCTGGTTCTGGACATCCTGCACACCGCGAATCTTCGCGACCCGCTCGAAGAGCTCGCCCGCCTTGTCCCGCTCCGGTGTGACCTTGCCCATCAAGGTGACCACCCCGGCGTTGATCCTGCCGTCGAGATAGTCGAAGACCGTGTAGTACGCGTATCGCTGCATCGCCTTGACAACCTCCTCGACCAGCTTCTGGTCGCTCTCGGCGGGGGGGAGCTCGATCTCGCTGACGACCGTTTCGACCCCGTCCACCTCGAGCGTCCGCCTGATGGCCTCGCTCTTGGACCAGAAGGTCTCGAGCTCGCCGGTCAGGGTGACCTCGCTTCCGGCGACGGTCACGTCGAGCCGCCGGAGGTCGCGCTCACCGCGGAGCCCCTCCCGTACCTCCCGCTCGATCCCGGTCGGGGTCTGCGCCGTTGCCGGGACGAGGGACGCGCCGAACGCGCAGACGACGAGCAGGGCGTGTGCGGCCGCCGGTGGGTGACGCTGCATGGCTGTCTCCTTGTCTGAGGGGCCTTCTGCGTTTGTATCACACCTGCGACCGTTTGGTCCGGGCCCTTCGAGCGGTGAAGGTCCGCCGTCGCTCCAGCCGCTTCACCCCGTCCAGCGCCGCCGACGCGCGGCCAAACGAGAGAACCGGCAGCACGACCGTGAGGATGAGAAAGACGGCAACCGTGATCAGTACGGGGAGCATGTGGGTCCGGTTGGCTCCAAGAAGTCAGACGTCAGAAGGAAGCCAGAAGGAAGCGGGCCTGCCCGCCGTAGCCTCGGCGAAGGCGGGCGGGCTTCGCCGCCTTCTGGCAGATTCTCCCGAACCATTCGTCTAGAGCGTGCAGGCTCAGCCGAGGCGCCCGAGCGCCTCGACGGCGGGCGATTCCGGCCAGACCGGTGCCGGTGCGGCGACGTAGCCGGCGTGCGCCAGTTGGCTCTGGAAATAGGCGATTTCGGCCGCGTAGAAGAGGAGCTTGCTGGCCAGACGCGCCATCACGTAGGCCTGACCGGTCAGGAACGCGAGCCACAACGACGGCCCCGTCGACCCGGCTCCGGGTGCCAGCAGCGCGTATGATGCCATCACCGCGAGCAGCACCAGCCCGTTGGCCAGATAGAGCCCCGCGCACATGCCCGGGCGCCGGCGCACGAACCGCCACCCGGCCACCAGGGCGCCGAGCATGCTGCGCCGGTCCTCCACGACAGCCCGCACCCGCGCGTAGTCGAACACGAGGCTCACAGCGACCAGCAGTAGCCCGAAGACGAGGTAGAGCGCAGCACGGACCGCGAACGCCTGACGCTCCACCGTGACGTTCCGGGTCATTCCCTCATAGAGGTCGTCGAACAACCAGCCGTGCACGACACCGAACAGGAACCCGTAGGTCAGCCCGGCCATGATCGCCAGCCGCAGCAGCCGCGACCCGTACAGTCCGCACGCCGAGAAGAAGCCGGCGCTCCGTGTTGCCCGGTTCCGCGCATAGCGGTCCAGCACGCCTCCGGAGAACACCGTCCAGACCACGAGGTACCCGACCACCACCGCGACGATGACCGGTTGCTGGCCGTCCCCGTCGAGCAGGGCGCTGAGGTTCACGAGCACGGCGGCAAAGCCGATCACCGATACCGTGAACGATCGGGCGAGACCGGTCGCCTGACTACTGAACTGCTGCCACCAGTCCCAGGCGACACCGTCCGCCATCGCATCCGCCACGACGCTCTCACCCAGGGCCCTCAGCAGCTCCCCGCGTAGCAGCAGCCCCAGCGGCACCGCCAGCAGCAGGGTCAGCATGGCGGCGCCCACGAGGATAAGGGGCGCCCGGACGACGCGGCGCAGACCGTCGAGCAGGGAGGTGACGATTGGCATGAGGGACCGGACCCTTAGACGAGAAACGCGTAGGTCAGCATCAGATCCTGTAGCCAGACCATCCACCGCAGCATCCACTTCGTGGCGGCGGCGCCAGCACGCGGTGCGGCCGTCCAGCTGTTGTTCGCGTAGTCGACGTCGAGCAGCAGGACCCGGTCGGGGTCGACCTCCACACGCACGGCGCGCGCCGCGCGCTCGTAGGTGAACACGCGCCACGGCTCGCGCCCATCCCAGCGCTCGCGAACCGTCTCCCCGTCGTCGAAGACGACGAGCACGTCGACCGGGAAGATACCGTCGCCAAGCCGGCGCACCGTCACCGTCGTGCGTGTCAGCCCGCGGTCGTCGATCGGGTCCCTAAACGCCGGCTCGCGGTCACCGTCGATGAATCCGCGGTCCCGCAACCCACGGCTGGAGACCTGCTGCACGGCGTAGTCGAATGTCTGCGTGCCGCCGTGCACCTGGTCGAAATACCACGACAGGTCGCGCCCGCTCACCTCGTTCGCCACGGCGAAGAAGTCTTCCGGACGCGGGTGACGAAACTGCCAGCGCTCGTAGAACACCGACAGGATCTCCCGGACCTGGTCCCACCCCAGATGCCGCTCGAGCGTGTGCAGCCACAGTGCTGTCTTGTTGTAGGTGATGGCGCTCGCGGTGCCGGGCCAATATCTATAGGTCGGCGTCTGCTGCGCATCCATCCGGGCGGCCGTGCGATACCCGGCCAGCCGGTTGCCATCGGTGGCGCGCGACCACGCGATGTCGCGAAACACGAACGGGTAGAAGCCGCCGAAATATCGGCGAGCGATGTGGTTGGGCGTGAACGAGGCCGCGAGTGCCCGCGCCGTCGAGAACGTGTTCAGCCCCTCGTCCAGCCAGGCATGCTCGAACTCGTTGTTCCCGACGACGCCATACCAGAACTGATGTCCCGCCTCATGCATCGTGACGCCCTCCGGCTGGGAGACGTCGGATGGGGCGAGCCAGCGGGCGCCGGCGGTGAACAGGGTCGGGTACTCCATGCCACCGGCGCCGCTCTGCCACGCGGGGTCGATGATGGTGATCTGTTCATACGGGTAGGGCCCGAACCACTGTCCGTAGTGTTGCAGCGTGGCCCGCGTCGCCCCGAAGTGGCGCCCGGCCTGCCCCGCGTGCTCCGGTTGCAGCAGCAACCGCATCTCGACCGGGGGCAACCCGGCGACCTCGAACCGCTCGCTCAGATCGAGGAAGTCTGGGCTGGTGGTCCAGGCGAAGTCGTGGACGTCCTCCTGGACGTAGCGGTGTGTCGTGGTGCCGTCGGTGTTGTCGCGCGGCTGCTCTCGGATGCCGGTTGCGCCGAGGACCCACCCGGTGGGGACGGTGATCCGGACGTCGTAGACGCCGTAGTCGGAGAAGAACTCGGTGCTGGCGTGGAACTGATGGCAGTTCCAGCCCGTGTCCTCGAGCACGCCGATCTTCGGGAACCACTGTGCGATGAAGAAGAAGTCTCCGATTGCGCCGGTTCGGGCGAACGTTCGCGGTACCCGTGAGCTCCACTCGATCTCGATGTTGACCGTGTCGCCCGGCGCGACCGCGGTCGGCATCGGCACCGAGAGCACCGTCCGGTCGTCCGGGTTGTTGTCGTCCGGTGAGATGAAGCGCAGGCGGTCGGTGAGATCCTGGGCCCCCGCGTCGCCGAGCAGCCGGACGGCCGTGACCTCTATCCAGCCCCAGTCGGCCTCCGGTCTGGACGCCAGCCCAGGACCACGGCCGAGCTCACGCTCGCGCATCCAGGTCGAGCGGCTGTTCCTCCAGGCGTTGTAATACAGGTGGAATCTGAGATCGGGTGCGGCGACGGTGGCGATGTTGCGCCAGGTCAGCACCGCCCGGCCGGTCAGGGTTCTGGTATCCGGGTCGAGCCGGACGTCGATGGAGTAGTTGGCGTTGCGTGGCGAGCGTGCGCCGTCGGGGATGGCGTCGACGGCGGCGGGCGGCGCGTCCGCGACCGGGGTCTGCGGTTGTCGGGCCGCACCCGTGGGCGTCAGCCAGAGGCCGGCACAGACCGCCAGCCCCGCTACGGCGATGAGCCCGCGTGTTTGGCTGTGCATCACTGCGTGGGCGCGAAGCCCTGGCCCATCCGTAGACGGGCCTCAGGGCGAGCCCGGCACGCAGTGGCACCCCGAGCGCCCAAAGCCCAAAGCCGGAGAGAGTTCGATCCTATCTATAGTCGTCCCTCACGGGGTGGAAGACGTCGATAATTCGGCATTCCGTCACCGCTCGACCCGAGTGGGTGACGTTCGGCGGCACGATGGCCAGGGCGCCCGGACCCAGCCGCTCGCTCTGCCCGTCGATCGTCATCTCGAACTCGCCCTCGAGCACGTGGGACACCTGTTCGTGCGGATGCGCGTGCTCCGGCAACTTGGCGCCGGCCGCGATGGTCCACTGGACCACGGTCATCGTGACGCCATGCGCGAACAGGCCGACAAAGCCGGGGATCGGTTCCTTGCGCGCCAGCTCGGTCGGAGACAGGAACGTCATCGATTCAGTCCCTCAGGCCAAACGTGTAGACAACGTTACCGGCGGCAATCGTCACATACTGCGTGCCGTCGACCGCGAAGCTCATCGGAGACGAGTGCACGCGCGACCCGACCGCGATGTGCCAGAGTTCTTCGCCGCTGACCGCGTCGAGCGCGTAGAAGTAGCCGTCGATACTGCCGCTGAAGACCAGATCGCCGGCCGTCGCCATGATGCCGGCGGTCGACCGCGGCTGGATCTGAAACTCCCACCGGATGTCGCCCGTCTTCGGGTCGATCGCGCGGATCGCGCTTTGATAGGCGTCGGTCGGCAGCGGCCGCTGCCCACCACCGCCAGTATAGCGATCGCCTTCGACGTAGTCCTCGTCACGCTTGTAGAACACGTCCTCGCCGTCATAGGCCTGCACGTAGAAGAGCTCCGTCCGCGGGCTGTAGGCGGGGGAGAACCAGTTCGTGCCGCCGCCGACCGGCGGGGATACAAGCGTCCCCTCGGGTGTGGGGAAGGTGTCGGGCACGCGGATCGGACGGCCGTTCGAATCCAGCCCCTCGGCCCAGGTCTGTTTGGCGAACGGCTTGCCGACCAGGAACTCGCCGGTCACCCGGTCGAGCGTGTAATAGAAGGCGTTGCGGTTCGCCCACATCATGACCTTGCGTGT
>DQNS01000062.1 GCA_015659035.1 Acidobacteriota bacterium | reverse complement strand
GGTGATATACACCGTGTCCGGGTCGTCGAGTGGCGCGTCGGCCAGGATCCCCGCCATCGCGATACCGGGGATGACGATGATGAGCAGCATGACGTATTTGAGGACCCCGCCAACCAAGAGCCCCAGCTGAGCGTCCCGCAGGCTCTTCGCCGCCAAGGCCCGCTGGAGAATGACCTGGTTCGCGCCCCAGTAGTTCAGATTCAACAGATTCATCCCGATGAGGGCGGTCCACGGGATGGTCTGGTGGTCTCGTGGCAGGTGGAGGTGCATGAGGTGCCCCGTCTTGACGAAGAGCGCCGACCAGCCGCCGAGGTGACGCACCGCGACCGACACCGTGATGAGGCCGCCACCGAGGAGCAGGACGAACTGCGCGAGGTCGGTCCGCACCACGGCACGCAATCCGCCCAGATAGGTGTACAGGGCCGAGAACGCCCCGAGGGCCACGATCAGAACGCCGAGCCGCACCGCCTGGCTGTCGCTGATCCACGCCACCATCTCGGTGAAGATGCCATCGAGCGCGTAAGCCGCCCAGAACAACGCCGTACCGAGGTAGAGCAGCGCGTACAGCGCAATCATCAGCGCCGCGTACGCCAGCGCGATCTGCGGCCCGAACTTCTGCTCGAAGAACTGACTGATCGTGACGACTCTCAGCCGGAGGTAGAGAGGGATGAAGAAGAAGGCCGCGACGACGATGCCGAAGATGGCGTTGAGCTCGAAGTTCGCCAGCGCCAGGCCGTCCACGTAGGCTGCGCCGGCCACCGAGAGGAAATGCCCGGCCTCGATGTTGGTCGCGATGGTGGAAATCGCGATGGACGGCCACCGCAACGAACGCGAGCTGAGAAAGTACTCCTCAGGGTCGGCCGACGAGTCGGCCCGGGCCAGCAGGCCGATCGTGAAGATGACGGCAAAGTACGCGAGGACGATCCCGAAGTCGACCATGGGTCGATTCTAGTGTCCTGCGTTGAAGGTTCTTTACCTAATTCTCGGGCGAGGCATGCCGCCTAGCGGCGCCGGGCTTCAGCTTAGCTGGGTCACAAATGCCCAATCTGCTCCCTTGTCACGCCTTGTCAGTGGGGCGCATCGGCGCCACTCTCGGTGCACAAGCTACGTTGCGTAGGCTTTGATCGCTGACACGGAACACCGGCGGCGAAACTCACGTGGGACGAAATCCGTCTAATCAAGAGAACGCGCAAGTTCATCATCGGAGGCTGCATCAGCGGATTGGGCTAACGCCCTAACCCGACACGATTCCCGCAACGTCCTGCAAACGCAGCCTCTAGCGCGTGACCTGCGGCCGGAGTCGGCCGTCTGACGAACTCGAGCCGCCGATTGGCCCCAAACATAGGTCCGTTCAGCGGCGTGATGGGGGGTTGCGTCTCGGTGCCGAGTACTCGATACTGATCGCCCCATCCGAGCGTCGGGTCCGATCGGCGCCACGTGACCAACGCTGGGATGTACGGGCTCCGCCGGCCGTGATGGCCGTTGCCAGTATCGTCAGCCGGGGTGCATCCGTCGCATTCTCCTGCTGGCGCCGGGTGTCGACGAACGTGTCGGAGCCAGCCCGTGCTGGGTACCCGACTTAGAAGCCTATGCAGAGTGAACGCCAGCCCACCGACGCCACCGCGCCGAACGAGACCCGGGCGCGGGTGAAGTACGTTCGACGGCTGGACCAGGTGACACAGCTCACCCCCGAACAGCGGGACCGGCTGGGACCAGTGGAGGCCCGCTACGTCTTCCGCGCCAACGACTACTACCTCGGGCTGATTGACTGGGACGACCCCGAGGACCCGATCCGGCAGTTGATCATCCCGCGGGAGGAAGAGCTGTCGGAGTGGGGCACGCTCGACGCCAGCAACGAGGAATCGGTGACGGTCGCTCGTGGTGTGCAGCACAAGTACACCGACACCGTGCTGCTGCTGTGCAACGAGGTCTGTGGCGCCTACTGCCGCTACTGCTTCCGCAAGCGGCTGTTCATGGACGACAACGACGAGGTCACGAACGACGTCACCGAAGGATTGCGCTACATCGCCGACCATCCGGAGGTGACCAACGTCTTGCTGACCGGCGGCGACCCGTTGCTGATGAGCACCCGCCGGCTCGTGGAGATCTTCGACGCGTTGCGGGCGATTCCGCACGTGCGGATCATCCGGCTCGGTTCCAAGATGCCGGCGTTCGATCCCTACCGGGTGCTCAACAATCCGGACCTGCAGGCGGCGTTCCGCACGTACTCGACACCCCAGCAGCGGCTCTACCTGATGGCCCACTTCGACCACCCGCGGGAGCTGACCGACGTGGCGATCCGCGGGATCGACGCCTGTATTCGCAACGGGGTAATCTGCGTCAACCAGTGCCCGCTGATCAGGGGCATCAACGACGACCCCGCCCTGCTGGCCGAGATGTACGCGACCCTGTCGTATATCGGCTGCACCCCGTATTACTTGTTCCAGGGCCGGCCGACGGCTGGCAACGAGCCGTACGAGATCCCGATCGTCGAGGGGTGGCAGATCTTCCAGCAGGCGCTACGGCACGGGTCCGGGCTGGCACGCCGCGCGCGCTACTGCATGTCGCACGAGACCGGCAAGGTGGAGATCATGAGCATCGACAACGAGCACATGTATCTGCGCTACCACCAGGCCAAATGCGTCGACGACGTCGGCCGCTTCTTCATCTGTCGCCGGGACGACAACGCCTACTGGCTCGACCAGCTCGAGGTCGTCGACCGCGCACCCTTGCACGCCTGAGCCCTTCGAGTTCCGGGGTCGGGGTCCTTGACCGACGTCGCTCGAGTACCGACGCGCCGTCATCGTGTGTCTCGCGCTCGGGCGTCGCATGATCGAGCTCCAGTACCTGACCAAGCGGTACGGCAACCAGGTCGCCGTGCGCGACCTCTCGCTCACGGTCGACGAGGGCGAGTTGCTGGTGCTGCTGGGCGGGTCGGGCAGCGGCAAGACCACCACCTTGAAGATGATCAACCGCCTGATCGAGCCGTCCGCCGGCTCGGTGCTGGTGGACGGCCGGGACGTGGCGGAGCTCGCGCCCCACGATCTCCGGCGTCGGATCGGGTACGCCTTCCAGCAGGTGGGGCTGTTTCCACATATGACGGTGGCCGAGAACATCGGGATCACGCCGGCGCTGCTCGGCTGGACCGAAGACAAGCTCCGCCGCCGGGTCGACGAGCTGCTCGCGCTGGTGGAGCTCGACCCCGACGAGACCCGGGACCGCCGGCCGGACCAGCTCTCGGGTGGACAGCAGCAGCGGGTGGGCGTGGCGCGGGCGCTGGCCGCCAGGCCCCGGCTCATGCTGCTCGACGAACCGTTCGGCGCCCTCGACCCGCTGACCCGACACCGGCTACAGGAGTCGTTCGTCCGGATCCGCCGCGAGCTCGGTCTGACGGCGGTGTTCGTCACCCACGACATGGTCGAGGCGCTGGTGCTGGGCGACCGCATCGCGGTCCTGCAGGCGGGCCGTCTGGTGCAGGTCGGCACGCCGCGCACGCTGATGCGCGAACCGGCCAACGACTACGTGCGGCAGCTGCTGGACACCCCGCGACGCGAAGCCCAGCTCGTCGAGTCGCTGCTGGCGCGCGAGGGACTTTAAGATTGGCGCGCGTGAAGCCTGTTGGGTTTCGGGGTTGGGGGGGTTGTTGCAGCCTGCGAGGGCTAATGCCATGAGCGAGCAACTGGCGCTGCTACCGGGGTATCTGACGGCCCATCTCCAGCTGACGCTCCTGGCGCTGCTCTCGAGCGCGGCGGTGAGCCTGCCGCTGGGCGTGGCGGTGACGCGCGTGCGGTGGCTCGAGCAGCCCGCCCTCGGCGTGGCCGGGGTCATCCAGACGATACCCAGTCTGGCGCTGCTCGCCGTCATGGTGCCGCTGCTGGCGGCGCTGGGGCTCCAGAGCATCGGCTTTCTCCCGGCCTTCATCGGGTTGACCCTGTATGGCGTGCTGCCGATGCTGCGGAACACGGTGACCGGTATCGCCGGGGTGGACCCCGCGATCAGGGAGGCCGCGCGCGCGGTGGGGATGACCCCGGCGCAGCAGCTGCGTCGCGTCGAGCTGCCGCTCGCCATGCCGGTCATCGTGGCCGGCATCCGGACCGCCACGGTCTGGACCGTCGGCATCGCCACGCTCTCGACGCCGGTCGGCGCAACCAGCCTTGGCAACTACATCTTCAGCGGACTGCAGACCCGGAACTCCACCGCGGTGCTGGTCGGCTGCGTCGCGGCCGCCGCCCTGGCCATGCTGCTCGACGGGCTGGTGCGCGCGCTCGAGACCGGCGTGCGTACCCGACGACGGCGGCGGGTCGCCGTCGTCGTGGCGGCGATGGCGGCACTCTACCTCTACACGGGCCTCACCCTGGCCGCGCCGCTCCTGTCGCGGAGCGGTCGTCCGGTGACGATCGGCGCCAAGACGTTCACCGAACAGTACATCCTGGCCCATCTGCTGGGTCAGTGGGTCGAGCGCGAGACCGGCCGGCCCACCACGCAGAGGCAGTCGCTCGGGTCGATGGTGGCGTTTAACGCCCTGGCGGCCGGCGACATCGACGTCTACGTCGATTATTCCGGCACGTTGTGGGCCAACGAAATGGGGCGCCAGACGGTCGGGATGGACCGGGCCACGGTGCTTGCCGAGGTGCGCACCTTCCTCGCCGACGCGCACGGCATCCGGGTGGCGGCCACGCTCGGGTTCGAGAACGCCTACGCCGTCGCGATGCGCGCTCGGGACGCCGATGCCATGCGGCTGACGCGCCTCAGCGACCTCACCCCGCTGGCGCCGGGACTGTCGATGGGCGGCGACTACGAGTTCTTCTCCCGTCCCGAGTGGGTCGCCATCCGCGACACCTACGGGTTGGCGTTCGGGGAGCAGCGCACCATGGACCCGGCCCTGATGTATCAGGCGGTGGCCCAGGGGGCGGTCGACCTGATCAGCGCCTTCACGACCGACGGCCGGATCAGCGCGTTCGACCTAAGGGTGCTCGAGGACGACCGCGCGGCAATTCCGCCGTATGATGCCCTCATCCTGGTCAGCGCCAGGCTCGCCCGTGACTGGCCGGACGTGCTCGTGGCACTGGCCCGGCTGGACGGCGCGATCGACGTCGACACCATGCGCCGGATGAACCTGGACGTCGACGAGCGCGGCGCCGACCCGATCACGGTCGCGGCCGACTTCCTCAGCGGGCTGAGCCGTGCGCGCCCGGCCGGCGAGACACGGTGAATGTGTACGAATAGGAGGCCATGAGTGGGCATTCTCGAGCTGCTTGGCGTGGGCGGGCGCGGCGCCACTGAACGACCGGCGGCGTCCCGTCACGGTGACACCGAGACCGTGAAGCGGATCGTGAGCGAGCTCGAAGCGCTCGAGCCGGCCCGCGCGCGGTTTCTCGCCGCCTTCGCCTATGTGCTGAGCCGGGTCGCGCACGCCGACTCGCACATCAGCGAGGACGAGACCGAGAAGATGCGCGAGATCGTCCAGACACTGGGTCACCTGCCCGACCCGCAGGCGGTGCTGGTCGTCGAGATCGCCAAGGGGCAGGCCACGTTGTTCGGCGGGACGGAGAACTATCTCGTGACACGCGAGTTTCGGGAGATCGCCACCGCCGAGCAGCGTCTCGAGCTGCTCGACTGCCTCTTCGCCGTGGCGGTGGCGGACGGGTCGATCAGCAGCGTCGAGGAGTCGCAGGCGGCGCAGATCGCCAAGGAGCTCGGCTTTACGCAACCGGAGTATGCGTCGGCGCTTGCGGTCCACGCCGAGCATCGGACGGTGCTGCGGTCGCTGCGGGCGAAGCGGAAAGACGGCTAGCTCCTCCCCGTATAATGGAAATCCCCGTCGAGGGTTCAGGTAGTGTCAGTGGAAGCCGTCAACAACGTCGCAGCGAACAAAGGCGAACCCGCTTTCGGGCCGGGTGCTCGGTATCTGCTGACCTTCGCTAGTCTGATCGTCGTCATCGCCGGGGTGAGGGCGGCCGACACCATCATCATTCCGATTCTGCTGGCGGTGTTCATCGCCGTCCTCAGCCTGCCGCTTCTCTACGGGCTTCAGCAATGGGGGCTGCCGAGGATTCTGGCGGTCGTGGCGACTGTTCTCGCCGACATCGCGATTCTCTCCGCGGTCGGGTTTCTGGTCGTGCGGTCGGTCGACGAGTTCACCGGACAGCTGCCTGGCTACCAGGCAAATCTGGAGCAGGCCACGAGCTCGGTTGTGCAGTGGATCAGCGAGCGCGGTGTTCCGATCGAGGCTGCTGACTTCCTGGATGCGGAGCGCGTCGTCGGCCTCGTCGGTGGGGCGGTGACGCGGGTCGCCGCGGTGCTCCAGAACGCGCTGCTCGTGATCCTGATCACCGTGTTCATCCTCTTCGAGGCAACCTCTCTACCGACGAAGCTGCGCCTGGCCTTTGGGGAGGGGGGCGATCGCTTCGATCGCTGGACCCGGACAGCGCAAGACGTGCAGCACTACCTGGGGATCAAGACGGTCGTTGGCGCCGTCAAGGGAGTTCTGACCGGGTTTCTGGTGGCCTTCTTCGACATCGATTTTCCGGTCTTCTGGGCCCTTTCCGCCTTCGTCTTGCACTACATCCCCAGCATCGGCTCGATCGTCGCGGCCATTCCGCCAGTGCTCATCGCGCTGGTCCAGTTCGGGCCGGGGCCCGCCGCCGGCGTGGCGTTCGGCTATCTCGTCATCGACATTGTCCTGGGCAATCTGCTCGAGCCGACTCTGATGGGCAGGCGCTTCGGGCTCTCGGTGCTGGTGGTGTTCATGTCGTTGCTGTTCTGGGGATGGGTGTGGGGCCCGGTAGGCATGCTCCTGTCAGTACCGCTGACCATCATCGTGAAGATCATTCTCGCGAACACCGAAGACCTACGCTGGCTGGCGATCCTGCTCGGAACCGGTCAAGTTGACACCGCGACCCCCGCACGCGAGACGGAGCTCGGCGCGAAACCCGGCCACTTCGAACAGGATGAAGATGGCGGCCAGGAACACCAGGAAAGTGTGTGAGAGCGGGCCGGCCAGCGCCCCCAGCGTGTTGCTGATCAGATCGACGATT
>DQNS01000093.1 GCA_015659035.1 Acidobacteriota bacterium | reverse complement strand
GCGGGGGCAACCCTCACCGGACGACCTGGCAGCCCCCGAGCCACCGCCGGGCACTCGTGGGTTTGAGGCAGAGCTTCGCTAGCAGCCCGTTGAAGTCGGGACCGTCAGTCAGGTTTGGCTCTACCCGACCCCAAAGCGGGACGAAATAGGCTCTTGGGGGAATGAGAACCGAAGGCAGCCGAAGGGCGCCCGGAATCAGCCCGTGTCATCATGTGCGGACCGATCCCGCCAGCCCTCGGGCGCCGCTGCGCTGAACCGTCCGCCGCGCGAAAAATCTAAGTGGCCCCGTGCGCAATTGCGGTGGCATTCGGCCGGCGATGCATCACCGTAATTACGAACGGGACCACTAAAGCTACGGGCTGGCCACTTCCAAGCCACTCTTGAATGGCGTGATACCGGGAACCTCCCACTCCTCCCACATGGAGTCGACCATCCCCTGAATGTAATCGAAGTCCTCATCAATCAGATGGGCGAAACGCCCTTGCTTGACGAGGTAATCTTTGACGGGGATGCGCCCCTTCTTATGCGGGTCGTAAGTATAGGAGACCTTACCGTCCAGAATCTCGTAGAGGGGGAAGATACCGGACTTAATACCCAACTCGCCTAGCTCCCGAGAATAACCGGGGTGAAAGTCCCAGCCCTTGGGACAGGGGTCGAACGTATGAATAAAGGTCGGCCCACCGACGTTCAGCGCCTTTCGAGTTTTGTTCATGAAGTCCAAGGCCGGGAAAGTTGCGCTCGCGGTAGCGACGTAGCGGCAGGTCGGATGGCCGACGGCGAGCATCGGCGCTATATTTTTCTTCCATCGTGTTTGCATGATCCGACGCGCCTTGCCGGACGGCGTGAACGTGGTTTTCGCGCCGTAGGTGGTGAGGCCCGAAGCCTGAATGTCCGTGTTGGCCGCCGACTCGTTGTCGTAGAGGATGATCAGTAGATCGTAGTCAGTCTGAAGGGCTCCAGAGATTCCCGACAGACCCATGTCGGCCCCGCCGAGGTCTCCACTAAAGTTGATAATGTTGATCTTCTCTTTAGCGATCTTCCCCTTGCGCATCAGCGCCCGTACGCCGGCCGCCATCCCGATAGCTGACGCTCCACCGGCGCCCAGCTGCGTGTGCATCCATGGAATGACCCAGGGCGTCGTCTGATAGCTGGTGTTGGCGACATACATGCATCCGGTGGCGCCTGTCGCGATGGTCCGCGGGCCAGAAGCCTTAGCGAAATCACGCATGACCAACGCAGACTCGCAGCCCTGGCATGTGCGATGACCGGAGGTATAGAACTCCTCGAGCGGAGCGTCGTGCACCTTCTTCATCTGCTCGTAGTCGATCATCGGGAGTGTCGTTGCCATGTTCTTCATCCTTCCTTGACGCCGAGCGTGCGCCCCACGTTGGTGCGGCTCACGCAGTTCCTGAACCCACCGACTGGCCCTACATGTCCACCATCTGCGTCAGTGCTCGCTCATTCCCGCAGGCCAGTCCAACTCACAAGCTCCGCTGGTACGTGGCCACGGGCGACCTCGAGAGTCCGTTCGTACATGTTGATACATTCATCAATAGATATGTCCCGCCCACCGAGGCCACCCATGAAGTTGATCACGTTGGGACGGTCGCGCAACGGATAGAGACAGGAACGGACATCATTCATGAGGATCCCCCCGTCGTCTGGGGATCCATGGGAGAAGTCCCGGTCGATGACCCCTACGCCCTTGACCCGCCCCAGACACGCGCGCAACTCTTCCGTCGGGAATGGTCTAAACCAGCGCAGGTTGACGTAGCCGACCTTGTGCCCCTTCTCCCGCAGACGCCGGGCCGCTGTTCGGGTCGGCATACACACCGCACCGATGCCGATTAGCACTGCCTCCGCATCTTCCGTCATGAACTCGGAGAAGTACGGATTGTCGTATTCCGAACCATGCGAACCAAAGATGCCGTTAAACTCCTGATATGCCTCTTTAATCACCTTCCTGGCCCTGCGCGCCGCTTCCCAGTTCTGTCGACGCAACTCGATGACCCAATCTTCATTCACCTGAGGCGCGACGGAAATCGGATTGTCCGGGTGAAGCACGCGATCTCCTAAGTCGTACGGAGGGAGGAACTCCTTAACCGCCTCTAACGTCGGCACCTTCACCATGTGTTGCGCATGGGTCAAGAAGCCGCCGTCCATGGCCAGGGCCATCGGCATGCGCACCCTCTTGTCTTCGGCGATGCGATAGCCGATGAGCACATGCTCCAGCGCCTCCTGGGCGGTACTGGCCCAGCAGATCAGCCAACCCATGTCCCGTATGGACATGGCGTCATTGTGCTCGACCCCGAACGCCCCCGGATCGTCAAGCGCCCGGTTGCCGACCAGGAAGAGCGGCGGGAGGCGATCAGTAGCCGTCACTACCAACGCTTCCATCCCGTACATCCATCCCGTGCCACTGCTGCCGCCAAAGGCCCGCGCCCCAACGGAGCTGGCGTGCTTGACGATCTCGAACTGCGAGTGCTCGCTGTCGGCGATGATGTACTCGGCATCGAGTTCCCCATCCGCGATGAGTTGCGACAGCTGATCCATTACCTCGGTATAGGGTCGGATAGGATACGCGGCAATGACGTCGACATCGGCCAGTTTGACGGCATGTGAAACCGCCTGACAGCCAGTGAGCAGGAGCTCGCGGTCCCAGACACTAGCCAGTTGAGCAACCGTCGTCACAATTCCTCCTTCATTTGGTAACTACCTTACGACTTGGCTGGGACGGTCACCCCCTCGACCGTTTCGAACCCCTCACCGGTGACATGCCGGTAGCGGATACGCGTCGGGCCCTTCTTGTCCTCGGCCCACTGGATATAACCCGCAGGGTCCTTCTTATGCTGCTCCCAGGGACTCTTGTCGTCTTCGAACTGCATCTCGTCGACCATGACGATGCACTCTTTGACCGGGCAGACCTCCGCGCACTTGTGACAACCGGTGCACACTTCGTAGTTGATGTCGTATAGCCCGTCATCGGTGGGATCGAAGCACTCGTCGGGGCAGTCGAGCCAGCAGAGGGTACACTTGATGCACAGATCGAATCTGACGACTGGGCGTTGGGTCTTGGAGGTTCCGTGCTTGAACCCGTCGTTGCGGTTTTGCCCGCGTGGCCCTAACTTAAAGCCTCGTTTGACCCCCTGGACCACAACACCGCCCTCTTCGAACTCATGCCACTTGGGTAGCACTGGGATCTCGTGCGGCCAGTCGATACCTTGATCCGGAGTGACCACCTTGATCCGGCGTAGCGTCGTATCGTAGGCGTCCCGCGCCGCGCGCACACGGTCCCCGTCCTGAGTGGTGTCCAGCAGGTACTCTTCAACCGCCTCGATGGAGATCACAGCGGGATCCACTGCAGCAACGGCGCCAAGACAACGCTCGCGCGTGAGGTCGTCCTTAAAAACCCACAGACCGGCCAGGCTGGCATCCCCCTCCAACGTCGCCAACCGGTAGGGAAACGGCTGCTTGGCCGTGAACTTGAGAAGATGCTCATGGTCGTGTCGGCTGACCATCAGCAGGCAGCTCTTGTGCCCTACCTTCTCGTTGACCGGACGTATACCATGCCAGCCCCAGGGCTCGACCCCCTTTGCCATGGTGTCATCGACCACTACGGACACATCGACGTCGGCGATGTCCAGAGAGGATCCGCACTCGGCCTCCAACTCCTCTTCGGACAGATCAGGCGATACGAACGCGAAATATTTGCAGGGGATTCCATTGCGCTCAGGGGCATCGCTGTAGCGGCCGTTCGAAAAGGCAACCTTGCCCATCCGACTCGCGATCTGAACGATGTCACTACCAATGTACTTGCCAAGGGTCTTCTGAAAGATCCCCCGGTATTGCACCTCCACGCGTTTTATCATGAACGTCCCTCGTGAGTTTCGCGGCCAATTCGAGTGCCCACGGAGCGGTACCGCCCGCGCCGTACACTCGGGTCCAAACAATGGATCCTACCACAGAGTGACTACCCCGAACGACGGGTCGCCGCCGTGCTCACCGCATATGCCGACCTTCAGGTCGGGTTTGGCCGCGCGGCCCCGCTCGACCCCCATCTTGACCAGCGCACCGACACCGACCGTGTCGAGACCGGCGAACGGGTCCCCTTCGATGAGCTTTCGGGCCTGATACAGCTCGAGAAACTTGGTGGCGTCGTCCCGGGAAAGCCCAGACCATCTGGAATCAGCGCGTTCGACGGCGCGGCACGGGAGACCCCCATGATCCGGGTGCCCGAGTGGGTCGAGAACCTGAAAGTCCCGCGTCGCACCGAGACTGGCGATGCGCCCGGCTGGTGTTACCGCTGCATGTCGGCAGCCACGCGCTCGACCTCGCGCAGGACCCGCAACAGATTCCCGCCCCAGAGCTTGGCGATCTCCTCCTCGGTGTAGCCGCGCCGCACTAGCTCCAGCGTCACGTTCAGGGTCTCGCTCGCGTCGTTCCACCCCTCGACACCGCCACCGCCGTCGAAATCGGAGCTGATCCCGACATGGTCAATCCCGATCAACTCGACCGCATGGTCGATGTGGTCGACGAACATCGCGACGCCCACCGGCGGCCATTCCTGGTCGATCTGCGTCATCCGGCGTACGTACTCGGCGCGCTGCGATTCCGACAGATCGGTCAGATCGACGCCCCCGCGCGGCGCGAGCCCGAGATCGGTCCGCACCGCGCGTATCTCCGAGTTCCGCGCCCCGGCGGCATCGCTGACGAAAGCCCCCAGCGCCACGGTCTGAAGCACACCACCGTTGTCACCGAGTGCCCGCAACTGCTCGTCATCCATGTTGCGCGGGTTGTCCGCCAGGGCGCGGGTGCTCGAATGGGAGGCGATGACCGGCGCGCGCGACAGGCGGACGGCGTCGAGCATCGCCGCCTTCGAGATGTGCGACACGTCGACCATGATGCCGAGCCGGTTCATCTCGGCGATGACCTCCTCGCCGAACGCGCTGATGCCATCGTGCTCCGACTCCACGTCACCGAGGTTCTCGCGCCGGTTCGCCGAGTCGGCGATGTCGTTGTGCCCGTTGTGCGCCAGCGTGATGTAACGGGCGCCCAATTCGTGATAGGTCTCGAGCAGCGAGAGATCCGTGCCGATGACATACCCGTTCTCGATCCCGATCGCCGCCACCAGCTTGCCGCTGGCCGCGATCCGCTCGAAGTCGTCCGCCGTGTACGCGATCTCGACCCGGTCCGGATACATCTCCTCTGCCATCCGGTGGATCGCGTCGAACTTGATCATCGCGTCCGCCTTCGCCTGCGCGTAGTTCTCCGGGGTCCGCTCGGTCTGGCCCACGTAGACGATGAAGAACGCCGCGTCGAGCCCACCCTCTTCCATCTTCACCAGATCGACCTGCCGACCTCCCCGGATGCCAGGGTCGACCTCCGGTGTGGCGAAGTCGAGCGAGATGTCGTCGTGGGTATCGATGGTCAGCACCCGGTCGTGGATGCCGCGGGCTCGGTCGATGAGCGCCGCCTCCCCGGTGGCGGGGTCCGACGCGATCTCCGGCGCCGGGTCGGAGCTGCCGCAGGCCGACGCCAGCAACCCGGCGAGCGCAAGCCAGCCGACACGTCCCCATGTCCGTTCACGCATCAGTGTCTCTCCCCCAATCACTATGGTCCGGTGACTATTGTAGCTGGGGGGCGCCGTCCGCAGCGGCGTATACTGGCTGGTCGATCGGTCATGACCATGCTCACGTGCCAACGGTCCCGGTTCATGTTGCCCGACGGGCTGCACTATCTGAACTGCGCGTTCATGGCGCCGCTGGCCCACGCCGTGCGCACCGCGGGCATCGACGGCATCGACCGCCGCGCGACGCCGCACCTGATCAGCCCACCCGACTTCTTCGAGGAGAGCGACCAGGTCCGGTGTCTCTTCTCACGACTCGTCAACATCTCCGACCCCAACCGGGTCGCGATCATCCCGTCGGTGTCCTATGGGCTAGCAACGGTCGCGCGCAACGCGCCGGTCGAGCAGGGCGGCAACATCGTGATCGTCGAGGAGCAGTTTCCGAGCAACGTCTACACCTGGCGCCGTCTGTGCGCCGAGCGGGGACTGGAGTTGAAGGTGGTCCAGGCCCCGGAGCGGACCAGCGGCAACCGGGCCATCGCCTGGAGCGCGCGCCTGCTCGCGGCCATCGACCGCCGGACGGCGGTGGTCGCGCTGCCGCAGGTGCACTGGACCGACGGGACGCTGTTCGACCTGGAAGGGGTGGGCGACCGCGCCCGGGAATGCAACGCGCTGCTGGTCGTCGACGGTACGCAGTCGGTCGGCGTGTTGCCGTTCGACGTGGAGCGTCTCCGACCCGACGCGCTGGTCTGCGCCGCCTACAAGTGGCTGCTGGGGCCGTATTCGACCGGGCTCGCCTACTTCGGACCGGTCTTCGACCACGGCACGCCGATCGAGGAGAACTGGATTACCCGGCGCGGCAGCGAGGCATTCGCCGATCTCGTGCGGTACCGTGACGAGTACCAGCCGGCCGCCATCCGGTATGACGTCGGCGAGCGCTCGAACTTCACGTTGCTCCCGATGCTGGTGGCGGCGCTGGAGCTCGTCCTGGAGTGGACCGTGCCGGCGATTCAGAACTACTGCCGCACGCTGACGACCGACCTGACCCGCACGCTGCGGGAACGCGGCTACTGGATCGAGGACGATCGGTGGCGTGGCGGGCACCTGTTCGGCATCCGCGTTCGGGACTCGGTGGACATCGCTCGTCTCGCGGAGCGGCTGCGCACACGGCAGGTGACCGTCTCGTTGCGCGGAGACGCCATCCGGGTCGCGCCCCACCTCTACAATGACGCGGCCGACACCGAGGCGTTGCTCGACGCCCTCGACTGACCGCCCCGAACACATTTTCCGCGTCGTACTCATGCCGCGTTCGGCCGTGGCACGGCGCGACGAGGGAGCAGAGGGCCCGGTCAAGAATAACTTCACGTTTCTGGCCGCCGATCCATACCCGTCTGACGACGTTGCTTGTCGGTCGAATACTGCCGGTATGCTCCCTCCTCGCGCCGTGCCAGCCGGGCGCCTCGACGCCCACAAAGTGCGAACGTATTCTTGACCGGACCCTGCAGGCAGTATGCGACCGAGGAGCAATCCGCCTTCGCCAAGGCTTCGGTGAAACCTGGCCATGGGCCGAACACGAACGGATCGGGCGGCGGCTGGCGCAGTCCAGACGGGATGCCCCGCCCGGAAAATGTCACGGCCAGGGGCGCTCGACGACCCGGTCGAACGGGCGGCGCGCCCGCTGCATCCGGAACGCCGTGCGTGCCTTCAGGTCATAACGGTCGCCCGCCCCCAGGAAGTAGAAGCGGCCCCCGGAATCGAGCGTGTGCTCGTGGTCGTAGATGACGACGTAGCTGCGTCCGATCACCTCGAACTCGTCACCCTGCACGACGATCGCCGTGTTCTCGTCGAGCCCGATGCCCAACAGCTCCGGGTGCGCCTCGATCACCTCGACGAGGTCGAACTGCCGGTTCCGGCGCAGTAGATGCTGATCGATCGCCACGTTGCGCAGGAACCCGAACCCGACCTCGTGGTCGCCCATCATGATCGTGTTGACGGCGGTGTCGCCCCGGGCCAGATACGAGCCGAGGATTGTCGCCCCCGCCGATGACCCACCGATCACCCCGCCCCGATCCAACACCCCCCGCAGCTCGTCATGCACCCGGGTCTCGAGATACGCATCGGCCAGACGCCATTGCCGGCCACCCGGAAACCAGACCCCGCGCGCGCGGCGGAGCGCTATGACGAACGCCTCGCTGTTCGCCTCTTCGCGGTCCCTCGTGTGCAGCACCGTCAGATCGGTCGCTCCGGCCTCCCTGAAGCTGCGCAGCCCCGGGTAGTACTGGTCGTAGGTCTCGCCGCCTCCGGCGGTCGGAATGACCACGATCGGCGCGTGCGGACCGCCGGCAAGCTGGATGAACCGCTCGATGATCGCCGGGTCGCGCATCGCACCGCCGACGATGACCAGCGACCCGCGCGCCGGACCGACGTCCTGGGCATGAGCCGCGCCAGGCAAGAAGCAGGCCACGACCATCAGCGCCCCAACCATCACCTGTGCTGTCATCCGTTGTCTGCTGCTCATGGTCTGCTCCCCCCGCGTGTGGATCGATTGTATACCTCGCCGCATGCCAGTCCGACCGGGCCACGAGATCAACTACAATGTGCGGACGCCAGCCCGCTAGTGGGCCAGCGCGGACCCGTATGCGCCCTGTCACCCGTCTCCTGGCGTGCGCCACCGCGGTCGCCCTGATCGTCGCCCTCACCTCATCCACGGCCCAGTTGCAGAACCGCAACTCGGTCCTGACGCTGGCCGCCGACGACCTCAGCAGTCTCTCCGAGCTCCGGGAAGCCGACTCGCTCGTGGACCAATTGGGTCGTGACGGGGCCCTGCGGCTGGCGGCCAGCGAGCGCGACCTGCTGGTACCGGGTCGCACCCACGACCGGTTCCGCCAGTATCACGACGGGGTGCCGATCTTCGGCGCCGAGGTCACCCGCCAGACGGCGCGTGGGGTGACGGTGTCCCTCTTCGGCACCCTGCATCTCGGCGTCGAGGTGGAGACCACGCCGGCGCTGTCGAGGGACGAGGCCACCCGGATCATCGAGCGTCTGGACAACGTGCGGCCAGGCGGATCGACGCCCCCCCGACTCGTGGTGCTGCCCGACCGTGAGCGCGCCGGCGTCTACCGCCTCGTCTACGAGGCGCGCGCCTTCACCGGCACCCGGCTGATGGTCTTCTTTATCGACGCGTCCACCGGCGACCTCGTCTGGGCCTACGACGATCTGAAGACCCAGCAGCCGGTGCTGCCGTGCGAGCAATGTGCCATCGGCGAAGGCCTCGGCGTGAAGGGCGACCGGAAAAAGATCATGGTGACGGCGGTCGGCGGTGCCTTCCTGGCCCAGGACCAGCTTCGGCCCGCCGATATCTACACGTTCGACATGGACGGCGATATGCTCCGCACCCTGGACGTGCTCGACGGGACCGCCCCGCTGTTCGACGCCGACCTGGCCAACAACGCCGACAACCTGTGGCTCGACGGCGCGATCGTCGATGCGCATGTCGGCATGGGCTGGACCTACGACTATTTCTATCACCGGTTCGGGCGGCAGGGGCTGAACGACAAGAACGTCCGGATGATCAGCCTCGTGCATCCGGTCGATCGTGCGGACGTCGTCACCGCGCCGACCGAGATCCTCGACCTCTTCTATCTGAACGCGTTTTACTGCGGGTTATGCGGCCCGGACGGGGTCGGGGTCGTGGTGTTCGGCGAAGGCCTGCCACCGAATGTGACCGTCGGCGGGCAGCGATGGAACTTTCTCTCCGGGGCGCTCGACATCGTGGCGCACGAGCTCGCCCACGCGGTGACCGACTTCACCTCGGCCCTGCTCTACATGGACGAATCGGGTGCCCTGAACGAGTCGTTCTCCGACATCGTCGGGGTCGGTACCGAGTATTACGCGGAGGCGTACTACAGGGACGGCGCCGGTGTGCCCGACTACCTGCTGGGTGAGGACGTGATCGAGCCGGGCGGCATCCGGTCGCTAGCGGACCCGCAGCGGTTCGGCGACCCCGACCACTACAGCCTCCGGTTCCTGGGCATTGAGGACAACGGCGGCGTACACACCAACGCGCTGATTCCTGGGCACGCCTACTACCTCGCGATCGAGGGAGGGACCAACCGGGTGTCGGGACTGACGGTCTCCGGCGTCGGCGCGGCGAACCGGGAACAGATGGAGCAGGTCTTCTATCGCGCGTTCACGGTGCTGATGACCCGGGACGCTGACTTCGCGGCGGCGCGGGCCGCCACCATCCAGTCGGCGCGCGATCTGTACGGCGCCGGCAGCGCGGCGGAGCAGGCGGTGACGCAGGCCTGGACCGCCGTCGGTGTGAACTAGCGAGCCGCTGACGTGCTGTACACGAGACGCCCTCAACTCCGGAAGATGACGACCGACCCGTGGCGACGGGCGGTCGCCGTCACCATCGGCCTCCTGGCCGGACTGCTCGGCGGCGCACACGACGCGACGGCGCAGCCGGCGCCCACCGACCGCTTCGTCGTCTCGGTAGACGTCGGTTGGCGCCCGGCCTCGCGGACCTTCGGTTCGACCCGAGTCTTCCCAGTCTACGCCGAGCTGGGCAACTTCCAGGTCAGCTATGCCATCGAGAAGGGCGGTGTCATCGGTGGCGGCGTTTCGTTCCGGCTCAGCAGCCGGAAACCCCCAGGCTGCTCCTTGGCTTCAGGCTTCGGGCTTCAGGCCCTCCTTGGGCTTACAGACCGGCGGCTCGGTGCCGGGTCTCGCTCTCGGACGGCCAGTGCCCGGGGACGTGGGGCCGGGACCCTACTCTTTCAGGATCTCGATCAGCGACAGCGGGTCGACCCGGGCGCCGTTCAACCGGAGGGTCCAGTGCAGATGCGGGCCGGTGACCCGGCCGGTTGCCCCAGCGTAACCGAGCACCTGACCGGGCTCCACCAGATCCCCTTTCTCGACGAGGATCTTCGACAGGTGAGCGAAGTAGGAGTAGAGCCCCCAGCCATGGTCGAGGATGACCGAGCCGCCTGAGAAGTAGGTGTCCCCGGTCAGCACCACCGTGCCTACGTTGGGGGCGGTCACCGGCGTGCCCTCCGCGGCGCGAAAATCGGCCCCGCTGTGCGGGCTCCGCGGCTGGCCGTTGAACACGCTCCGGCTGCCGAACGCGCTGGTTGCCTGCCCCGTCACGGGGCGCCCCCAGGACCCGCGCCAGAGTCGCTCTTCTGTCGCGGCCGCGAAGATCGCCGCCTGCTGTCGCGCCTCGCGGGCAATCCGCTCGCTCACCTCGGGCGGCGGTTCGACGTAGCGCGGCGCGACCGTCAACTGGCGGGTCTGATACGCCTTGTGCTCGACCGACAGGGTGTAGACACGCGCGATCGCGGGGCCGGTCACCGACATGATGCGCAGCGCCACGTCGTGGTTCCCCGGCTCCACCAGCAGATCGATACCGACCAGCCCGTGCCAGACCCCGTCCGCCGCCTGGTAGAAGCGAACGGTCTCGTCGAACGCGGTGCCACGGACCTCGGTGAGGGGTCCGGATGCCTCGACCCGGAGCAGCACCGCCTCGCCGGGAAACAGGCCGCGGGCATGGTGGGACACGGCCACGTCGAGCGGCTGGGCTGTGGCGGGGAGCGCCACCGCAAGCAGCCAGACCCTGGCCATCACGCGATGCCGGACGGATGCTGGTCTCATGATCGTCATTCTACGATGCCAGGCCCGACACAGACAGCGCCGCAGGTGGAAGCACGCGTCAGGTCCCCGCGCGCGGATCATCCGGTCTCCGTTGCTGTACTCGCTGGCCGACATACCGGCCCCCGAGACGGCCCCCTTCCGGCATGCCCCGGTCGACGAAGCGCCCGTCCTGCTCGTAGGCGGAGAAATAGAACGGGACCGCCTCGCCAAAATAGGGACGCAGGGTGTCCTGCAGGTGCACGTGGATGTGCGGCTCGCTGCTGTTGCCGGAGTTGCCCACGCGACCGAGTAGCTGGCCGGCGGTGACCCGCTCGCCGACCGCCGCCGCCACGGTGCCACGACGGAAGTGGCCGATAAACAGGAACTCATCCGGCGCCACCTGAATCACGACATGATTGCCGAGCCCGGCCAGCCCCCAACGAGGCGCGCCCAGCACCGCCTCCGGCTCGCCGTCTACCGACCGGCGCACCACACCGTCGGCCGGGGCGCGGACCGGCAGGTTCCACGCATGGTGGTCCTCGAGCCGGGTGCCGCCGTCGGCCGCGCTGCGACCGCCCTCGGTCACCAGCAGGTCGTAGGCCCAGCGCTGGTCCGGCAGGAACACGTGGTAGTTCACGTCGGACGTCTCGCCGCCCCAGGCGACGGTGACCGGACCGTCGAGCGGCAACCGGAACTCGACCGCGCTCGGAGAACCGTCATGCGAGGAGGGGTAGGAGCCGTAGGCCCGGAGAGAGACGATGAAGACGACCAGCCCGAGGTAGCCGGCGATGTGCCACGTGTTGACCCCGTGCCGCCACTGTCGTGCCGACCGGAGCGACCCGATGAGCAGCACGCCGGCCAGGATGACGAGCAACGACGGCCCCAGATACCACAGCCACAGCCCCAGCCAGCCGGGTCTGAGCCGCAGCAGCGTCACGATCAGGATCTGTAGTCCAAGGAGGGCAGGGACACCCTTCACCCACCAGTCGACTGGTCGAACCGGTGGCGTCGGTCGATACGGCACCCACTCGTAACGGCGCTCAGCCACGTCGGAGCAATCTCACCACAGGGTGCTGAGGCGCATCAGCCGCCGAGCATCTCGACCAGCGGTTGGTATATACGCGCAATGATGACGACGACCGTCAGCCCGGTGAAGACGACCAGACTGAACCAGCTGAACCAGGTCGCGAAGCGCGACGGGTAGAACACCCGGTCTGTCTTCGGAATGACCGTGAGGCAGTAGTACAGGTTCAGGAAGAAGATGACCGGCGCGATGAAGAACGCCAGCGCGGAGGAGACCAGCACCAGGAAGACCGGACGCGGCAGGCCGGCGATGATCAGCACGGCCGCCGCCAGCGAATAGAACATCGTCAGCCGGTACACGTTGTATTCCGACGACCACGTGCCACGGTGCGCCTCGGTGAGCTGGTGGACCGCGATCCCGGGCAACGCCGCCGTCGTGCGGAACAGGTTGCGGCAACAGGCCGCCACGACGCGCGGCCAGCCGTCGAAGTAGTTGAACGCGGTGGAGAAGGTGGCTGCGAAGGCACCGGCGAGAAACACGACCCTCATCGCCGGCGGGAAGATGCCGGCGATCTCGCCGATCACCGCGCGCCCCTCGACCGGGCTCGGGTAGAGCCAGACCGCCGCGAGCAGCAGGAAAATCGAGGCGAGCACGGCCGACACCACGTGTCCGAAAGAGAAGTCCCACAACCCGATCCGGAACCAGCGCCGACAATACTCCTGCGCGTGCTCCGGCAACGTCGAGACGTCGACCGTCAGATCAGACTTGGTCGAGGCGAACGGGTCGAACGGACGGGCATAGCCCTCCTGCTCGAGCTGTTCCCGGATGCGCCCCATGCCGACCCGCTTCGCCTTGCCCCATTCGGACGCCTGCAGCGACACGTCCATGCCGGTCGGTAGCAGCCCCAGAAATGCCGCGATGATCAGCCACGACCCGCCCGGCACCTCGAAGGTGAAAAAGTGGCCCATCTCGGAGAGCGGCGCCGGTCGAAACAGGTAGACCCCCACGGTCGAAACGAACAGCAGACCGGCCAGCATCTTGGTGGCCAGCTCGACCACCGCATAGCGCCCGTAGAGGATGATGCCAACCGACAGCCCACCGAGCGCGAGTCCGTAGGTCGACAGATCCAGACCCAAGACCTCGGAGAAGACGTAGAAGAGCACCGCGGCAGCCGCCGCCAGCCGGCCCGCCTGACCGAGGGCGGCCTGGATGAGCGTGGTAACCAGCACATACCAGACCGGCCACTTCCCTGGGGCGGTGGTGTAGGCGTCGAGCATGCTTCGGCCGGTGGCGTTCGTGAAGCGGAACGCCATCTCGAAACCGTAGTATTTGAAGATGTAGGCGACCGGGATGCACCACAGCAGCGCGAACTCGAACCGGCCACCCGCCGCCGGCGCCGTGAGCAGATGGCTCGTGCCAACCCCGGTCATCATCAGGATCATCCCGGGACCAAAGTGTCGGAACAGCCCGCGGAGGCTGGTTTCTGGCAGCGGGAGCGCGTCGAACGAGTCTGGCTTGGCCAGCATGCGCGTCATCCTATCAGAGATGCCGACGGGTCGATCCGGTCGACACGAGACGGTAAGATTAACCTGAGCAGCACGTAGGGTCCGGTCAAGAATAGGTTCGCATCTTGTGGGCGTCGAGGCGCCCGGGTGGCCAGGCGCGAGGAGGGAG
>DQNS01000045.1 GCA_015659035.1 Acidobacteriota bacterium | reverse complement strand
TTCCGGCACGACCAGCACTACAGACATGTCGACCCGCGTCCTCAAGCTCATTGCGCCGGCGGCCGTGTTCCTCGGGGCGGCCGTGTCGTCGCCCGCGCAGCCAGCGCCGACCGCCGACCAGGCGGAGTTCTTCGAGACCACGATCCGGCCCCTGCTGGCCGACAACTGCTTCCAGTGCCACGACTCTCGCACCACGACGCCGTCGGGTGGCCTGCGGCTCGACAGCCGTGACGGGTTGCTCGCCGGTGGCGACACCGGACCGGCGATGGTACCGGGCGACGCCGCGGCCAGCGCGCTCGTGCGGCGGGTGCTGGGACGGCCGGCGCTGATGCCGCCCACTGGTGCGCTCGCCGAGCGTCAGATTGCCGCGCTGGCGGAGTGGGTCGAGATGGGGGCGCCGTGGCCGGCTGGAGCACGCGCAGTGGCGGACCCTCCAGACCCGTCGGAGCCGTTCGACCTGGACCGTCGGCGGCGCGAGCACTGGGCCTGGCAGCCGGTCCGCCCGGTGGCGCCGCCGGCCGTTTCGGACCCCACCTGGTCCGCCCGGCCGGTCGACCGCTTCATCAGGGCGCGCCTCGACAGCGAAGGGCTCGTGCCGGCCGGTCCGGCTGACCGGCTGACGCTCATCCGCCGGCTGTCGTTCGACCTGCGCGGCCTCCCGCCGACCCCGGCCGAGGTCGCGCGGTTCGTCGGCGACCGTTCGCCGGACGCCTACCAGGCGCTGGTCGACCGCTATCTGGCCTCGCCCCGGTTCGGCGAGCGCTGGGCCCGGCACTGGATGGACCTGGTGCGCTACAGCGAGTCGCATGGCAGCGAGGGCGACCCGGACATCCCGGAGGCGTGGCGGTATCGCGACTACCTTATCCGGGCGTTCAACGCCGACGTGCCCTATGACCAGCTCGTGCGGGAGCACCTGGCCGGCGACCTGCTGGGGGAGCCACGGCTCAACCGCACCGACGGGCTGAACGAGTCGATCATCGGCACCGCTCACTTCCGGCTGGTGGAGCACGGCTACCAGCCGGTCGACCCGTGGGAAGACCGGGTGAAGTGGACCGACAACCAGGTGGACGTGGTGTCGAAGGCGTTCATGGGTCTGACTGTCTCCTGCGCCCGGTGTCACGACCACAAGTTCGACGCCATCAGCCAGGCGGACTACTACTCGCTGTTCGGGACGTTGTACGGCGCCCGGCCGACCCAGCGCGCCATTGACGCCCCGGCCCGGCTCGAGACCAACAGGACGGCGCTGGCCGAGGCCAAGGGGGCCATCCGCCGCCGGCTGGCCGAGACCTGGCTCGGGGCGGCAGCGGAGATACCGGCGCGGCTGCTCGAGCGGGCCGAGACGTCGGGAGCCGCCGATGGTGACGCCGACCCCACAGCGCCGGCAGAGACGCTCGATCCGACCGGTCCGGACGGTTCGGTCCTGTCCGTCTGGCGCGAGCTCGCCGACGTCGAGCCGGCCCGGTTTCCACAGAGGTGGGCGTCGCTTCGAGCGCGGTGGGAGGACGAGATCGCCGACCGCGAGCGCTTCAACGCCGAGCACTTCGAGACCGCGTGGGACCTCAGCGGACCCGACTACGCGAGCACCGTCGGGCATGGCACCGGACGCACCCAGGCACCGTCGGCGCCCGGTGAGTTCGTCGTCCAGCGGCGGGGCGACCGCGTGCTGACCGGGATCTACCCGGGTGGCGCCTACACCCACCTGCTGAGCGACAAGCATCCCGGGGTCATCCAGACTCCGCGCTTCACGATCGACAACGACTTCATCAGCCTACGGCTGCTGGGGAGCAATCTCAGTTTTGCGGTGCTCGTCATCGAGAACTACGCGGTGCCGCGCGGTGGCATCTACCACCTGCGGTACAGCCCCAAGCGCGACCGGATGCGGTGGGCGCAGTGGGACACCAGCTTCTGGAAGGGGTTCTCCGCCTACATCGAGTTCGCCACCCAGGACGACGTCACGCAGTTCACGTTCGACCCCGAGGATGGCGCCCTGCCCAACCGGCCGACCCGCCGCCGCGACGGGCGGTCGTCGATCGGTGTCAGCCAGGTGCTGTTCCACGACGAGGACGAGACTCCGCGCGATACGGTGGTGCCGTTGCTGCATTTGCTGGATGCCACCACGGCCGAGGCGCCGACGACGACCGACGAGCTCGCCGCCGCGGTGGCCGGCGCGCTGAGTGACGTGGTGACGGTCTGGCGAGACGGTCCGCTCACCGAGCGACAGGCGGCGTTCCTCGACGAGGCGGTGCGCGCCGATCTGTTGCCGCGCGCGCTCGAAGATCTCGAGTCGTTGCGAGGGCCGGTCGCGGAGTATCGACGGCTCGAGCGAGGCGTGCCGGTGGCGCGACGGGCGCCTGGGGTGGTGGAAGAGGCGGCGCCGGACCATCCATTGCTGGTCCGAGGGCACCACAAGAATCTGGGCGAGCCGGTGCCGCGCGGCTTTCTGCACGCGCTCGACCCCAGCCCTTATCCGGATCCGGGCCAGGTCCGATTGCGGCTCGCCGAGGCGGTCACGGACCCGGAGAATCCGCTCACCGCGCGTGTCGCCGTCAACCGCGTGTGGCGGCATCTGTTCGGCTACGGGCTGGTCAGGACCGTGGACAACTTCGGGCGACTCGGCGATCCGCCGTCACATCCCGGGCTGCTCGACACGCTGGCGGCCGGGTTCGTCCAGGATGGCTACTCCGTGAAGCGGCTCGTGCGGCGGCTGGTCCAGACCGAGACCTACGGGATGAGCAGCGAGGCGGCCGGGGACGCCACCGTACGCGACCCCGACAACCGGTTGCTGCAGCATGCCAACCTGCGCCGGTTGGATGCCGAGGCGATCCGCGATTCGATGCTCTCGGTCTCCGGCAGGCTCGACCCTACGATGTACGGCCCGTCGGTGCCGGTGCACTATGCCGCCCGCCACGGCGTCACCGAGGGCGACCCGGACAACGGGCCGGTCGACGGCGACGGCCGCCGCAGCATCTATCAGGAGATCCGGCGTAACGCCTACAACCCCTTCTTGCAGGTGTTCGACCAGCCGAAGCCAGCCTCCACCCGCGGCCAGCGTGACTCCACCAACGTGCCGGCCCAGTCGCTCACACTCCTCAACAGCCCGTTCGTGATCGGCCAGGCGGCCGAGTGGGGACGCAGGCTGGCCGAGGGGGAGGCGGGCACCGTCGGAGGACGGCTCGACCACATGTATCTCAAGGCGTTCGCACGCCGTCCGACCGACATCGAGCGTGCCCGGATGGTCGAGTACCTGAACGGGGCGGCGGCCGGGCGCGGCACGTCGACCGATCTGCTGCTCTACGACGCACAGGCCTGGCAGGACGTCGCCCACAGCCTGTTCAATCTGAAGGAGTATCTGTTCATCCGGTAGGACCGCGCATGTGCTTCAACCCCCGGCATCATCACGACCACCCCGCCCCGCGTCCGTTCCAGACGCGGCGCGAGATGCTGCGCCGGACGTCGACCGGCTTCGGCTTCCTCGCGCTGTCGGCTCTGATGGCGGACCGGGCCTACGGGGGACTCGCGCAGGATCCGTCCGAGGGGCCACTGGCGGCGAAGCCGCCGCATTTCACACCGAAGGTCAAGAACGTCATCTTCTGCTACATGTCGGGCGGTCTCTCACATATCGACTCGTTCGACCCCAAGCCGCGGCTCGCGGCCGAGGCGGGCGAACCGATGCCGTTCCAGACCGAGCGGACGATGTTCAACCAGGACGGCAACATCCTACCGAGCCCCTGGGGTTTCACCCGCTACGGTCAGAGCGGCATTCCGGTGAGCGCGCTCTTTCCCTACATCGGCGGCGTGGCCGACGAGCTGACCGTCATCCGGTCGATGACGGCACCGTTCATGGAGCATGCGCAGGCGAACTTCTACTTCCACGCGGGCATGCCGTTCAACGGGTTCCCGAGCATGGGCGCCTGGGTGACGTACGGGCTTGGCAGCGAGAACCAGAACCTGCCTGGGTTCGTGGTGCTCGGCAGCGGTGGCATCCCGCTGGGCGGGGTGAACGTATTCGGCAACGGGTTTCTCCCGGCGGTCCATCAGGGGTCGTTCATCTATCCGGAGAACGCCGAGCCGCTGAACAACGTGCAGCCGCGGGAGACCGACGCCCGGCAGCGCGACCGGCTGGGACTCATCGGCGACCTGGATGAGGCGTTTGTCGATCGGATCGGCGGCGACCCGCAGGTGGAAGCCGCGATCGACAACTATGAGATCGCCTACCGGATGCAGACGGCGGTACCCGAGCTGGTCGACCTGTCGGAGGAGACCGAGGCGACAAGGCAGCTCTACGGGATGGATTCGGCGAACGCCTCCACCGCCGCCTATGGACGGCAGTGTCTGGTGGCGCGCCGGCTGGTCGAGCGAGGCGTCCGATTCGTCGAGCTGACCATGGTGGGCACCGACGGCATGGGGCAGGCGGCCAACCCCTGGGACCAGCACACCAAGCTCGTCGAGGGTCATGCCGCCAACGCGCGGACCGTCGACCAGCCGGTGGCCGGGCTGGTCAGGGACCTGAAGGCACGTGGCCTCCTCGATGAGACCCTGGTCATCTTCTCCGGCGAGTTCGGCCGGACTCCGTTCGTGCAGGGCACCAACGGTCGCGACCACAACCCCTATGGCTTCAGTCTGTGGCTGGCCGGAGGCGGGGTCAAGCCGGGGTTCATCTACGGCCAGACCGACGAGTATGGCTATCGCGTCATCGAGAACGCCCACACCGTGCGTGACCTCCACGCCACCGTGCTGACGCTCCTCGGGCTCGACTACCGCGGGCTGACCTACCGCTTCGGCGGCCGCGACTTCCGCCTGGCCGACGTCGACGGCCACCCGATCCGGGGGATCCTGGCGTAGCGCCCTCCGTCCGTTGGACCCATTGGCGCTGGCCGTCATACAAAGCGGGAAACGAGTTCACTCCCATTGGTTTGGACTTTTCCGCCGGATGGCAATACTTAGGCTAGTGTGATGTAGTCGGCGGCGCGGTCCGTCCGCACGGGGGAGATGAGATGCGAGTATCGACGACGCTGATCGACGTTTAGAGCATCGATGACGGGGTGCGGGGAGAAGACCCCGAAAGGAGCGCGATGATGACGAGACAGCAACTGTGGACGTTGGCGACGGTGTTGAGTGTGCTTCTGCTGGCCGGACCGGCGGCTGCCGGCCAGGCCTCGATGTTGGATTCCTCTGAGGCGACCGCGTTCATGGGCACCTGGGTCATCGCCATGGAGAATCCCCGCGGTGGCGGCACTCGGGATCAGACCGTGGTGATCCGGGACGAAGGCGGCAAGGCGGCGGCCAGGATAGAGGGTGGTCGGGGCGGCGCGCTGGACATCACCGACATCGCAAAGGACGGAGACAGCCTCGTGCTCTCCTTCGAGCGGAGCGGCCGTGGCCAGGCCTTTCCCATCGTGTTGACCCTGACCCTGGACGGCGAGATGATCAACGCCAGCCAGGACATCGGCGGTGGTCGGTTCACCGTCAGCGGATCCGGCAAGAAGCAGTAGCTAGGTCTAGATCGGTTCCAGCTGGTCGGCGCGAACCCAGCCTGGCTGGCTGGGGGTGCAATGCGGGGGTTACGGCTCACGCGGGTGTGCGGCCGTGTCCGGCGCCTGATAGCGCAGATACGACTGCAGGGTGTGATAGCTGATGCCGAGAACCCTCGCCGTCGTCCCGGGCCGGAGTGAGGTGGCTCTACGGTATCCATGTACCCAGTGCCGACAACGCCTCTCGTTCGGACAATGATGTTGCCGTCGCCAGCACCATCGGGGGGACCCATTCGGGGAACGGCGTCTCTTCGACGCGGTGATGTCCGGCCGCGGTGTGGGTCTCGACAATCCTGGCAAGGTGCGTCGGCGGAAACCGGGCGGCGACGCGAACGACCGCAGGCCACAGCCTCTGATGCACCAGCGTCACCTTCCGATTGACGAGCCGGCACACCAAAATGAAATCGGACTTCCGCACTGCACGCGTGACCGTGAAGATCTGTTGATTCTGCGGGTGACCCCACCAGCTCCCCCGAATGAGCTCGCCGACAATGGCCGCTGCCAGTGACGGGACCGGTCCTGAGGCTGACTCAAGCACGACGCCATGGGTGCGTACGAATCGGAGAGCTTGTGCTGTCGTCACTGCCGTCTAAGGGCCCGCAAGGAAAAAACAGTGTCATTGCGGGGGCTTCCGGCTCACGCGGGTGCGCGGCGTCCCATTCGCGGGCGAGGAGCTGTCGCACGGAACACTTGGCCGGTCTTATCCATTGGCCTTCTTTTTCCTTGCCGCTTTGCGGGTGCCATAAATTCCATAGATAGACATCGGCAGAATTATGAATATGCCATATCGCCACATGGCGCTCGAATCGAAAAGATAGTCAACTGCGATAGCAACAGGAATATACAAGAAGTACGCGCCCCATATGAGTGAATGCCAGCTAATCTTCATCTTCCCGACATGAATATGGCCAAGGTGTAGAGTGATTTCTCCAGCGATAAATCTGTCGTAAACACCTTGAACACCTTGCCTGTTCTCCGGGTCAGTCACCCCTTCACTCCTACTAAAGACTCCTCCACCACCACGACGACGCGGGTGTAGACACCGATCCTACCGCTGGCTGGCAGGGGGTGCAATGCGGAGCTTACGGCGCACGCGGGTGCGCGGCGTCCCACAGTGCGATGGAAGGGAAATTGAGGCGTTATTCCGGCTCCAGTGCGAGGGGGCCGCATGAATCTCTGGCCACGCCGCTCAAGGGTGTGCTCTCAACATCAATCTGCACGACAGCACCCGTATCAACAGACAAGCGGTCCCAGTCCCGCCGAGGCATTGAGATTACTGATCTGCCTTCGGACGTGCCCCCGCCAGGCACGAAATCTCGGTGCGTCTGCCATCACCGTGGATCAGTTAATCCTGTATTGTCCGCCGAGCGTATTGCCGCTCAGCCTGCCGGCGCAGGCGGCCAGCTGCAACGGCTGGTTAGACGCCCTATTGCGCGGCACGGTCTGTCGCGATGGCGACTCCGGAGCCTTCCAACCGCATGCGGTTGCGCTCCATGAATCGCTGCCTCGACTCGGGGTCCCGGTTGCCCCGCGACTCGAGCCATCCCTCAAGACTGCGGTACCACACGATTCTGAGGAGGCGCGCGACATCGTCGGAATCTGTCCGCTCGCGGAAGAGTCCTGTTACCCGCGCCCCGAACGTAGGCTCAAAGGTCTCCCACGCCTCCTCGCTGAGTCGCACGACGTCGGCCACATCCTCCGCCCGGTATCGGGACTCACGATGTATGTAGAATCCTGGGCCGGTGGGCACGCGTAGTCCCGCCGCCAAGTAGATCGGGTCGAACGTGCGGGTCGTCACTGCCTCCACGCCGTCGAGGTCCATGAGCGCGGAGTCGAGGACCTCGACCTGGCCACCTTGTCCTGACCACGCCAACATTAGCCCAAGTTGCGCCTCGCCAAGCGGCGTGAATGGAGTCCTGGCACCGCCCGCGCTTGACAACGCGCGTCGCAGGGCCTCCTCCGTCACCTCTAACGGGAGCCAGACCGAGTACGGCTTCGCACCTGCCTCCATCACTGTCGGCATCACGCGCGCTTCAAGCAACGCGATGACGGCGGCTCGATCGGAAGTTAGGTCGATGATGGAGTAGGTGAACGCAGAATCGTCGGCATCCACCTGAGCGACTTCCCCGGCAGGCACCGGTGCGTCCTCCGTCTCGTCGGGCACGCACCCAGCAGACAGAATCACCAGGGACATGGAGAGGGCGCGGACCGTGCCGCTGGTCTCGGTCATGCTGCGTAGTCCTTTGTGCGTCTGCTACTAGTAGACCGCGAACGGGTCATCTCGCCGCGCGTAACGACGGCAGCGGTCATCAGCGATCGACTGTTCGTAAACTGCCTGAAGCCGGCATCTTAGCATGGCCGCCTCCCGCGCGGTCGGGCCCGGTTACGCGCCTGACGACCCCGGCGATGGCCCAGCCCAATCGGGGTTGTCTGGACGGTTTCACGCTGCGGACGGCGCGTACCCGCGAGACGAGAGCGGTGAGGACCGTACCGCACGTCTTCAGCCAGCAGCAGTCAGGCTTTCCGCTGACGGACGGCGATCTGCCAGGCGCCGATCGGCGACGGTCACGGCTGTGTGTTGAATTTGACCCCCTAACTGACCCCCTAACCGCCGGACACGGGCGGAACCCAGAGACGCGGATGGACAGACGCAGGCCGGTATCGTTCCCGTTTCGTCCGTCCGCGTCCACCGGATACACCCTGCCGACAGTTCGTAATCAGCAGGTCAGCGGTTCGAGTCCGCTCGCCGGCTCCAGAAAACACCGGTAAATATCGGCTCTCTTGAGGTCTCGGCCGACGTGGCGATCGGCGTTGACCCCCTAACGCGACAGGACGGCGTCCATTCGCCGGGCCTGGCTGCTCCCTCGTAGCGCCTGGCCAGACGGGCGCCGCACTCCGGAAACCGACCGTCGATTAGGGAGACGGCACGAATCCCGAACGGTCCACCCACTCGCCGAGTCGCATGACCCGGTCGATCTCCAGCGTGTTGCGGATGTCGGCCAAGGGATCGGCGTTCAGCACGACGAGGTCGGCCACCTTGCCGGCTTCGAGGATGCCGAAGTCGGCCTCCCCCACCGGAGGCATCTGACCGGCGCCGGTGGCCGTTGCCGCGACGATCGCATCCATCGGGGTCAGACCGGCCTCGACATACAGCTCCATCTCGTGGTGGATGGCCCAGCCGAACGGCACGTTCGCGGTCCCGGCATCATTCCCTAGCGCGACCTTGACCCCGGCGTCGTGCATCGTCTTAACGAAGTCTTGCACCTGTCGGAACGCGGCCTTGCGGTCCTCGAAACCCGGTGCATCGACCACGTCCGCCCTGCGTGCCGGGTCGTCCCATCCGGCCAGCGCATCCGGATTGTACGCGTTGAACGCGGCACGCAACGCCGGGTCATCCAGCAGCTCCGGATGTTCCGCGAAGTGCCAGTTATTCTGGACGATCGACAGGGTGGGGGTGAAGGACACCCCGTTGTCGAGGCACATCTGGATGAACTCCGGCGAGGGGGCGGGATCGTTCACCGGGACACCGGCTCCGGGGCCGAAGGTCAACACGGTGCTGTGCAGCAAGTCCCGCAAGCCGGCCTGGACCAGCTGGCGACCATCGACTTCGTCATCGATGTGGGCGACCGGGATGGCGCCGTTTCGGATCGCCTCGTCGATGATGGCGGACCGGATCTCTGGTGTGATCTTCAGGCCCGGCTCGTCGACCTCGTTGACCCACATCTTGACGAAGTGCACGCCAAGCGCGATCTGATCCCGCACCAACGACCGCGCTTCGTCTTCGGTGGCGGGGGCATTCCGACCGGCGGCGTTGAATCCGCCGGGACGCGAGAATCCCAGCCCCGCCGTGTAGGTCCGGGGGAAGTCGGGACGACCGGCGTTGGCCTCGAGCAGGAAGGCGACCCGCTCCGGCGAATCGCTGCCGATGCTCCGTGCGGTGGTCACACCGTAGTAGAGCTGCGACTGGAACTGGCGCTGGATTTCCTCCGGTCCTTCGCGATAGTGCACATGCAGATTTACCAGACCAGGCATGATGGTCTTGCCGGTCACGTCGACCATCTCTGCGCCATCGGGCACGGCCGTGGTGTCCCGAGGGCCGGCGCTCTCTATCCGACCATCGCGAATCACGACGACCGAATCCGCGACGGGTGGCGCACCGCTCCCGTCTATCAACTGCCCTCCGACGAGCACGAGTCCGCCAGGCTGTGCCTCAGGAGCCGCGCTGTCTCCAGGATCTGCGCTCTCTCCGCACCCTGTGAGGACCAGGACCAGTCCTGCTGCCAGTAGATGACGTTGTTTCATGAAGAACCTCCCCTGCGCGACCAGGACGGCGACGGCGGCGACGAGCGGCTTCATGCGGCGCTCCTCTGTGTGACGGGATGTGCAGTCGATCCTACCGCTGGCTGGCAGGGGGTGCAATGCGGGGCTT
>DQNS01000043.1 GCA_015659035.1 Acidobacteriota bacterium | reverse complement strand
TCTCATGTATGCGTCGTCTCCTGGATGGGCGCTGGCAGCCGGCTGTCTCCATCTTCTGCCTTCTGACCTCTGACTCCTCAGAACACTCGTCGTGCCCGCCTGTTATAAGCGCAACGGGTGCCGGACGCAACCACCGACCGGCCGCTGAACTGCCAAGACCCGCGGGCTTCGGGCCGCCGCCCGTCTTGTCAGGCCGCGAACCTGGATGGTACGCTCGCAGCTGGCCTCAATGCGTGTCCCGTGGGTGCAGCTGCGCCGCGGCGGGGCCGATAACGAGGCATCGATGACACACCGCATGATGTCGACCACGAAGGCTCGGCTCGACCGCCTGCCGACCACGGCCGGAATGGCGCTCCCGTCGACCCGACTCATCCGGGACATCTACGCCGACAAACGGGTGCTCGGACGTCCGGTGGTCTCGGTCGAGTTCTTTCCACCGAAGACCCCGCAGGGCGAGACGACCCTGTTCGAACGAACGTTGCCCGCGCTGGCGGCGGTCGCCCCCGACTTCTACTCGGTGACCTACGGCGCCGGTGGCAGCACCCGGGACAAGACGCTCGCGATCGCGGACCGCATTCAGCGTGAGCACCAGACCACCACGATGGCGCACCTGACCTGCATCAGCACGTCACGTGTGGACATCGAGCGCTATCTGCTAGAGGCGCGAGGCAAGGGGATCCGGAACATCCTCGCCCTGCGCGGCGATCCCCCGCAGGCCGGCGGCGAGCTGGCGCGGCCGGAGAGCGGCTTCGACTATTCGTATCAGCTCGTGGCGTTCATCAAACAGATGGGCGGCTTCTCGATCGGCACCGCCGGCTTCCCGGAGAGCCACGTCGCCTGCACGGAAGGGAAACACGTCGACTGGCAGCGTCTGAAGGCAAAAATCGACCGCGGCGCCGATATCGTCCTCACCCAGCTCTTCTTCGACAACGACGACTACTTCAGGTTCCGCGACTACCTCGTGGAGACGCTCGGCGTGAGCGTGCCGATCACACCCGGCGTCCTGCCGATCCTGAACACCGAACAGATCAAGCGGTTCACCCGGATCTGCGGCTCGACCCTCCCTGCTCCCCTGCTGGCGAAGCTCGAAGCGTTCGGTGACGATCCGCAGGCGGTCACGGAGTTCGGCGTCGAGTTCGCCACGCGACAGTGCGAAGCGCTGCTGGCCGGCGGCGCCCCGGGATTGCACCTTTATTCGCTGAACAAGGCACACGCTGCCACGCGGATCATCGAGAACCTCGGGCTAGAGGCATGACGCGGGTGTCGGCTGCCAGACCGGCGGGTCTGGTTGCAACTGACACAGAAGTGGCGAAGCCCTTCGGCCTTCTTCTGACTTCTGACTCCTGACTCCTGCCTCCTCGAGCATCCGCTAATAGCGGAACAGTTTGTTGAACTTCACCACAAAACCGTGATTGCGCGTCTGGGAGAAGCGCCGCGGGTCCAGCGTGGCGGTGTCGCGGTCCTCGGTGTAAACGACGAACAGCTCGCTGCCCGGCTGATACTCCCACCGCAGACGGAGGTTGCTGGTCAGGGTGTCGTTGCTGGAGTTGTACTGCAGCAGGCCGCTGAAGAACATCCGGGGTGTGAAGGTGTAGTTCACCCGTGTCGTCACCAGGTTCGTGGTGAACGACCCCTCCGGCAGGTCGACCCAGTTGATGGAGATGCCGGGCTCCACCGACAGTTGCGGCGTCAGCACGAGCCGCCCGCGAGTGAAACCGACAGCCGTGATGTCGCCGCTGAAGAACGCCCCGCGCTGCACCGAGAACGAGCCCGACGTCCGCCGCTGGGCGCCAAGCTGATACGAAAGGCTGACATCGCTGAAGGTATATCCGCCCACGGGGATGGCGACGCCGTCGGCAATCTCAAACAGGTTCTCGAGCAGCTCGTAGGACCGTGTGAGGTCGACGCGCAACTGGTCGCTGTTCTCGAACTCGGTCGCGACGCGTAGCTGGTTCTGGCGAGTCTCGAGCACGTTGGTATCGGCGGTCAGCGTGTAGTCGAGGCTGGTCTGGAAGACAAAGCGTCTGACCGACTCGATCGCGGCGGGACGCGGACTGAACCGGCCCGACACGAACGTCCGGCGGAAATCATCCCGCCGCACGAACCCGACCTCGGGGACAAAATTGTCTTCGACCAGCAGGTGGTCCACCTCCACGCCCCACCGGTCCGCGGCATAGTTGAACCGCGCCTGGTAGCTCGTGTCCTTGCCGGTGCTGTCGGGTGTGTGTGTCTTCGCGAAATAGCCGTTGAAGTTGACGTTCTCGAAGAAGGCAAAGTTGGCGTCCATGCCGTAGGCGTGACTGGCGCCATCGCCGACCAGCGACACGCTCCGCCCGGTGTAGATCATGCCGACGCTGCTGCGTCGGAGCAGGTCTCGCTTCACACGCAGGACGGTGAAGTTCGTCGATCTGGCACCGGAGACCGTCTCGTCGTCGGTCTGCATGTTGAGCGCGCCGATACTGAACGCGCCCGCCTTGCCGGTCAGACGACCGCCCCCGAGAATCGGGACAACCTGCCCACGCTGCAGCCCGATCTGACGGCTGAAAAAGAGGGTTGGCGCCAACCCACGGCCGAAGCCTCCGCCACCGCCACCGCCGAACCCCCCACTCCGACCGAAGTCGTAGATGCCTCTTCCCTCGAGGAAAAACTCCCGCTTCTCCGGAAAGAACAGGCTGAACCGAGTCAGGTTGACCTGCTGCTCGTCCACCTCCACCTGCGCGAAGTCGGTGTTGTAGGTGAAGTCGGCGGTCAGATTTTGCGTGACCCCGTACTTGACGTCCAGCCCGAAGTCGCCGCTCCGGTCATTGTCGACGACCGGGTCGGCCATGCGGTCGGTCGTGACGCCACCGATCGCGTACGGCTTGATCTCGAGGGTGTTGCTGCCCGCCGGTACCTCGAGGCTGGTCAGCGTGGCGGCAGCCGACACGCGAAAGATGCCTGCAGACCCCTGCCCGCCGGCCGCCGACAGCGGCACCCGTGTGATGTAGTTCCACTCGTTCTTCCGCCGCACGACTCGTCGGAGCTGAATACCCCAAACCTGGGCCACGCCGGCCGGATACTTCAGCGACTTGAACGGGATCTCCATCTCGACCGTCCAGCCACCGTCGAACCGGCCGGTCCGCACGTCCCACACCGGGTTCCAGTCGCTGTTCGGGTTGCCCTCATTGGTGGTCTCGAAATCGGCGATCGCGCCCAACGGGTTGGTGTAGAACGTCAGCCCGTTGCGACGGTCGTAGAAGGTATCGAGCATCAGACCGAACGTATCGTTCTGCCGCAGCTGTCTACTGTCGCGCCGCATCTCGTCGGCGACCCACTCGCTCGACGGCGCCGAATCGTAGCAGCGCGCGGCGATGTAGAGGTTCGAGCCATCGAACAAGACCCACGTCTCGGTCCGCTCGGTGGCCGGCTGGCCGACGTCCGGTACGTTCTGGACGTAGTCGGTGATCGGCGGCACAGTTCGATACACCTCCTCGTCGAGATTCCCGTCGAGCCGGATCCCCTCGCTCAGACGGACCGCCCGGATCGTTGCCCGCCCCTGCGCGTCCCGCGAGATGACCTCGGGTGGCAGAGGCGGCGGAGGACCATCGATGACACCCGGCGGCGGTACCCTGGCGGGCACGACGGCGGCCACGGTCCCGGCCGCCGGCGCAGGCGTCGCGGTGTCTCCGGCCGCACCCGGTGTGGAGGTCGTGCCCGTGGCCGGCCGCCGGCCGGTTGTGGCTGGCGTGCCACCGCGGGTGGCGATGGAGGCCGTCCGACCGGCCGGCCCAAGGAGTCCAACGGCGAGCTCGGCTGCGATCCGATCCTGCAGGTCGAACAGCTGGTCAAACGATCCATCGACCTTCGCGGCGCTGAGGACCGACCCGCTCTCGGTCTCGAGCAGTCGTCCGGTAATGCGCAGTTGGTCGCCCGCACGCTGATAGCCGCCGGTCACCACCCAGCGAGCGCCGAGCCGGCGGCCGGCGGCCAACGCCGGTTCCGCCGTATCGTCCGACACGCCGTCCGCGGACGGGATCGGCTCCTGGCTGATGACCGACACCACGGCCCGCGTGTCGAGGTCGGCCATGACCGTCTCGGCGATCCCGACCCCGATCCAGTCGTCAGCCGCCTCCCGCGTGATGTTGGCGAACCGAAAGACCGCCACGATGTCCGACGCCTGGGCGGCACGCCCGTCGGACGTCTCCTGAGGCCGGGTCACGGTCTGGCCGGCGGCGACCGGCGCAATAAGCACCCACGCCGCCAACATCCCTAGCAATCGCACCACTGGATTGTCCCTAGATCGCGTCCGGTGGGGACTCAACCGAACGCGCCACCCGACAGACGCCGGGTTCGACGACGACCCCGTCTGCGCGGTGTCGACCTGGCCAGCCAACGCGACGGCCGCTGACCATCGAACCGTCAACGGCGGCTACGAGCGCTCGATCCACTCGACGAACTTCGAGCCGTTTGCCGCGTCGACAATCATCACCCGTGTCACACGGGCGTTCGCGTGAATCAATGCCTTGGTGGCGTCGCGTGCCGCATCGACGGTGGCGTATTTCACGAAGATCAGCGGGGAATTCACCGCGCCGCCCCGCACGGTCGGAATCAGCTTGAACATGGAGGAGAGTCCGGTTTCTCGTTTCCAGCGATAGCTAGTACGGTGGTCGCACGACCCGCGCACGGTGTGGACGGGCGTGTAAGGGCCCGGTCAAGAATAACTTCACATTCTTGACCGGACCCTATGATCATACTGCGTCTTCCCTCTTCGCAGCGTGTGAGGTTCCGCGTTCCCGCTCGGCTCCCCCGTCTGAAGACGGGGGCTTCACGTCAGTCCGGTTGCTCCTCCTACCACTGGCTCCGCCCGAGGTCGGTGCCGACCGCGAGCTGCAGCACCTCCCCGTAGCTGGCGACACCGCTTGCCACGCGATTCGCCTTCAGATAGCGATCGTTGATCCGGCGCGCGTTACGCCGCACGATCGGAATCGTTCGACTGAGACGGGCACGCACCGCCGCGAAGTCGGATCGCGGTCCCGGTCCGAGCGCCGCACCGAGCCGTTGCTGCGACGTCTCGGGCAACGCGGCCAGCAGGCGGGGCACGAAAAACGACCAGGCGCTGTAACGCATCGCCTCGTCGCCCTCCAGGCAGATCAGCCAGGCGACGAAGTTCGCCTCGGCCTCGTGGGCGAAGCCGGCGACGTGCGCCCACTCGTGCGCCGTCACGAACGGCCGCTCGAACGGCAGCACGGTCTCGTTGACCAGAATCTGCAAGAAGAACGGATCGACCATCCCGTCGATGCCGGCGCGGCGGAAATAGGGCGTCAACAGCGACCGCTTCGGCACGAGCCCTGACACCACCGGCGACACACCCAGCCGCTGTTGGACCCGTTCGAACGCCGTCCCAAGACGGACAGGCAGCTCGTCGAGTTGAGGCCAGGAACCACCCTGGGTCGAGTCGTACAGCTGGTTGAGGTTCGCGATGGCAGCTGCCGTCAGCGTCTCCAGCACCGGCTCGGTGACACGACTCTCGGTGTAGCCGAGCCGTTCACCCAGAGACTCGCGACGGTAGTTCAAGCCCCAGATGCCGAGGAACATCAGATAGAGGACCGCGGCGAACACAACCGTCTGACCCGCCAGCGAGGCCAGCGCGCGCAGACGACCGCCCCGAGACGCTCGGATCAGACGCAGTGTCCACCACCCCAGCAACGCGACCAATACCCCCGTCAGCAAGAGGTCGAACAACACCAGGCCCGTCAGACTCGAGAACCCGATGACGAGCTGGCGAACGATCGGGTACGCTCTCTGGGAGTACACGGTTTCGACAAGCGCTCGCGGCAGCGGGATGACCGCCATCACGACCGCGAACGCCACGATCGCAACCCGAACCACAGTCGCTGCGTGGCGTCTCGGGGTGGCTCGTCTTCTGGCCGTCATTGCACCCATCAGGGTCTCACATCGGCTCCCATCCCCGAGGATCATGTTGCGAACCACGGTGACGGGACACTAGACTGGCTTGATGGCCAACCCTGACGACAACCTGACGTGGGGGCGGTCGACGGTCGAGACGGTGTGCTCGCTCGACTGCCCCGACACGTGCAGTCTCGAAGTGACACTCGAGAAAGGGCGCATCGTCGCGATCGACGGCTCCGACAAGCACGCGGTCACCGACGGGTACATCTGCGGAAAGGTGCGGCGATTCGGCGAGCGTGTCTACGGCGACACCCGCCTGCGGCATCCGCTCGTCCGCGAGGGCACCCGTGGCGAGGGCCGCTTCCGGAGAGCGAGCTGGGACGAGGCGCTCGGCACCATCGCCACGCGGATGATCGAGATCCGCGACCGGTGGGGCGCCGAGGCGATCCTGCCCTTCTCCTACGGCGGGTCGAACGGCCTGCTGACCCAGGACACCGTCGACGCGCGGCTGTTCCGGCAGTTCGGCACGTCTCGGCTCGCCCGCACGGTCTGCGCGATCCCGACGAGCACCGCGAACCAGGCGCTCTACGGCAAGATGGCTGGGGTAACCTACCCCGACTATCAGCACGCCCGGCTCATCGTAATCTGGGGCGCCAACCCGTCCAGCTCCGGCATCCACCTGGTCCCGCACATCAAGGCCGCCCAGCAGGCAGGCGCGGCGCTGGTGGTGCTCGACCCGCGGCGGACGAACCTGGCGCGTCAGGCCGACATCCATCTGGCGTTACAACCGGGCACCGATGTGGTGGTGGCGCTGTCCATCCATCGCTATCTGTTCGAACACGACCTGGCGGACCAGCAGTTCCTGGCCGAGCACACGCACGGGGCGGAGCAGCTCCGGGAACGCGCTGCCCCGTGGACGTTCGACCGCGCCGCCGAGGTCGCCGGGCTCGACCCTGAGCTGCTCGAGAATTTCGCCGAGATGTATGCCGACATCTCCCCCGCCGTCCTGCGCTGCGGATGGGGGCTGGAACGGAACCGCAACGGCGGCAACGCCGCCTTGGCTGTGCTGGCGCTACCCACGGTCGCCGGCAAGTTCGGCGTCCGGGGCGGCGGCTACTCGATGAGCAACTCGGGCGCCTGGAACCTGTCACCCGACACCTGGATCGACACCCCGGAGCCAGACACCCGCATCGTAAACATGAACCTGCTCGGCAAGGCGCTGCTCGAGTATCACGACCCGCCCATCCAGATGCTCTTCGTCTACAACTGCAACCCGGTCGCGACGATGCCGAACCAGAACCGGGTGCTCAAGGGACTGGCGCGGGAAGACCTGTTCACGGTGGTGTTCGAGCAGGTGATGACCGACACCGCCCAACTCGCCGACGTCGTGCTGCCGGCCACGACTTTTCTCGAGTCCTACGACGTGGCGAAGAGCTACGGGCTGACCAACCTGCAGCTGGTCCGGCCGGTGATCGACGCCGTGGAGGAAGCGCGCCCGAACGTGGAGGTGTTCGCGGAGCTGGCCACGCGGCTGGGGTTGGATGCCGGCCGGGACCAGGCCACCGACGCCGAGGCGCTGCTCCATCTGGCCAGCGTTTTGCCGGACGAGATCCGCCAGCCCCTCCTGGACACGGGGTCCGTGGTAGGCGTGGCCGACGGCACGCCGATCCAGTTCGTCGACGTGTTCCCGCGTACCCCGGACGGCAAGGTGCAACTGTTTCCGGAAGAGCTCGAGCGCGAGAGCCCGGCAGGACTCTACCGCTATCGCGAAGACCCGGCGACCAGCGACTACCCGCTGACCCTGATCTCGCCCGCCACCGAGAAAACCATCTGCTCGACGCTTGGCGAGCTGCGGACCCGTGTCGCGAGCCTGCAGATGCATCCGGACGACGCCGACGCCCGTGAGCTGTCGACCGGCGACACGGCGCGCATGTTCAATGCGCTCGGCGAGGTGCACTGCCCCGTGACCCGCAACGCCGACATGCGGCGCGGGACCGTGGGGCTGCCGAAGGGCCTGTGGCGGATGAGCACCTTCAACGGCTCGACCGCTAACGCGCTCGTCTCCGACGATCTCACCGACATCGGCGGCGGCGCCGTGTTCAACGACGCGCGGGTCGAGGTGGCACGGGTGATGAGGGCCAGCTTCGACAAGCAGAACCTGGCCCTCTGGACCACCGACCGGGTCAAGCCGGTGCATTGAGGCGCCGGGGTGCGGAATTCGGGCTTTGGCGCTCTGACTACGCAGCGCTTTCCCCATCCGCCTCCCGGCCTTCTGCCTTCTGACCTCCTGCCTCCTGTCTCCTATCTCCTGCCTCCTGAGGGCGTTCGTCTGGCTCATGGTCCGGATGGACGAGGTCGGCAGGGAGCCCCGCCGGGATGCGAATCGCGGAGACGACCGCGAGAGCGGACACGAGGGTAGCGAACCAGAAGGCGCGATGGATCGCGACCGTCATCTCGGCGGCCGTCGGCTCCTGACCCAACGGGAGCGACCCGGCGATGACCGCGCCGAGCAGCGCCACCCCGACCGCGCCGCCGATGCTGCGGGTGAACTGCCCGAACGATGTCGCGACGCCCAGGTGACGACGCGCCACCACGTTCTGCATCGCGAGCACCAGTGACAACATCGTCATGCCCAGGCCGATCCCCATCAGCGCGAGGTCGGCGCGCAGCAGCCACGCGGAGCTTTCTTGGCCGATGCGGGTGAGCCCGAGGAACCCCAGGGTGACGCACGTCAACCCGGTCAGCACCATCGGCCGGTAGCCGATCCGCAGCACCACCCGACCGGTAATCATCGACATGACAACCCAGCCGAGAATCAGCGGGGTCAACGCTCGACCCGCCTCGACGGCGCTCCCGCCCAGCCCCTCCTGCACGAACAGCGGCACATACGCGATGGCGCTGAACATCGCCACGCCGACCAGCAGCCCGGTACCGGCGAGAGCGGCGACCATCCGGTCCGACAGCAGATCCAGCGGCACCATCGGCTCGGCCGCTCGGCGCTCGACACGCACCAGCAGCAGGGCGAACCCGCCCGCGCCGCCATAGGCCGGCACCACCCAGGGCGCGCCGGCGGCGCCGCCATCCAGACCGCTGCCGCTCATCGCCAGCACTAGCAGGGTGACCGACGTCATCACCAGCGCCGCCCCCGCGTAGTCGATCGGTCGCCGCTCGCCGGTCGTCCGATCGCGCAGGGCGGACCCGACCGCCACCGCCGCAGCGATGCCGAACGGGATATTGAGATAGAACACCCACCGCCAGGAAAAGAGCTCCGTGACATAGCCACCGGTGAGGGGACCGACGATCGACGCGACACCCCAGACGCCACTCAACAACCCTTGCATCCGGCCCCGCTCTTCCAGCGTATAGAGGTCGCCCAGGACGCTCATCCCGAGCGGCAGCAGCCCACCGGCACCGAACCCCTGGAGTGCGCGGAACAGAATGAGCTGCGGCATCGTCTGCGCAGCGCCGGACAGCGCCGACCCAACCAGGAACAGCCCGATGCACCACAGATAGAACCGCCGCCGCCCGTACAGATCCGACAACTTGCCCCAGAGCGGAATCGAGACCGTCGAGGTCAACAGATAGGCGGAGAAGACCCAGCTGTAGTACGACAGCCCGCCCAGCTGGTCGGCCACCGTCGGCATCGCCGCGGCGACGACGGTCGTCTCGACGGCGGCCAGGAACGTGCCCGCAAGCACGCCAGCCGTCGCCACCGCGCGCCGGGTGCCCTCGATTCGTTCTGACATGACCAAAGGTGACGTTTCAGGAGTCAGGAGGCAGAAGTCAGGAGAAAAGCCAGCGGGCTTCGCCAGCTTCTGTTTCTGCTAGCGTGTCGGCGTTTGGAACGGGAGCCTAACATGTTACGATCCGACGGACTCGCGGAATCGTGGACAGCCATTATGGATGAACCGACCAAGCCCGATACGTCGCCCCGCACCGTCACGTGCGTGAAGTTCCAGAAGGAAATGCCGGCGCTCGACGAGCCGCCCTGGCCCGGCGAGCTGGGACAGCGTATCTACGAGAACGTGTCGGTTGAGGCCTGGAAGCTCTGGGAAGAGCGGATGAAGATGATCCTCAACGAGTACCGCCTGATGCCGTGGCAGAAAGAGGCCCAGGAAACGGTGGCGAAGCACATGGAAGATTTCTTCTTCGGCGAAAGCTCCGCGCTGCCGCCAGACTACGTCCCGGAACAGCAGAAATAGCAGGGGTTCACACCACCGGGACCGGTGTGTCGATGACGACCCTGAGCCGCGCGTGCGCCTGCCGCAGCGCCGTCACCGCCTCGGCGGGGCGCCCGCACCGCGCGAAGATGAAACCGAGATAGCTGGCCCCGTCCGGGAGCGGCTCAAGCCGCTGATCCGGCTTGGCCGTCATCACCACGTCGACGATGCCTGCCACCGCTCGCGCCGCGCCGACCGCGTTCGTGCGGCGATAGACCCCCGCCCGTGGGATCGGGATCATCATCACCGCCGAGGCGTCCGTCTCGCGACGATACCCGCTGAGGGGTTCCCCGAGCGCATGTCGCAACAGCAGCCCCTCGAGCGGCAACACGACGTCGCCGGGCCCCTGAAACCTCAGCACCTGCGAACACAGCCCCCCGATCGGCCTGGCCGCCACTTCGAGCACGAACACGCCCACCTCGTTGACCCGGCATTCGGCATGCACCGGACCGTGCCGCAGCCCGAGCGCCCCCACCGCGTCGGCCACCGCCTGTTCCATCCGTCGCTGCTCGACGGCGGACTGGGCCGAGGGCGTGACGTAGATCGACTCCTCGAAGAACGGTCCGTCGAGCGGGTTCGGTTTGTCGAACACGGCCAACACACGGAGCGTGCCGTCTTCGACCACGCCCTCGAGGGCGTACTCGCGACCGGGAATGAAGGCTTCCAGCACGACCCGGTCGTCGGACGGATCGCGGCGCGCGCGGATATCCGGGCGCGACAGCAGGCGTTGCACCCGCTCGAGTGCCGCATGCAGTGTCTCGGGATCGTCGGCGCGGATGACCCCACGGCTGCCAGACAGCGCGAGCGGTTTCACGACGCAGGGGAACTCGAACCCCGGACGCACCGCGTCGAGCGCGCTGTCCAACATCACCTCGCAGAACGCAGGACCCGGCAGCCCGGCGGCGGCGAACCGTCGTCTGGTCTCGAGCTTGTTACCGCTTGCCCGGGCCGCCGCCGGTGGGTGCCCCGGCAGCCCCAGCGCCTCGCACGCCAGCGCGGCGAACACCGCCGGGCGGTCGCCGACGGCGAGCACCCCGTGCAACGGCCGGTGGCGAGCCGCCTCGCCGAGGGCCTCGAGGAACGCCGCCTCGGCATCGTTCTGGAAGCGAACCGGAATTGCCCCATCGCGCCACGGGTCGTCCAGCCGGTGACACCGGTCGGTCGCGAAGACCAGCTCGACCCCCAGCCGTTCGGCCGCCTCGCCGAACGCACGGATCTGGTAGCCCGTCGTGGTCGCAATCAGGAGGACGCGACGCATAGATCACCAAGTAGACAAGAGTCACGAGACAGGAGGAAACAGGAGGACTTCGCCAACATCAGTCAGATCTTTCTGATTGCCCGAACTGTACCAAGTACGACCGACGGACCCGATGAACGAGGATGGGCAATTCTGGATGCGGCGCAGCCCTCCGGCTTCCCTCCTGCCTCCTGTCTCCTGCCTCCTACCTGCTGTAGGACCTTTGTTAGATCAGAGCTACCTGCTCTGTCGTCGGCTCGGCTCAGCAGTACCAGGGCTCGTTCAGATACGCCACCGTCGCCCGGTCCCGCGCACCAACCGCTCGGCGAGACACCGGCGCACCGACCTGCTCGGCCGCCAGCGACAGCAACTCGTCGAACACCGCCGACCGTGAGGCGGTGAGCCGACGCCCCACAACGCCGGCCACCGTGTCCTGGAGTCGGTCGACCCGCAGATCCGGGTGCCGCCACGGGTACACCAACTGGCCGTCGTCGAACGGATCGAGATCGACACCCAGGCGCTCTCGGCCCAGCTCGAGCAACCGCGACCCACGCGGGATCAACAGACGCAACGCCAGCTGGATCGGCGCCACCTGCTCCACCAGATCCAGGGTGTCGACTGTGCGCAGCAACTCGTGATAGCCGGCCAGGGTGGTCCAGGGGGTGAACGGGATAAAGGTCGGGGCCAGCGTCAACCCGACCTGCCGGCATCTCGCGACCACCTGTTCGAAATCGGCACGGGTGTGCCCCTTGTCGAGCCGGGCGAGCACCGCGTCGTCGATCGACTCCACCGCGCTAACCACGAACAGACAGCCGGTGTCGCGCAACACCGTCAGCCGGTCGTCATGCCGGCGCAGATGCTCGACCTTGATTGTGACGTCGTAGCTGACCCCGGGACACTCGCGGGCGAACGCCTCGACGATCGCCACGGCATGCCCGACTCCGTTGAAGAAATCAGGGTCGCCGAAGGTAATGTGCCGCGCGCCGGCGTCGACCTGCGCCCGCACATCGGCGAGCACCACGTCGCGGGGCACGACACGAAACCGCCCCTGGTAGATCGGCACCACCGGGCAGTGCCGGCAGAGGTGCTTGCAGCCGCGACTGGCCTCCGTGTACCCCACCACTCTGCGGTCGCCGGACGGCATCTGCAACGAAGCGTATCGGTCGAGCGCCGGCAGACCGCTGCGGTCGGGCGCGCGGAACCGCAGCCTCGGCAACGAGGTGTCCCCAGTGACGCCGTCCATCTGGACGGTTCCCCCGGTCGCCACCTCGAGCAGCGCCTGCTCGAACTCGCCGCCCAGGACGTGCGCGACGCCCAGGCCCCGGAGGACCGGTTCGTTGAGCGGCGCGTAGAGCCCGTAGCAGCACAGCCGCATCGTCGGGTACAGCGCCCGCACCCGCCGGATGAGCGGTAGCGCCAGCCGGGTGGCGGTGTGCATCGGGAGATGGAACGCGACCAGGTCGGTGGCGAATGCCTCGGGGCGGAACGGCTCGCGCGACAGATCGACGGTCGTCACGTCGATGCCCGCCTCGCGCAGCCAGGCGGCCGGCGACGCCAACCCGAACGGCTGACGCCCGAGCTCGTAGGTCGCGACCAGCGTGACCCGCATCGAGGGTCTGGGCGGTTCGAGGCGCAGTCCGCTCACGCCGCCCCCGTGTACAACGCGGCAACCTCCTCGTCGCTCTGCGCCGGGGTGGCGAGACTGACGACGATGAGCGTGCCGATCGACAGCACCAGCGCCGGGTAGATCGTCGCCCAGCCCAGCAGGTAGGCCGGGGTGCCGTCGACACCACGGGCCAGCCCCACGATCTCCCAGACGAGCGTTGTCAGCATGCCGACCAGGATCGACGCCACGCCGCCCTGCCGCGTGGCGCGACGCCAGAGCAGCGCGCCCAGCAGCGCCGGGGTGATGCCGGTGCCGTACATCGTGTAGGCCCAGAGCGCCATCGCCAAAATGGTCGGGAAGAACTTGCCGGCCGCGTAGCCAAACACGCCCAGCAGGGCGACGATGACGCGCGTGTAGATGATGATCTGTCGGTCGGTCGCGCTCGGGTTGAGGAAACGCTGATAGACGTCGCGGATCAGGTTCGTCGCCGGTGTCAGCAGGAAGCTGTTGGCGGTGGAGACGATGATGGCGGCGGCGCCGCAGACCAGCACGACCCCCATGAAGGCAGGCAGCACGTCGGTCGCGACCCGGATGACGATTTCCTCCGACTGGACCTCGGTCAAGCCAGGGGCGATCGTGCTGGCCAGCACGCCGGTCGAATCGATCAGCGTCTCGACCACGATCGTGCCGACGATCCAGAAGACGACCGCCCGCCGCGCCGTCCGCTCGTCCCGCGCCGAGAAGAACTTCTGATACATGTTCGCCTCGCCGAGCAGCAAGAACAGCGTCGGCAGAAACAGCGCCATCGACCCCTGAAGCCCGAGCGTCCCGAACAGCGACACCTGATCGGGTCGCAGCGCCCCGAGCGACGCACCCAGCCCGCCCGCGTCCCCGACCAGGAACACGACCGCCAGCGTCACCCCGACCGTCATCAGAATGCCGTTGCCGACGTCGAGATAGGCGATCGAGAGCATCCCAGCCAGCGACGTGAACACGACGCAGAAGACCATCGTGATCAGCGCGCCGGTGTCCGGGTCGACGCCGCCATCCGTCAAGACGTTGAGCAGGCGGCCGCCACCGCGGAACTGGTACGCGGCGATCGTTCCGTAGGCGAGCACCGTCGTGATCGTGCCCAGCACCCGGGCCGTCGCGCCGTACCGCAGCTCGAGGATGTCGGGGACCGTGTATTGCGCGATCCGCCGCACACGCGGCGCGATGAAGTAGATCAACGCGATACCGACCCAGGCGCCGGCCGACTGCCACAACGCCGGAAACCCGGCCCGATAACCCAGCCCGGCCCCAGCGAACAAGCTACCCGACCCCACCCAGGTGGCCAGCAGCGTGAACACCAGCACGCGGGCCGGCAGGGTGCGGCCCGCTACCAGGAAGTCGTCACCGGTCTTCACCCGACGGCTCCGGAACCCGCCGACCAGCACCAGAATGGACAGATACAGCAGGACCGCCGTCAGCATTGGATTGGCAGGTTATTTCAATCGAGCGTGCCAGCTTCTCCCTCTCCCCCTGGAAGAGGGCCCGGGATGAGGGCAGAGCACCTCAGACACCTACATCATACTGGTATGCTGGTCGCGATCCCCCATGCCGCTCGACGAATACACGGGCAAACGCGACTTCTCGAAGACCCCTGAGCCGAGCGGCGCCCGGACGCCGCGTGCGCGCAAGCCCCACAAGCTGGAGCCGCTCTATTTCTGTGTCCAGAAGCACCTGGCCAGCCGGCTGCATTACGACCTCCGGCTGGAGCACAACGGCGTCCTGCTCTCGTGGGCGGTCCCGAAGGGCCCCTCGCTCGACCACCGCGACAAGCGCATGGCGGTGCAGACCGAGGATCATCCCTACGACTACGGCGACTTCGAAGGGGTCATCCCGGAGGGCTACGGCGCCGGCATCGTCATGCTCTGGGACCATGGCACGTGGCTGCCTGAGGTCGACGATGTCGACGCCGCGCTCCGCAAAGGGGACCTGAAGTTCACTCTCGACGGCTACAAGCTGAAGGGGTCGTGGGTGCTCGTCCGCACACGGGACCGGCCCACCAGCTCCCCGTCTCAGCGCGGCCGGAGCTGGCTGCTGATCAAGCACCGCGACGTCTGGTCCGGGCCCCTCGACATCACCACCTTCGCCCCGCTCAGCGTCAAAACCGAGGGGGACTTCGACGACATCCTGGCCGCCGACATGCCCGACCTCTGGGGCACCGGCCGGCCGGCCCGAGGGGGCGCCACCGCCAAGATGCTGAAGGCGATCATCGACAAGGCGGCGGTAAAGATTATCAAGCGTGAGGAGCAGGGGGCAAGGAACACAACCAAGAGCCGACGGCCCGCGAAAACCACAAGAGCCAGAAAGTCGAAGGCTGCCAACACCTGACGCCCCCCGACTGTTTAGGACCCGAGCAGCCGCTGCGACAGCACACCCCACACCGCATAGGCGAGCCGACGTCTGGTGTGGCGGGCGAACGCGCCTTGCCAGAACTCGCCGGTGATCACCTCGCAGCCGTCGGGCACGTCACCAACCAAAAGCGGTTCCTTGTGCTCGTCAGCGTAGCGGGCCAGTGACTCCTCGCCGGGGTGGCCGGTATTGACGATCACGACGTCGACCGAACGGCCGATCACCTCGCTGATGCGGGACACGGCGGCCCCGGCGGTGAAGCCCTTCATGCCGCGTCCTTCGGTCAGCAGGTTGGTGACGAGCACGATCGGCCCGTCGACGGCGGCGACCACCTCGCGCACGCCGGCGGGCAGAAAGATCGGGACCAGGCTCGTGTAGAAGCTCCCCGGTCCGATGATGACGGCGTCGAAGGTCGGAATGGCGGCGGCGGCCGCCGGGTGGATGCTGACCTCTGGTTCGAGCCAGACCCGGCCGACCCGGCGGCCCTGGCTCTGCTCGGCGTCAACCTCCACCTCACAGCGCGTCCTCGACCCGTCCTCGTACTCGGCACACACGGTCGCCTGCTCGACGCTGATCGGCCAGACGCGCCCGACACAATCGAGCAGGGTGCGCAGGCCATCGACGGCGGCGAGAAAGTCGCCGCTGTATTGCTCCATCATCGACAGCAGCAGGTTGCCGCCGGTGTGACCACCGAGCTTGTCGTGCTCGAAGCCCGAGAGGCGGGTCAGCAGGATCCGCCGTGCCTCGGTCTCGTTACGCGCCAGCGCCAGTGCACATCTGAGGACATCGCCCGGTGGCAGCACGCCGAGTTGGTCCCGCAGCACGCCGGAGCTGCCACCACTGTCGAACACGGTGACGATCGCGTTCACCCGGAGCCATGGGTTGTGTTTGAGACCGCCGATCAAACTCGGGAGCCCGGTGCCCCCGCCGAAACACCCGACATTCAACCGCCGCAACAACATTGGCGCATTGTCGCGGATCTCATCCGCCTCGATCTGGCAGGTTCGCCAGAAAGTGCTCCGGTGTCTCCCTCTCCCTCTGGGAGAGGGCCAGGGCAGGGCGCGCTGCGTGCCTCTCCCAACCCGGATACAATCTCCCCCGATCGTCGGCACCTAGGGTCCGGTCAAGAATAAGTTCGCATTCTGTGGGCGTCGTACTCATGCCGCGCCCGGCCCTTGCAAGGCGCGAGGAGGGCGCATACCGGCCGTGTTCGACCGACGAGGAAGGCCGCTAGACGGGATGGATCGGCGGCCGGAAATGTGAAGTGATTCTTGACCTGGCCCTTACTTCAACGATGCCTCTCATCGACATCCTGTTGCCGGAGTTCGACCGCGAGATCGCGACGACACGAGCCGTGATCGACGCCGGGCACGAGCTCGACCTCACCTGGCGCCCGGATGCGCGTGCGCGTACGCTTGGCGAGCTCGTGGCGCATCTCGCGGACATTCCCGCGTGGACCAGCATCGTGATGACGCGCGACGGCTACGATGTGGCGGACACGGCGGACACGCGACAGGCGGGTTCAGTCGCCACGATGCTCGAGTGGTTCGACACCGGCGCGTCGGCGGGACGCACGGCGCTGGTGGGGCGCATCGACGGCGAGCTGATTGTCGACTGGACGCTGGAACGGAACGGTCACCTCGTCTTCACGCTCCCCCGCGTCTCGGTGTTCCGGGTGCTCGTGCTGAACCACCTCATCCACCACCGGGGCCAGCTCAGCGTGTATCTGCGGATGCGCGGCGCGCGAGTCCCCTCGATCTACGGTCCCACCGCGGACGGATAACGGCCGGTTTGTGCGGTACACTCTCGGACTGGACGTCGCGGGACGGGGAGTTCCGCGGTAGAACATCGACACCAACGATGGGCACACTGAAGAGAAGCCGCGCAGCCTCCAACCCCTTCTGTCTCCTGTCTCCTGCCTCCTGTCTCCTTTGAGTACACGAGAATACACCCCCCACCCTCGACTCAGGGGTGGGCACCGGATGACGTTGTTCACCTGGGGCAAGGTACGCCGTTTCCCACGTCTGCCCCGCCCGGTCCCTCGCTACTTCGACGTAGCGCCGGACGCGCGTGTGCTCGCGCACTGTTACTGGCAGCCCGACCGGCGCCGGCACGCGACCCTCGTTGGCCTCCACGGCCTCGAGGCGTCGAGCGAGGCGCACTACATGCGGGGCCTCGCCGACAAGGCCTACGCGGCCGGGTGGAACGCCGTCATGCTGAACCAGCGCAATTGCGGCGGCACCGAGGCGCTATCGGCAGGGCTCTATCACTCGGGCCTTTCCGACGATCCACGGGCGGTCATCAGCGAGTTGCTCGAGCTGGACCGGCTTCCAGCTGTTGCCCTCGCCGGCTTCTCATTGGGCGGCAACGTCGCGTTGCGGCTGGCGGGCGACTACGGGCCGGAGCCACCGCCGCAGCTCGGCGCAGTCGTCGCGGTGTCACCCACGCTGAACCTCGGGCTGTGTGTCGCGGCGCTCGAGCGGCGGTCGAACCTGGTCTACGAGTGGAACTTCGTCCGCAACTTGAAGGGACGGATGAGACGGAAGGCACGCGCGTGGCCCGGCCGCTTCGACCTGAGCCACCTGGACGGCGTGCGGACCGTGCGCGAGTTTGATGAACGATTCACCGCGCCGCACCACGGGTTCCGGGACGCCGATGACTACTACTATCGCGCCAGCAGCCTGCGCGTGATCGACCGGGTCCAGATGCCGACGCTCATCCTCAGCGCCCAGGATGATCCGTTCGTGCCACCGGAGCAGTTCGAGGAGCCGAGCATCGCCGCCAATCCGTGCATCACGGTTCAGGTGACCCG
>DQNS01000009.1 GCA_015659035.1 Acidobacteriota bacterium | reverse complement strand
CTCCCTGGTACGCCAAAGGCCGCGGATGGCATCCCGTCGAACCACGTGCGAGTCACGGTGACATTTTGAAGCGCCGGGTTGATGCCTCTCGCGAAGTTCGTGCCAATCCCGTCGACGTACCGGTTCGCGGTCACCTTGAGCGCGGTCCGGCCGTCACCGCGCAGGTCATAGACCGCGCCCAGCCGAGGCGACAGGTCTTTCCAGGTCGCCACGTCAGCCCCCGGGAAGGAGCTGGCAGCGCCCCAGGTCGTCTCCGGCATGGTGTGGTCTGGGTAGAAACCGCGGAAGTAGTCGAACCGCACGCCGGCGTTGATCGACAGGCGATCGATCAGCCACTGGTCCTGCGCGTAGAACCCGTAGGACCGCATGTAGTTCTCATCCCACGGTATCGTCGTCTCGCCAAGCTGAAAAGGATAGGTGCTGTACTGTGCTTGGATCGGCGCCCCCATGAAGTTGACCTGTCGTCCATGAACCGGGTGCCCACCTTGACGAGCCTGGTCGCCGCCCCACTGGAGCGTCACGCCAACCTTCGCTGAATGGCTGCCGGTCACGTACGACACGGAGGCGCGGGCGTTGGTGTTGCTTTCGTCGCGGATCCAGTCCCGTCGGCTGTAATACCATCCGGACATCCCTCTGGACGCGGTGAGGTCACCGGCAATTTCGATGATCCCCGGCAGGGTCGGGTCCACGTTCAATTGGGGAAGGTACTTCTGGTGGCCTGGGAGGAATCCCACGCCGGCCTCAAACAGGAGCCGGCTGGTCACCGCTGAGGTCCAGGTAGCCTGAACCGTCCGGCTGTCGACGTGCTGGCGCACGGCTGAGCTCGGCATGACGTTGACACCGATACCGGCGTTGCCGACGAGCAAATGACCATGCACGTTGGAGTTGTCGTTGAGGAAAAACTGGAACTTATTCCGCGCGCTGGCCTGCCACGTCAGGCGGACCGCGGCGTCATGGAGCCTCTGGTCGTCGAATCCCTGGTCGGGACCCGGGGTGTAGAAACTCGCGTTCGGGTCGAGGTCTTCGTAAAAGGAGACGTAGGAATCGGCTATCTTCCGCGTGTAGCCCCCGAAGAACCAGAGCTTGTCGCGCACGATCGGACCACCGACGCTGGGGTTGATCGACCAGAGCTCCTTCAGCCGGTTGGCCTCTGGGAGCCCGGCCGCAGTCAGTTCCGGTGTGATGTTGTTCGACTGGAATCGCTGTAACCCGAAGTCGAAGAAGGTGCGGCTCGAGAAGGTGTTGCCACCCGACCGGGGGATCATGTTGAATCGGACTCCCCCGAGCTCATGCTCGGCCGAGATCACGCTATGGTCGACCTGGACCTCCTCGAAGTTCCCGTCGGACACCCACACCGCCGAGGCAGAATTCACCGTCCATGCTGAAACCGACATCCCGTCCACTTGAATGCGTTGGTCATTGGCTGCACCGCCATGAATGGCCATATCTTGATGGGATTGGCCTGACTGCCCGCCAACGTCCTGGCCTATGCCATACGTCGTGCCGGTGGTCATTCCCGGCACCAGGACACCGAAGTTATTGAAGGCCTTGCCGGTGGGGATGGTATCGATGATTTCGCGGGTCATGACCGCCGCCTGCCGCACGTTCTGGACATCCACCAGCGGGGCGGCCCCTGAGACGGTGATCGTCTCGTCGAGAGTCCCAACCGCCAACCGGCCGTCCACGCTCACTGTGGCTATCCCGCTCAGCACGATCCCGTCCCGGACGAAGGTGCTGAAACCCGGCAAGATGAAGTTCGCTGTGTAGGTGCCGGGCTCGAGCGCAATAATGAGGTACTCGCCCGCTCCATTGCTGACGGCTGTGCGCACCTGTTCGATGAGCGCGGGGCTCCGGACCTCGATGGTCACCCCTGGCAGCACCGCCCCCGTCGAGTCGGTGACGGTTCCGCCGATCGCCTGCGCGCCGGCCGCCGTTGCCACGGCAAGCACACACATGAAGGCCGCTATGCCAATACCACACAATCTACCCATGATTGCCCCCTGTAATGAACGAAGTAGCATTATCTGCTAAAGGACTGTCAAGTCAAGACATCAACTGGGGGCGGGCGTCGGCAGTCAGCGCACTGGTCTCCCGGACAGCCATCCCAACTCTTGACCCGAGCCACACCCCTCAGGCTTGGGGGTGGCGGGTCGGTCTTCGGGCGCCAGCGCGCATCCAGCCGAATTTTCACACGGGCTGCTAGCGCAAGAAATCCAGTGTTCGATTCCACGCCAGTCGGACGGCGTCGGTGACGGCTGCCGAAGCGGTGTCCGGCTGCGATGGGGGATTCTCCGACTCACGGCCGCGGACCAACGCCTCGTAAATGAGTCCAGCTCTCTCGTGAAGGACTGGTACGACTAGAATGCGCCATGGCGTTTGACGGCCGTTCGACGGCAGACGACGTACTCGCGGGTGTCGATCTGTCCGGGCGCGTCGCGGTGGTGACCGGGGCGAACGCCGGGATCGGCTTCGAGGCCGCTCGTGCCCTTGCGGGGCGCGGAGCCGAGGCCCACCTGGCCTGCCGCGATCGCGTCAAGGGCGAGCGCGCCCGAGATCGCATCCTCGAGCGTCATCCGGGGGCCCGGGTGCAGCTCGGGCAGCTCGACCTCGCGTCGCTCGCGAGCGTGCGCGACTACGCCCGGGGGTTCGGGCCGCCCAGGGTCGACATCCTCCTGTGCAACGCCGGGCTGATCACGTGGGGGTATAAGGAGACCCGAGATGGGTTTGAGCGGGTCGTCGGCGTATCGCACATCGGCCACGTCGAGCTCTTCTCTGGCCTGCGCGAGCGATTGGCCCGAGCCGGGCGCTCGCGACTCGTCATGGTGTCCTCCCAGTCTCATCGTTCGCCTCGAACCCTCGACTTCTCGCGCTTTCCCTTCCCCCGGCAGAAGTACAGGAGCCTCTTGGCCTACGGACAGGCGAAGCTCTGCAACGCGCTCTTCGCGGCCGAGGTCCAGCGCCGCTATTCCGACCTCGGTATCACCGCGGCGTCGCTACATCCCGGCTCAATGATTCCTACCGAGATCTCACGCGGATCGCGGCTCACGCGGATCGTGTTTGCGCTCGTCACCCCGTTCACGAAGTCGGTCGCCCAGGGTGCGGCCACCAGCGTCTACTGCGCCACGGCGCCGGAGGTCGAAGAGAACGCCGGGGGGTACTTCGCGGACTGTGCGCCCAAGAAGCCGAGCCGGGAAGCTCAGGACCCCGCCGTTGCCAGGCGCCTGTGGGACGTCACCCGGGAGCTGATCGATGCGGCCTCAATGCGAGTAGGAGATCGAGGACCCAGCAGTCCGTGGTGACGGTCCCGCGTCGCATCGAGAATCGTCGGGTTCGATGCCGCGCCCGGCCAGTGCCAGGCGCGACGAGAGAGCATACCGGTAGTATTCGACCGAGAAGCACCGCCGCCAGGCGGGATGCGGCGTCGTTCGAATGCAGTGGGACTTTCACCACGGGCTGCTAGGATGGAACACACAACAGGGAGGACGTGATGGTCATCAGCTACCGAATGCGCGGGGTGCTGCTCGCGGGCACGATCGCGGGGGTGCTCGTGGTCGTATCGAGTTGCGTCGACGTGGGGCTGGACGATACCGACGGGGTCGAGATCGATGCCGATGACATCGGTGGGGTCGTGACGAGCGCCCAGGGCCCCGAAGCCGGGGTGTGGGTGGTCGCCGAGACGACCGATCTGCCCACCAGGTTCATCCGCATCGTGGCCACCGATGATCAGGGACGCTACGTCCTGCCCGATCTCCCCGAGGCCACCTACGAGGTGTTCGTGCGCGGGTACGGGTTGGTGGACTCGCCGCGTGTGTCGGCGTCGCCCGGACAGATGCTCGACCTCGAAGGTGTGGTCGCTCCCGACGCGCGCGCCGCGGCAGAGGTCTATCCGGCTGCGTGGTGGCTCTCGATGGTTGAGCTGCCGGAGGGCGAGCTTTCCCATCAGCAGCTAGGGAGCGCCGTCACCGGCTGCCTCAACTGCCATCAGATCGGGAACAAGGCCACGCGGGAAATCCCCGGCAGCATTCTTCGCAATTCCGACTCGCACCTCGAGGCGTGGGACCGGCGCGTGGCGATGGGACCGATGGGGGCGGCTATGTCCGGGTCGTTCAGGCGGCTTGGAGATCAGCGGGGCATGTTCGCCGACTGGACCGACCGCATCGCGGCCGGCGAAGTGCCTACGCAGACGCCGCCCCGGCCCACTGGGATCGAGCGCAACGTCGTCGTGACCCTCTGGGACTGGGGCACCGAGCATGACGGCAGAACCGACAGCACCGCGTCTGACGTGCGCGACGCGACGGTCAACGCCAACGGCCTGATCTATGGTGTGGTTCAGCCCAGCGACATCCTGGCGGTGCTCGACCCGGTCGAGCATCGGGCGAGCACCATCACGATCCCCTCGACCGCTCCGGAGATGCAGACCGAGACGCCCCCGTCGCCGTACTGGGATGACGACCCCGTCTGGGCGCGGCGGTCCGACCCACGGAGCGTGGCGATGGACGGCCAGGGCCGTGTCTGGCTGACGGGACATGTTCGCGACACGCGGGATCAGCCCGGGTTCTGCACCGACGCGTCGAACGCCTTCGCCGATCACTACCCGCTGGCACGTGGGGCCAGGCAGGTGTTCATGTACGATCCTGGGACGGAAGTGTTCTCCGAAATCGACACGTGTTTCTCGGCCGATCACAACCAGATCAGCGACGATGACATCATCTACTACGGGTTCAATGGCGGGCTCGGGTGGATCGATATCGATATCTGGGACGAGACCCAGGATGCCGAAGCCGCACAGGGGTGGTGTCCCGGCGTCGTCGACACCAATGGCGACGGCGTGATCACAGCTGGGTGGACCGAGCCAACCGACCCGATTGACCCGACCCGCGACCATCGGATTCGGGTCAGCTGCTACTCGCCGGCCGTGAATCCCGCCGATGGCACGGTCTGGTGCTCCGGGAATGGCAGCGCCGACAACAAGCTCGTGCGGATCGAGATCGGCGACAACCCGCCGGCGTCGTGCACGGCCGAGGTGTTCGAGCCGCCGCTGAGCGTGATGAACCCGTCGGCGTACGGCAGCGGTGGACTCCATTTCACTTCCGACGGCATTGCCTGGCAGGACTGGCGCGGCAGCGGGCATTTCGCGTCGTTCGACCGGAACCGGTGCGCTGACACGACTGATCCAGAGGCCACCGGGCAGAGCTGTCCCGAAGGCTGGACGTTCCATCGCATCGAGAAGCCCACCTATCAGAACGCCGAGTTCCCGATCAACTCCGACGAGAGCTACCTCACACAGGTCGACCACCACGACGTGCTGGGCCTGGGTCGGGATGTGCCGCTCTACGGGGTGGTGAACACCGACTCGCTCGAGGTGTTCGTCCCGGACACCGGGCAGTTCGTCACCCTGCGGGTGCCGTACCCGATGGGGTTCTTCTCTCGGTCGTCGAATGGGCGCATCGATGACCCGACCACCGGGTGGAAGGGCAAAGGGCTGTGGTCGAGCTACTCGAACTATGCAGCCTGGCACCTGGAAGGGGGGCTGGGCACGCGGCAGAAGAGCGTGAAGTTCCAGATTCGCCCCGATCCGCTGGCGAAGTAGTGGTGTTGAGCAGGGAGTGACGCGGTGGGCGAATCCAAGAACCGGTCCGAAACGCCGGCGTCGAAGACCCGGTCCACGCCGGGCGCGGTCGCGCGGCGCGACTTCATGAAGAGCGCCGCTGTGGCCGGGGCCGCGCTCGCCACCCCGGCCGGCGTCGCGGGCGCCGAGCCGACTGCCCGGTCCCGGACCGCGGCGCGAGTCGGCGCCGTGCCGATCGTCACCCAGAGGGCCGAGACGACCCCGCCGTCCAGCGACCCGGTCTTGACGCAAGACACCAGCGGGTCCGACTTCATGATCGACGTCATGAAATCGCTCGACATCCCGTATGTCTTCGCGAACGCCGCCGCGACGTTCCGCGGGCTGCAGGAGTCGGTGATCAATTACGGCGGCAACTCGAATCCGGAGTTCATCACCTGCGTCCACGAAGAGCAGTCGGCTGCCATGGCGCACGGCTATTTCAAGGTGGAGGGAAAGCCGGCGGCGATCATGGCCCATTCGGTCGTCGGGCTCCAGCACGCCTCGATGGCGATCTACAACGCGTTCGTCGATCGCGTACCGATCTACGTGATGCTCGGGAACATCATGGACGTGCGGATGCGGATCACCACCGACCAGTGGTATCACAGCGTCCAGGACCCCGCGGTCATGGTGCGTGACTACATCAAGTGGGACGACGAGCCGGTGTCCTTGCAGCACTTCGCGGAGTCGGCCGTTCGCGCCTACCAGATCGCCATGACGCCGCCGATCGGTCCGGTGGTGCTCACCGTCGATGCCGAAATGGCGGAGCGGCCGATCCCGGAGGCGGATCAAGGGCGCCTGTCTATTCCAAAGTTGGTCCGGCCGACCCCGCCGCAGGGTAACAGAGCCGCCGTGCGGGAGGTCGCGCGGTTGCTGGTCGAGGCGGAGAACCCGGCGGTGATGGCGGGCGGGACCCTCACGCGGACCCAAGAGGGGCGTCGCGCGTATCTCGAGCTCCGGGACATCCTGGGGTCGCCGCGGGTGTCGACCGCGCAGGCGGATGTGATCTTCGCGATCGAGGTTGGTGACCTCTACGGGCGTTTGTATCGGGCGCGCGACCTCATCCATCGGACCTGGACCCGCACCGCGAACCCGGACGCCACGGTCATCACCCTCGGTCTGCAGCATCTGAACCACAAGGCCAACTATCAGAATTTTTATCGCTACACGGAAGCCGACCTGGCGATCACCGGCGACGGGGAGGCGACGCTGCCGCTGCTCATCGAGGAAGTGAGGCGAGTGATTACGCCGGCCCGGCGGCGCGTGTTCGAGGAGCGGGCTGCCGAAAGCGCGGCCGCGGCCGCGCGAGGGCGGGAGCGTGCGCGCGCCGCCGCAACCGTGGCATGGGGCGCGAGCCCGATCTCGGTTCAGCGCCTCGGAGCCGAAATATGGCGGCAGATCCGAACCGAGGACTGGTCGCAGGTCATGATCGGCATCGGCGTCCCGACCAGCCTGTGGAACTTCGACACCCACTATCGCAGCATTGGAAGCTGGGGCGGCGGGGGAATGGGATACGGGCCGCCGGCGTCGGTGGGCGCGGCGCTCGCGAACAAGAAGTACGGCCGCTTCTCGGTGGCCATTCAGGGGGATGGCGACTTCATGTACTCGCCGGGCGCGCTCTGGACCGCGGCCCATCACCAGATCCCGCTGCTGATGGTGATGCACAACAACCGGGCGTACCATCAGGAGCTCATGCACATTCAGCGCATGGGCAACCGGCGGAATCGCGGTATTGATCGCGCCCACATCGGGACCGCCCTTGACGATCCGGCGATCGACTACGCGACGCTCGCGCGGAGCATGGGCTGGTACGCCGAAGGGCCGATCGAGAACCCCAACGACCTCGAGCCGGCGCTCGCACGGGCCAAGGCCGTCGTCAAGCGTGGCGAGCCGGCACTGGTCGACGTCGTGACGCAGCCGCGGTAGGGAGATGAAGGTCATGCACGCTCGAAACATCCGTCATGGTGTGATCGGAGCAGCAGGCGCGGTGTTGCTTGCGCTCGGTGTCGCCGGCCCGCCGACTCAGGCGATGCCCCGCGAACAGGCGTCGGCCTCCGCTCCGGAGGGCGACATCGAGCAGGGCAAGGAGCTCTTCATGACCATCGGGTGCTACGCGTGTCACGGCATCGAGGGGCAAGGCGGGTTCGGGGGACCGAAGCTCGGCCCTGATCCGATGGCGTTCCCGGCGTTCGTGCGGTATGTCCGGGCGCCCGGGGGCACGATGCCGCCCTATACCGAGAAGTTGCTTCCGGATGAGCAGGACCTGGCCGACATCCACGCCTACCTTCGGGCGCGGTCCGGGCCAGCGCCGCTCAGCGTGTTGCCACCCCCTTGAGCGGACAGGCGCGCCATCCTGATCGAGGATCTCGTGGCCTCGCGTTGGAGCTGATCGATATGCCGGCCGCGCAGACAGCGGAGCGCGTGGGACTCAAGAGAAAGGAGCCGTCGTGCGTACTGTGGTGTTGATCGGAATCGTGTCGTTGGCTGTCGCCTGTGGTGGGGCGGCTCCCACACCGGAACCTGTGGACGTGCCGACGCCGACCGCTGCGCCTAGTGCGGGAACGATCGAGCGGCTCGATCCCGCGATGGACGAGCTCATGCCGGCCGACGCCGTGATCGAGAAGCTCGCTGACGGCTTCGGCTTTCTCGAGGGCCCCGTGTGGGTCGCGGAGGGCAACGGCTTTCTGCTGTTCAGCGACATCCCTGCGAACAAGATCGTGAAGTGGACGCCCGACGGCGAGGTCTCTGATTTCCTCTCACCGGTTTACGAGGGCGAGTACGAGGAAGGACGCCTGGTCGGCTCGAACGGCATCACGGTCGATCCGGATGGTCACATCGTGTTCACGGAGCACTTCAACGGGCGGATATCACGTATTGGGGCTGACGGTAGGAGCGTGGTCGTCGACAACTACCAGGGCGGGCGCCTGAACAGCCCGAACGATCTGCAATACAGGTCCGACGGGTCGTTGTACTTTACCGACCCGCCCTACGGGTTGCCACAACCAGAGGCCAAGGAGCTCGACGTGAACGGCGTGTATCGGTTGACCTCGGATGGCACGCTGACGTTGCTCGTTGACCAGCCGGGGCCGAACGGCATCGCCTTCTCACCCGACGAGTCACGACTCTACGTGGCCGACAGCACGCGTGGTGTGTGGGTGGTCTACGACGTCGCTGAGGACGGTACGCTGGGCGAGGGTACAGACTTCCTCGACAGCAGCGGTGTGCAGGCCGAAGGGGCCGCCGACGGATTGAAGGTCGACGAGCTCGGCAACCTGTGGGCCACAGGGCCCGGTGGCGTATGGATCATCAGCCCTGACGGACGTCACCTGGGCACGATCCAGCCGACGGAAGTCCCGGCCAACGTCGCATTTGGGGACGCCGACGGCAGGACCCTTTACATGACCGCCCGATCCGGCCTCTATCGGATTCGCCTGAACGTCGCCGGCGCCGGTTGGTAGGTGGCGCACCTCGATGTAACGAACGTCGATCGGTCGACAGATCGATTTTGGCGGGTTAGCCAGCGGCAGCTGGACGGCCGTCAAGAACTAATGGCCCGCATCAGTGGGAGTGCTAGCGCAGTACCTTGCCGAAGTAGTCGGGTAAATCGGGTTTGGTGTCGCGCAGGATGTCGACGACGTGTCGGCGGTCGTCGTGCGATAGGCGGGCATACTTCGGGTCGGGATCGGCGGCCGACAGGACCTGCCACAGGCGCCGATAGATTGCGCTCCGGGCATCGGCGGGGAGTGCCGTGAAGGCCGCCGTGTAGATCATGTAGCTGCACGGATAGTGAAACAGCCTGCGGTTGAGGTCGATCTCTCGGAGCGACCGGCCCAGGCGGTCGAACGGTCCGCGTTGTGCGAAGACGGCCTCGAAGCCAGCGGTGCCGACGATGGCGTCGGTCAGCGGCGCTTCGTCGACGAAGAGCATGTAATCGACCAATGTGCGCACAGCCGTCGTGAGCACCGGGTCGGCCAGGGCGCGGGGGGCGGCGAATATTCCCCGCGTCAGGCGACGCTCATGGGTCGCGACCCGGAACTCCCACGCGGTACGGGTCAGCAGGTTCGTCATGTGGGTCTGGTGCTCGAGCACCATGAGCGCGGCGACGTCGCTGTACGGCGCGAGGTAGCCGGTAGTGTCGAATCGGTCTTCGACACTGTGCAGGTTGAGGTTGGTCTCGTCGATTCGTAAGACGGGCTCGTCAGGGTCGGCGGCTATGGTATTACCCACGTGTGGTCCGGTGCCGGTCCTACCGGTCACATACCAGCCGCCCCAGCGCGATTCGATCGGCGTTCTCTGATCGACGGGACGTGAAGAGTACGGGATCCCATCGGCATCGATGACGACGCTTCCCACCGCCAGCCCTGGCACGCCGAGCGTCACGTCCGAGACATGGCATTCCACGCACGCGCGGGGGCGTTCGAACCCTCGCGGCCCTCGTGCGCGTTGCCTGAGGACATAGAACATCACGCCCTGCGTGGGGTCGTGAGCGGCCAGCTCGATAGCCGGCGCGCCGCGGATCCACGCAACCGCCACGTCATCGGTGAAGTAGATGGCCCGGGGGTTGTCGGGGCCGATGAAGTCCGATTGCAGACTCGTTCCGGAGAAGACCAACGTCTGCGATTCGACCGGAATATCGAGTGCGTCCAGGAGGGCGCGGAGAAACCCCTGGTCCCCGTCAAACGCCAGTGTCGTGTCCCCAGCTCGCAGTTTCGCGTGCAGTTGCGCGACCCGGTCGGTTCTTGCCCGCGTGGCGTACTCGATAGCGGGGTGTCGGTGCGATGCGGAGAAGCCTTGCGTCAGCGCGGTGACGCTGACGCCGGCGGTGATGGTCGTCGTGAGCAGGGCAAGGCGAGTGACAGATCGGAGCACGCCTGTGCGGTATCGGTCCCGTTGTTCATAAGGGTTGGCGCGACGAGAACACGAAGACGATCCCAGGCGGGGTATCCCGCCTGGCGGCGTTGCTCCTCGGTCACAAATACCCAATTTCTCGTGGAACGGGCGTCAGCGTGCGCCGTGTTCGTCCAGGAACGCGAGGCGCCGCTCGAGGAATTGCGGGTGGCCCAGCGCGGTCGTGCTCGCTTCCGCCGCTATGCGTCCGACGTCAGCGACAACGGCTCGAGATCGACCCGGCCGGTGCTGTCCCCAAAGCTGTCGGCCGGCACCCCCGCCTTGTCGAGCATGCCCAGCAGCAGGTTGGCCATCGGGGTGAGCTCTGTGTACTTGATGTGACGTCCCCCGCGCAGCTGACCCGATCCGCCGCCCAGCAGGACGAGCGGCAGGTTCTTGTGGTCGTGCAGGTTCCCGTTGCACATGCCGCTGCCGTGCAGCACCATCGAGTGATCCAGCAAGCTGCCGTCGCCGTCCGGCGTGGCGGCCATCTTCTCGACGAAGTACGACAGCAGCTCGATGTGGTACGCGTTGATCTTGGCGATTGCCGCGATCTTTTCCGGCTTGTCCTGGTGATGCGAGACACCGTGATGCCCCTCGTTCACGCCGATCCACGGGTAGGTGCGTGCACTCTGCTCGCGACCGAGCTGCATGCTGAAGACCCGCGTGATGTCAGCCTGGTAGGTCAGCACCAGCAGATCGAACAGAAGCTTGGCGTGCTCGTCGTAGCTCTCCGGAATCCCGATCGGCCGATCCGGTAACGCGAGCGTCGACTCGCTCGCTTGCTCCTCGGCGCGCTGGATGCGTTGCTCGACCTCACGCACCGCGTCGACGTACTGGCTGACACGCGTGCGGTCGCTTGCCCCGAGCGTGCGCAGCAGCCGAGACATGTCCTCGGTGACGGAGTCGAGAATGCTCCGGTCCTTGCGCATCTCGGCACGGCGCTGGTCGAGGGTCCCGCCTTCACCGAACAGCCGCTCGAACACCATGCGGGGGTTGTTCTCCATCGGGAGCGGCGTGGTCGGTGAGGACCAGGACAGGCTGTTGACATACACGCAGTTGTAGCCGTTGTCGCAGTTGCCGACGAGGAAGCTGTTCTCCAGGGTGAGCTCCAGCGACGGGAGCCGTGTGTCTCGACAGAGCTGCGTCGCGGCGATCTGGTCGACGGTCGTGGCCAATCGGACGTCGGCGCCCTCGGTCATCTTGGGTCGGGCGGCGCTCAACCAGCTGGCATTGGACCGGGTGTGTTCGGCGTTGCCGTCAGTGCCGTTGCCCTGCGCGTTCTTGTGCTCCAGGTTGGTGAGGACCAGCATCTGGTCCTTCACCGGTTCGAGCGCCTGCAGAATGGGCGACAGCTCGAGGGCCCCAGCCTCCCCGGGCGGTGTCCAGAGGTTGCCCTCACCGGGCATCCATGTCACCGACCCGTGCGGGAAATAGATGAAGCCCAAGCGGCGCACGGGGTTGGCCGCCGTCCGGGCCATGGCGGAGAGCGCCGGGACCATCGAATCCAACAGCGGGAGGGCGAGTGTGGCACCCACTCCACGCAGGAACGTCCGTCGAGGCAAGCACTTCTTCGTGATGATCATGATGGCTGGGGTCTCGGTCAGCGAGCGGCCACGGTTGTCGGCGAGTCTGGCGGCCGCCTCATCTGAAACGGCGTGCTCTTCACGATCCCGAGGATGAGCGACGAGAAACGATAGTCATCGCGTGCGGCGGTGCGCTCGATCGCGCGCACCGCCGGCGCATCGTAGTACTCCACGGCTCGACCCAGTGCATACGTGAGCAGCTTCTCGGTCAGCGTTCGGATGAACTGATCAGCGCGGCCCAGGATCGCCTGCTTCAGGCCGGACACCCCGTCGAATGTCGTGCCGTCCGGAAAACTCCCGGACGCATCGATTGGGGCAAAGCCATCGGTCAGGGTCCGCCAGCGCCCGACCGCGTCGAAGTTCTCCAGCGACAGCCCGACGGGGTCCATTATCGCATGGCACGACGCGCACACCGGGTTCCGTCGGTGCTCGACCATCCGCTCTCGCATCGAGAGGACCGCGTCCGACTTGTCCTCGCTCAACGGTGGCACGTTGGGCGGGGGCGGCGGGGGAGGGGTCCCGAGGAGGTTCTCCAGTATCCACTTGCCGCGCACGACGGGAGAGGTGCGGGTGGCATACGCCGTCACCGCCAGAATGCTCGCCTGTCCGAGCAACCCACCCCGCGGGCTCTCTGGCGGCAGCGTAATCCGCCGGAAGTGGCTTCCGTAGATGTTCGGAATGTCGTAGTGCTTGGCCAGTCGCTCGTTGAGGAACGTGTAGTCGGCCGTCAGCAGGTCAAGCGCGCTCCGGTCCTCGTGGATGATGCTGCCGAAGAAAAGCTCGGTCTCCTGCCGCATGGCCCGGCGTAGCGTGTCGTCGAAGTCGGGAAAGGTGATGAAGTTGGGAGACACCGCCGGAAGATTGCGCAAATACAGCCACTGCGCGGCAAAGTTCGTGACGAGCGTGTCCGCGCGAGGGTCGGCCAACATGCGCCGCACTTGCGCCTCGAGCACCCCAGGGTCTCTGAGCGTGCCGTTGGCGGCGACATCGAGCAGTTCGTCGTCCGGAATGCTGGCCCATAGGAAGAACGACAGACGGGAGGCCAGCGCGAGGTCGCTGATGTCGTACGGGCCCCTCGAGTCGTCCTCGGGATCGCGCTCGACGCGGAACAGGAACTCCGGGCTGACGAGCAGACGCCGGAGCGCCATTTCGATCCCAGCATCGAAGTCGCCGACCTCACGGCCCTCGCGGTAGAACCCGAGCAGCAGTGCGACGTCGGCGTCGGTGACCGGTCGTCGATAGGCCCGGCGTGCCAGCGTCGCGAGAATCTCCTGAGCGCACCCGGCCTCCGCCGCCTGAGAGGCATCCGTCGGTCGACAGGGAAAGACCCGACGGCGACTCGGCGTGTCACCGGGGCCCGTCGCATCGAACGGTCCGGTGATCGTGATCGAATACACGTTGGGCTCTGCCCGCTGGTCGCCCCCGACGGTGATGTGGATCTTCTGGAACGGCTGGCGATGCCGTTCGAGCAGCTGGAAGCCTTTGCTTACAAAGGCTGCACCCACCGTCCGGGGGCCGGCCGTCACCGGCACTCGCACGACCAGATCGGCGTCTGCGGCTCTCCCACCCGGTTGGTAAAGGAACTGGCCCACGGCCTGTTGCTGTTCCTGCCCCTGCTGCTGCGGCTGGCGTTGCTGCGGCTCTTGGGGGTCCTGTTGCTGAGCGGGGGGGCGACGCGGGCGCCGTGGCCGCGTGACCGTCATGACCGTCACCGGTTCGCCATCCACCGTGATCACGACGTCGTGCGGTGCGCGCAAACCACCGACCGAGTTGCTGTTCCAGCTCTTTCCCAGCTCGACCCGGAGCTCGTACTCGGCGTCGACCGGGAAGTTGTAGCGCACCGTGGCTCCGCCACGCGTGCCGAAGGGCAGCCCCTCGATGTGACCGGTCTGGTTCAGGTCTGACGGGATAATGAAGGTGTCTGCTACCGCGGAGCGGACTGCCGCTCCGACGGCCAGTCGGCTGATCTTGCGCGCGGCGGTGAGGTAGCGCTCCAGACGGCCAGGATCGAGACCCCCAAGGCTGACGTTGTCGAAGCCGGCACTTGAATCGTCCGCCGGTAGCAGCGCCGTCACGTCGATCTCCAGATGGAGGAGGTCGCGGATGGCGTTTTGGTACTCGGTCGCATTGAGCCGGCGGAGGGCGTCGCTACGACCGGGGTCGGGGTTGGATGCGGCGGCGCGGTCGAGCTCGGTTTCCAGATACGAGGTCAGGCTGACATACGACGCCTGGTCGGGACGCGGCCGGCCGGCCGGTGGCATCATCCCGGCACGCAGCTTCGTGACGACTTTTTCCCAGACCTCGGCACCGTCGCCCACGTTCGCCAGGTCCATCGTGTCGAGCGCGAGTCCGGCCGTGCGGCGCGTGTCGTTGTGGCAGGACACGCAATATTGATCGAGCAGCTCGCGCTCGGGTGACGCGACCGGCTGCTGTCCGGCCGCCGCCGCGACGCTGAAAGAAAAGGAGAGGAGCACCAGGAAGGGTGCGACCGGCGCAAGAGAGCTCCTCACCATCGGCACATTCCTCTGGGACGCCGGCGAAGGCGTCGTCTCACACGGAGCTGACGCACGACCACCTTGGTACAGGTCCTTAGTATAGCATTGGATTTCGGTGCCCCAACTCTCCTCCCTGCGGTAGGATCTGGTTTGGTACATGGTGTCTAGAGGATCCTGAAATGCCCCTCACATTTCGTTTCGGCGTCGCGATCCTGGGTCTGTCCCTGCTGATACCGCCGCATGTCACGGGCGCGGCTCTCGACATACCGCTGGTGGAGGCGGCCAAGCAGGGGGACACGCGCGCGGTGCGCGCACTTCTGGACAAGCTGGATGACGACGACAGCCTCGATGTGAACACCGCGGAGGCCGACGGTACGACGGCGCTGCACTGGGCGGTGCGTCTCGACAGCCTGGACGTGACCGATCTCCTGATTGCCGCCGGGGCCGATGTGATGGCTGCCAACGCCTTCGACATCACGCCGCTGTCGCTCGCTGCCGTCAACGGCAACCCGGCGATGATCGAGAGGCTGCTCGCGGCGGGAGCGGACCCGAACGCCACGATAGCGGAGGGCGACGCCGTCATCCTGACCGCGGCGCGTACGGGACGGGCCGATGCGATTCGGACGCTTGTCGCACATGGCGCGGACGTGAACGTGACCCAAGGCGCTGGGCACACCCCGTTGATGTGGGCAGCGGCCGAAGGCCACGTCGAGGCGATGCAGGCGCTGATCGACGCCGGGGCCGTTGTCGCCGCCCGCTCGGTCGTTCCGAAGAGTCCACTGCGAACGGGTCTCGCGGGACCGGCGCCTCATGGTTTCACGCCACTGCTATTTGCGGTGAGGGCCGGTCAGATCGATGCGGTGCGCCTGCTGCTCGACGCGGGCGCGGATGTGACCGACACGTTGCCGGACGGGATGAGCACGGTCGTGCTCGCGGCCACCAACGCCCACTGGGAGCTTGGCGTCTGGCTCGTGGACCGCGGCGCAGATCCCAATGCTGCCGAGCAAGGGTGGTCGGCGCTCCATGCGATGACCTGGGTCCGGATGCCCAACTTCGGCTTCAACCCGCCGGGGCCTGTGACGACCGGGACCATGGACAGCCTCACGTTTGCCAGAGAGCTCGTCGCGCGCGGCGCGGACGTCAACGCGCAGATGACGGCGGAGCCGAGAAACGGGTATCGGAATGCCCTGAACCGGGTCGGGGCGACCCCGCTGCTGATGGCTGCCAGACTCGCCGATGCGGCGTACATGCGGGTGCTGGTGGAGCTTGGCGCCGACCCGACCATCACCAACGAAGACGGGACCAGCGTGCTGATGGTGGCCTCGGGAGTTGGCATTCATTCACCCGGAGAAGATCCTGGCAGCGAAGCGGAGGCCCTGGCCTGCGTCGAGGTCGCGCTCGAGTTGGGTGGCGACCCGAACACGATCGACCAGACCGGTGAAACGGCGCTGCATGGGGCCGCGTATCGTGGTGCGAACTCGATCGTGCACCTGCTGGTCGAGCACGGCGCCAACACGTTCGATGTCGAGAACGAAGCCGGATGGACGCCGTTGCGGATCGCGCAGGGTATCTTCCGCACGGCGACGTTCAAGGAAGCCCCGCACACAGCCGCCCTCCTCGGTGAGCTGATGGCCGCGCGGCAAGGACAGCCCTAGATCGCTGTGCATTGTGTAGACACGAGGCTTCCTCGAGTTGCCAGTGTGGCGCAGGCCTTCAGGCCTGCGAGGCAAGGCTCCTTAGGAGCCTTGCCTTACGGATGCAGTTCCCCCCAGCTGACGGCTCCATTGGTCAAGCAGACGTAGGCATCTCCTATCATCCGGGCTGTGCGTCGGCCCTTGGACCGAGGTACACGCCACCGGATCACGCCGACGCGGTGCTCTACACGGCCAGCCGCTCGACTTTTTCTCCGCTGAGAGGATGACCCGGCGTCAGCCCGCGCGGCGCGCTTATCGCGTCACGGCGAGTGAGACGGGCTCGTCGATCCGGTGTGCGGACCGAGGGACCGAGGTGCACGCCGCCGGGCTAAGGGTGGCTCCAGGCGCTAGCGGGGCGTCCCTTCGTCCGTCGCACCGAGCTCGCGGAGGAGCGCCACCGTGCTCGGCCTGCCCCCGCCGGGGTTGTACAGGGCCGCGACCCCTTGTGGTCCGGCGATTGCCACACCGAGCGGTGTCTGTCCGCGCTCGTTGCGCACATCTAGTGTGGCGCCCCGCGCGGCCAGCAGCGCGATGACGTCATCGAGCCCTCTAGACGCCGCGATG
>DQNS01000034.1 GCA_015659035.1 Acidobacteriota bacterium | reverse complement strand
CGGCCCGGCGACGGCTCGTAATAGCGACCACCGAAGGCGTTGACGATGGCGGACGAGTTGTAGCGCACACCCCCCAGGTTGTCGATACCGACGAACGGACGCACATTCACGTCCCCCCACTTGGCGTCGAACCCGAAACGGAGATCGATCACCGTGTAGGCCCAGTTGGAGACCGTGTTGTCGTTTCTCACGAAGAACTCGTCGACCCACCGGACGGTGGCGCCCGACCGCAGGCCGAACGGCGCGGTGTAGTTGAACCCTGCGAACATCCGGTGCGGCGGCGCGCCCGGCTCCTTGTTTCCCGAGAAATCGTTCGAGCCGGTGTTGAATTCCTCGAAGACGAAGTCCTGATAGGTGTAGGCGAACCGGGTGTTGAAGCTGGCGTGGGGCACCCACTCGAGCAACAGCTCGACCCCGTCGCGGGACGACTTGCCGGCATTGCGGAAGAAGTCCTGCGAGAGGGGATTCTGGAACGACACGAGCGCGTTGTCCACGGTGGAGAAGTAGACGGCCGCCTCGTACCGGAGCCGGGCCGGCTCGGCCAGCCCGCGCACCCCGAACTCGAAGCTGCGCAGGTCTTGGGGCTCCAGGTCCTGGTTGAATCCACCGGCACCTGTCGGGGTGTTCGACAGCTCCACGGTGGTCGGGGTCTCGTAGGCGGTCGCGAAGTTCGCGAAGAGGTTGATGTTCGGCGCCGCGGCGACGGTGACGCCGACCGACGGGCTGACCGCATCCATCGTCCGGTCCCCCGACTGGTCGCCGTCGTCCAGTTTGCGGTCGCCGGCCTTGAAGTCGTAGTAGTCCCAGCGCACACCGGCGGTGAACCGGATGCGGTCGTTCGGCGCGATCCCGATCTGCGCGAACGGCCCGGCCGAGAGCACATCCTCGGTCTGGTCGACCCGCAGGCTGCCGTTAATCGCATCCTCACCGAACGCCTGCGCCACCTGCCCGAACTCCATTCGGTCGTCGTTCTGTGACGCCACGTCGATACCGGCGGCCCAATCGAGCGCCACCGACCCGGTCTGGGTGCCACCCAGGTATTCGGACCGGAACCCGAACCCGGTTCGGCCCAGCTCGATGTTCTGGAAGGCGCCGATCGCGCCCAGATCGCGCCACATCCCCCAACCGGTGGCCCGGAACAACTGCGACTCGTTGAAGCGATGCTCCACGGTCACGCCGCCCTGCCCCTGGGTGGTTGCCTCGCCCCAGTGACGGGCCCGCGCGATCCCACGGGCCAGACAGGCGCCCGAGAGGCACTCGCCGTCGTCATCACGCACCGGGTCAGCGCGGGCGTCGGCCTCGTTGAGAAAGCTCGCGCTCTCGGCAAACGGTGCGTCATAGAAGTTGAACACGGCGCGAATCTCGGTGTCGGGCGACAGCTCCTGGCGCAGCACGAAGTTTGCCTGGGTAATCTCGGCGGCGCTGTTCTGCCGGAACCCGTCGATCTCGAACCGGCTGACGCTGGTCATGAACTGCGTGGTGGCGTTCCCGCCATCCACGCGGATCTGCTGCCGGTTGTAGCCGTGGCTGCCGAACTGGATGTCCGGCGTGATCGTCAGCCGACGCGACGTGTCGAACGTAGTGTTCAGGTTGATCACCCCGCCGGCCGCGTTGCCGTAGAGCACCGAGCTCGGGCCGCGGATGACGTCGATCCGGCCGACCGACCCCAGGTCGACGTTGCCCGGCTCCGTCGTGCCGTCCGCCGTCGTGATCGGAATGCCGTCCTGGATGATCGCCAGCCCGCGCAGACCGAACCGCGGCTGCGGCGCGCGGATGCTGAGGCCGATGCCCCCCGAGAGGCCATAGTTCCGACGGTTCTGGACGAACAGACCCGGAATCCCTCGCAGCGCCTCATCGAGCGACGACCGGCGCTGCGCGAACTCGATCTGGTCGCGCTGCACGACGGCGACCGACTGCGGTACGTCGGCGAGGTCCTGGTCGGTGCGCGTGACCGTCACCGTTTCGGCGAGCGGCGCGATGGTCAGCATCAGGTTCGCGGTCGCGGTGCTGCCACCACCGATCGACACTGAGATGGTATCGCTGGTGAACCCCGGTAACGCCCCACTCACCGTGTAGCGGCCGGCCGGCAGACTGCTGATGTCATAGCGCCCCCTGCTGTCGGTGACACCGCTGCGCACCGCGCCGCCGGCGTTGGCGACGATCACCGTCACACCCGGCAGCACGCCCCCACTCTCATCGGCGATCGTGCCGCTGATGGTCCCCGTGCCCTGGCCTGCCCAGCCGGTCGACACGCCACCGAGCAACAGCAGTACCAGCACGTATGCGCCGCGGCCATAGACTCTTTGTAGGTTGATCATTGTTCCAGACCCTGTCCGTCTCTTCCCAGTTCGTGCTAACCGTCTTGGTTAAACACCCCGTTCAACCCCTCAGACCCCTCACCGTGTCCCGCTTGCGTGATGCCTGACGAACACGAGCCGTCACCGTCTTCGAGCCGGGACAGCGCTTCGATCCACAGCGCGCGTCCAGGCTTCAGTGCTCGTGCACTAGTTCGCCAGCGGGTGCGGGCGCACCTGGAACTTCACGATACCAGGCCGCACGCCCTTACCGCCTTCGATGTGCCAGGTCGCTGCCTCCCCGTAGGTGGCCCATACGCCCCGGCCCTTCCAGCCGGCGTTCGGGTCGTCGATACGACCATCGAGCCCACGCGCGAAGAAGCCCTGCGGATACGGCACGCGCAGCACCGTCCACTCGCCCGTGTCCGGGTTCAAGGCCAGCAGCGAGTCCGAGTTCGACCCATTGGCGATCGGGACGTTCGCGCCCAACCCGAGCGTGTTCCACTGATCGACCCAGTTGTAGTAGTGGTAGTCGGCGCGGATCGGCGGGTCGGTGCCCTGAACCACCGGCCCCGGGGTCGGATACAGCGTCCACCCGTCGACACAATGCCGTCCGTCAGCCACGGTGGGACCGTTGGTCACGGCGCACTTGGTGCGGTCGAAGCTGGCGAAGTGGCTGCTCCCGGACAGCGCCGTCCAGACGACGCCGTTCCGGTCGATGTCGATGCCGCGCGAGCCGAACCCGGTCTGCTCCCTCGGCACGTTCGGGTCGAGGACCGAGGGCACCTCGTACATCTCGGTTACGCAGGTCTCGGGTGGGTTGTCGCCGATGTGCAGTCGCGCCAGGCGTCCCGGAAACCGTGTGGACGAGATCCAGACCGCCTTGTCGTCGGTGGGGTCGCCAATGATCCCGTAGCTGCCCACGACCACCCGCGTGTCGAGGTTGGTGTCGAGGTTCTCGTAGCCACCGCCCCGATCCGGCTCGTTCCACGGCGCCGAGATCGTGCCGTCACCGCTGGTGTCGAGCACCGTCGGGCACCAGCCCTGCGACCGCTGCTCGTCACCGGTCTCGTCATACAATTTCGTGTCGATCCACCCGATGACCTGGCCCCCGCCGCTAAAGTAGAGCGTGTCGTTCGCGTCTTCGGCGAACTGCAGGTGGTGGGTCCCGTAACAGGTGTCGACCATCACGAACTTCTGCGTCTCCGGCTCGTAGAACACCGCGGACCGAAAGCCGTTCTCCAGCGGAAAATATTGCGCATAGGGATTGTCCGACCCGTCCTTGCACCAGTCCGGATTGGCCCGGTTGCGAATGGCCGAGGTCATCCACACGCGCCCCTTCGCGTCCATCATCGGGTTGTGCGGGTTCGCCGGGTCGTTCCAGACCAGGTCCTCGCCCCAGAACCGCGACGGCTCGGGCATGGACCGCGCGATCATCCCGGGCACCGTCGCCGGGTCTACACGCAACGGAATCTTCAGGTTGGTCGCCAGGTGCGTCACCGGGTCGAGGATCGCCAGCTCGTCGTTCGAGATGTTCACACCGTAAATCGGACCATTCGCGTTGACACGGGGGTTGCGCTTGTCGGTCGCGATCTCATCGTGGATGTAGTCGACCTCGGTACCCCATTCCCACATCGAGATGACGACGTTGCGCTCGACGCCGCGCGGGCGCGGCGGCGCCGGCGGCACGGCGCCGGCGGCGATCCGGTCACTCCAGTCGGCGAACATTTGGAGACCACGCTCGCGGCCGAACCGGCTCATGACGTTGGTCATCTGCGATCCGCGCTGCCCCATCTTCACCCGGTGGTCCCAGGCGGCGAGCGTCGAGTCGAACTGCTCGAGGTTGTCGATCTGGCGGATGATGCGGTTCCCCAGTTGGTGACAGAGCATGCAGCCCTGCTTCTGGATGTCGACCCACTGCCCCTGGTTCTGGAGGTTCGCGGCGATACCGTTGCCGTCCGGTCCGGTGCCGGGGAACTCGCCGGGCGCGGGCGGCTCGATCAGCGAATACCAGTAGTTGGCCGGATAGACCCTGGCCGCCTCGACCGGAGTGGGTGCCACGGTGGCCCGGATATCGACGGTCGCGCCCGGCGCGGCGGTGACACCCGCCGAATCGAGCAGGCCGTACCCGCGCACCCACACCTTGTAACTCGCCTCTGGAAGATCGGGAATCAGGTAGCGTCCGCCGTCGCCGGTCACGACGCTCTTGATGAACTTGGTCGGCAGATCGGTCGTCTCGGCGATGACCCACACGCCTTCCTCCGACCCGTTCGAGCTCGTGATGGTGCCGGTGATGTCGCCCTCGGCGGCCCGACCGGGCAGCGTGAACCAGACCAGCGACCCGCCCACCAGCACGACACATGTCAACATCCCCGTGAGGCGATTCCCCATAGCTGCGGTCCCCTTCTCGCTATCGTGACTCGTCAATAAAGCCGGATACCGTGGTTAGGACCCGCCCGGGTCCTTACTTCCGCGACGCGGTCCAGTCCCCCGTGCCATACCAGGAGAAACTGCCTTGCGCCCCGGTGATTCTGTCGCCGGCCAACTCTCCCTCGAAGCTGATCGGCTGGTCGCCATCGAGGTCCGGCACGACGATGACGAACGTGAGCATCGTGCCGTCGATGCTGCCCTCGAGCGACAGCACCTCGTTGTCGCCGAGGTCGATCTCGCCGCCGAGGCGGTCACCGTCCTGCTCGAACCGGGCCTGCCACGTCGTGATGCCGGTCTGGGTGCTCAGCTTGATCTCCCAGTCGCCCGTCACCCCGCTTTGGGCCGAGACGAGCGCGGTGAGAACGACCGACATGGCGATCACTAGACGCTTGACCATTTTCTTTTCGTGCCCCGTCCTCCATGACCTTCGTGTACCACATGACGCCAAAGTTGATGAACGGCTCGTCGTCCACCGAGATTTCCTGATTCACGCGATAGGCGGCCGGCGACACATAGTAGCTGCGGCCCTTGATCAGGAACTGTGAGTCGTTGTAGTGAATCGGCTCGGGTGTCTCCCAGAACTGACTATAGTAGCCGCCCAGGTCGCCACCGACCGGGCCCGGCTGCAGAAGCGTGAACCCGGCGTCGTACACCACGTATTTGGTCAGATGCGAGCCAAAGGGCCCGGACTCGAAAAACATGATGCCCTTGCCGCTCAGCCCGCCGTCCGGCCCCTCGAGCTCCACCGTGACATCGAAGTAGCGACCGTTCTCGATATGCCGAATCGTCTCGGTTCCAGTGTACTTCCCGCCCGGGAGCAGCGGCGTGTCCAGCGGGGTCCACTCGATCTCCCACTCGCCAACAAAATACCGCATGTCGAACAGCGGCATCATCTCGTCACCGGTCGTCGGCCCCCCCTGCGTGGCGCCCGGCTGGGGTCGCTGCGCCTCACCCGTCGCCACCGACAGGCTCGACCCCAGAAGCACTACCAGCAGCAGCACCAGCACCGCTTTCTTCATGCCTGATTCAGCCTGAGAACGTGGACCGCGTACCAGACCCGATTGGGTGGACCAGTCTGGCATGGAAGCGCCATTGTACGGCGGGCGTCGCGAACAGGTCAAGGTCGCAAGCCGCGCCGGTTCAACACATTAGGCGCGTCCCGATGCCGGGTTGCGTCTAGTCGTTCACGAATCAGCGTGCAGGGCATCGAGAGTCTGTCCTGGTTGATCGGACGCGGTGTCGCGTGCTACATATGGGCGCCTCGAGACGGCGCATGCCCAGGACATACAGATGAGCAGAACGTGGGTGAGGGTCGCGACGTCGCTCGGGTTCGCCTTGCTCGTCCTGGGCCAGCCCGGCGTATCGGCACCCGCCGGGCAGGACGAACCGATCGAGCTGCGTACCGTGGTGGGCTGTCTCGCCCGGGACGCCGACAGCTGGACCCTCGAACGGGCCACCGAGGGTGAGCCGACCGAACGGGCGTTCACCAGCCAGGATGAGATCGCCGTGTCCCGCCAGCAGGCGCTCGGCTCGCTGACCTACCGGCTGCTTGGTGTCGGCGAGTTCGGTGTCGATGGACACGACGGTCACAAGGTCCAGGTCAAGGGGCTGCGGCTGAACATCGACGGCGAGTTGCGGCTCAACGTCACCTCGTTCCAGCACCTGGCACCAGCCTGCGAGTAAGCACCCGGGTCGACGTCGGCATGACCACACAGACCACCGCATCGACCGTGTCCTTCTGGATCAACGGGCAGCACACCTCGTCGCGCGGAACGCGACACGGGTCGGTGACCAACGCAGCGACAGGTCGCGTGGTCCGCACGGTGCCGTTCGCCAACGACGCCGATGTCGACCTGGCGGTCGAGAGCGCCCGCGCCGCCCTCCCGGCCTGGCGCGCCACGACGCCGCTGCGGCGCGCCCGTATTCTCATGCGGTTCCGGGATCTGCTCGAGCAGCACACGGGCGAGATCGCCGCGGCCATCACCGAGGAGCACGGCAAGACGCTGCCCGACGCTGCCGGCTCGGTGCAACGCGGACTCGAGGTGGTCGAGTTCGCCACCGGCATCCCGCACCTGCTGAAGGGCGAACATGCCGAGGACGTGGGCGCTGGGGTCGATTCGCACACCGTGCAGCAACCGCTCGGCGTGTGCGCCGGCATCACGCCGTTCAACTTCCCGATCATGTGCCCGATGTGGATGATCCCGGTGGCGCTGGCCTGCGGCAACACGTTCGTGCTGAAACCGTCGGAGAAGGACCCCTCGGCGAGCATGCTGGCGGCGCAGCTCCTGCAGGAGGCCGGGTTGCCGGACGGCGTGCTCAACATCGTGCACGGCGACAAGCAGGCCGTGGACGCCCTCCTGACCCACGACGACATCGCGGCCGTCTCCTTCGTCGGCTCGACCCCCGTCGCCAGACACGTCTACGAAACGGCGAGCGCGCGCGGCAAACGGGTGCAGGCACTGGGCGGTGCAAAGAACCATGCGGTGGTGCTGCCGGATGCCGATCTCGACGGTGCCGCCGATGCCCTGATCGGGGCGGCCTATGGGTCGGCCGGAGAACGGTGCATGGCGATCTCCGCCGTCGTCGCGGTCGGCAACGCGGGCGACGCGATCGTCTCGCGCCTGAAGGAGCGCGCAACTGCGCTGCGGATCGGCCCGGGCGACCGCGAGGGCGTCGAGATGGGTCCGCTCATCACGCAGGCCCATCTCGACCGGGTCCGGGGCTATATAGACACCGGCGATCGGGAGGGCGCCGAGCTGGTGGTCGACGGCCGCGGGCTGAGCGTCGCCGGATACGAAAACGGTCACTTCCTGGGTCCGACGCTGTTCGACCGTGTCACGCGTGACATGTCGATTTATCGGGACGAGATCTTCGGACCGGTGCTGGTCGTCGTGCGGGCCGAAAGCGACGAAGACGCAATCGACATCGTCAACCAGAGCCCGTATGGCAACGGCACCGCGGTCTTCACGCAGTCGGGCGCCGCGGCGCGCCGGTTCGCGAACGCGATCCAGGTGGGGATGGTCGGCGTCAACGTGCCGATTCCGGTGCCGATGGCGTTCTTCTCGTTCGGCGGCTGGAAAAGCTCGTTGTTCGGCGACCTCCACATGCACGGTCCAGACGGCGTCAGGTTCTACACCCGCACGAAAGTGGTCACCACGCGGTGGCCTGATCGGCGCGACGCGGTGAGCCTCAGCATGCCGACGATGAAGTAACGCCCACCCCACGACTCACGTGTTCCCGGACGGCCCTCCGCCCGGGGCCAGGTATCCTGGATTCCTATATGTCAGTTCTGATTCGCGTCATCGGCAACCTCGGCGAGGGCCTGTCGCGTTTCACAGAGCGGTGGATCCCCGACTCGTGGGTCGTCTGCATGATGCTGACGGTCATAGCGATGCTGCTAGCGATCTTCGGCGCCGGCGCCGGGCTCAATGAGACGGCGCTCGCCTGGGGCGGCGGCATGTGGGCGCTGCTCGTGTTGGCGATGCAGTTCACCATCGCCATGATCGCCGCGCACGCGTGCGTGTCGTCGCGGCCCGCCTTCCGCTTCCTCGACTGGCTGGCCGGGCGTCCGGACGCGGACCGGCCTGTCCAGGCGGTGGTCCTGCTGGGCGCGTTCTCGATCATCGTCGCCTATTTCAACTGGGCCGCGAGCGTGGTCGCCTCGGCGCTGTTCGTCCCGTTCATCGCACGGCGGAACCCGAAGGCGGACATCCGGCTGCTGGTCGTCGCCGGCTATCTCGGTCTCGGCACCGTCTGGCATGGTGGGATCTCCGGCTCGGCACCGCTCATCATGGCCACCGCTGGCAATCCGATCACGACGCCGCCGCCCGGGACCGAGCCGCTCGTCGACCGCCTGCTACCGATTACCGAGACGTTGTTCAACGTGTTCAACCTGACCTACCTGCTGGTCGTGTCGCTCGTCGCGCTCGGGATGGTGGCCCTCCTGCACCCGCGCCAGAACCCACGCACGCTGAGCGAGGACCAGTTGCAGCAGATCATGCCGGTGATGCCGGAGGAGGTGGAGCCGACGACGCCGGCCGCCCGCATCGAGGCGTTTCGCGGATGGATCTTCCTGGCGGTGATCCTGATCGGCTATCCGCTCGGCCGCTCGTTCACGACCGAGGTCCTATCGGGATCGCAGCCGTTCTTCACATCGCTCGAGACGTGGTTCGGCGCCAACTGGACAATCAACGCCTACAACGCGGTGTTTCTGATCGGCGCCCTGCTGCTGCAGGGCCGACCCGCGAACCTGGTCCGCGCCTTCGGCAACGGTGCCCCCACCGCGTCCGGGGTCATTCTGCAGTTCCCCTTCTACGCCGGGATCTTCGGGGTCATCAACGGCACGGGGCTCGGTGACTGGCTGGGTGGGCTGTTCGTGCAGGTCGCCACCACGGAGACGTATCCCCTGATCGTCTACATCTACTCGGGTTTCGTGAACATCTTCGTGCCGTCCGGCGGGTCGAAGTGGCTGATCGAGGCACCCTACCTGCTACCGGCCGCCACGGAACTGGCGGTGTCGCCCACGACGACCCTGCTCGCCTACTGCTACGGCGACTCGACGAGCAACCTCATCCAACCGTTCTGGGCGATCCCGATCCTGACGGTCACGCGAATGAAGTTCGGTGACATCCTCGGCTACAGCGGCCTGATCGCGTTGGTGCTTTTCCTCGTCACCGCCGTCGCGATGCTGATTATTCCGGCGATGCTGTAGCGGCGGCACAGGCGCACCGCCGCCGCTGGCTAGGCTTTGGGCGCTTGGGGCCTGCGGCCCCCGGGGCGACCGCCCCCCCCCGCTATGATCGGGAGATGGCTCGGGTGAATGCGCGTCAGCCCGAAAAGGTCTCGGTCGCAGTCTTGGCGGAGCGTCTTGCCGAGGCTGAACGGCTGTTCCAGGATTTCAAGGAGCTCCTGCGAGGCAAGGCTGATGCCTTGCCCCACGGGTGCCGCCAAGGGGCTACTCGCAAGACGGCGCGAGGTGCGTAATCGACGTGAGATTCAAGAGGTCGTTCGGCTCGCCCGGGTTGAGCAGCCCTTTCGCCCAAACCTTGTGCCCTTCGTGCGCGGCGACGCCGAACTCGTCGAGTGTGCCGACCATCCTGATGGTCAGCATGCCGAGCGGCGCGTCGGCCGGTGGTTGTTCGGGGAGCCGATCGGCGAGCGCCTCCGGGTCGGTCGCGCGGGTCAGGGTGAACCCGCCACGACCGTCGCGCTCGACACATCCGACGGTCATCATGATCGACATCGGCTGCGCCGTCGCGACGGCGGTCAGCCCGACCAGAAGCAGGAACACGCCCGACATCGTCAACGTCATGGGGCGTGTGGCCGGGATCATCGCGGTGTGGTCACGTCCGGCACGTTCTTCGTCCACCAGGCGTTGCCGAAATTCGTGAACGGCTCGCCGTCGATCGAGATGCGCGCCTCCACCCTGTAGTTCACCGGCGACACCATGCGCGTGGTCATCCGAAGCTGCACCTGTTGCCTGTTCACCTCGAATGGCGGCGTCTCGTAGTGGATCGTGTAGAACCCGCCAAGGTCGCCGCCCACCCGGCCCATCCTGAAGATGTCGAACCCGCGGCTGTCGGTGTCGTACCGGACGAACACCTTCTGGTCGGCCAGATACACGATCCGGGACTCCGTTATGAACGGTCCGTCCGGACCCCGGGCGTCGATCCTGCTGGTGTAGTAGCGACCGTCCGCGCTGTCCGAATAGACCTCGGTCCCCTCGATCAAGCCGCCCGATCCGAGCGGGCTCTCCGGCACCCGCCACTCGAACTCCCACGTGCCTGGGAAATACGCGTTGTAGTCGAAGATCGGGATCTCGTCGCTGCTCTCGGTCGGGCGGCCACGGTCCGGTATCTGCCCTTGCGGCCGCTGTGGCTGCGCGAGCACGACGGCCTGGGCAAGAATTCCAACCGCCGTGATTAGCAAGCCCAGACGCACCGACCGTCTCCGCATGACACCACTCCCTTGCCTCACCTGGAGCCGCCACACGCCCCCCACGACGACGGCATGCACGCAGCCCACATGAGACGACCGGAGCTAAGCGGCAGCGCTCGGCTCCGGTCGCAACGTGCACGCCGTTCGGACGAAGCCCGGGCTATTCGTCGTTGGTACTCGGCTGCGGCTTCGTCAGGTCCTGGCTCTCGACGGTGTACTCGGTGAACGCCTGATACATCTCGTCCCAGCTCTGCTGTCCCCAGTAGACCTCGAGCTGCGGACCAGGGTTCCACCGGTTGCCGAGCGAGTTGTCGTAGACCCCGATACCGGTAATCTTGCTGCCCGCCGGCAGATACAGCGGCTCCTCGAGCTCGAAATGAATCTGCCAGTTGAAATCGAACTCCGGGACGTCGAGCAGCGTCTCCTCACGGCCGTCGGGATAGGTCACGATCCACCGCAGGCTCTTGCCCCGCAGGTGCATGTGCGGCGACAGCGCGTAGAGCGTGACCGGCTCGTTGATCGGCGTGATCCCGGTGATCTTCCAGTCGTCGGTATACGACGGGATGTTCGGGATCTGCGCACGACGCACGCGCCCGGTCTCGGGGTCGCGCGTCGGTTTGATCTCTTCGCCCTGGACGATGTAGATGTCGTTGCCGAACGGGTCGGTCGGGAACGCGTTCCCGGCCTGCCGGGTCAGCACCTCGTGGGTGACCGGCTGGGTGTTGAACCAGATGCCGAGCTTGCTGCGCTCGGTCGCCTCGACCCCGATCGGGTTGTAGTGCATCGTCCAGCGGACCCACTTCCCGGCGGCCAGCCGCTTGCCGGTGCCGGGACGATGGCGCTCGACGCCCCGACCCGGGACGTAGGACAGCAGCTTGCTCGAGCCCGGCAGGTTGACCTCGTTGAACACGCGCTGGGCCACGCGGCCGGCCGACGCCGGTTCGACCTCCTCGTCCGGCTCGACGGGACGGCGAGGTAGCCGCGCCCGCAGCAGCGAGTTGCCCTCGAGGTCGTGCAGCACGCCGTCGATCACCTGCGTGCCCCAGGGGAGGTCGACCGTATACGCACCCGAGTGGTGCACCAGCCGGAAGTCGCTCGGGCGCAGCTCGAGCACCTCGGCGAACCGGTCCGCCTCCCAGGGAATCTCAGAATAGAAATTGATGTAGTCCTCTTCCCCCTCGGCCGCGACCGTGTACTCGATGGGCAGATCGAAGACGTAGTCGGGCTCGCCGCCTTCATAGGTCCAGCCTTCCGGGAACACCGGTTTCGGCGGCATGTCTGCGTCGTTGCCCTTCGGCGCGCCGGCATCCACCCAGGCCGCGATGGTGTCGATCTCGTGCTGCTCGAGATAGCGCTCGTTCCGGAACTTCATGCTGTTCTTCGGATCGGCCGGCCAGGGTGGCATCTCGCGGGCCACGACCAGGTCCTTGATCGACCGGGCCCACGGACGCGCGTCCGTGTATTCGAGCAGCGCCATTGGCGCGATGTTGTCGGGCCGATGACAGGTCACGCAGTTGTCATAGAGGATCGGTGCGATGTCCTTGGTGAAGGTCGGGATTTCGTCCGTCTGCCCCGCACTCGCTGTGGCACAGGACAGCACGACCACCAACGCCGCCAACAGGAACGTCATGCGCCTCATCGCTGCTCCTTCGCCGCGCGGCGTCCTCGATGACGCACGCCCTGCCCTCGAACCGCGCAGCCGAAACCTTCACTACTGCGTCAACTTTACGGCCCGGTCCACTCACTGTCAATCCGCCTTCGCTCGGTGTGTGCTCTTCGCAGCTACGGCGGACAGGTCCGCCTCAACGACGGTTCTACGCCCGGAAGGCGGGAGCTCGGTGCGCACAGCCGACCGCCGACCCTCGCCTCCAGCGTGAGGTCGGGAACCGAAGCGCCGAAGGGGCACATCCAGCGACGGGCCTGGTCCGGATTGGTCCAAGCGTCGAAGACCTCCTCCGGCGAGGCATCCAGAAAACGCGTGACCTTTGCGGTCGGGCTGTCGGCGATCGACGCCCTGTTCATGTGCCCACCCGCCCCCGGCGACCCTCATGCTTCTCCTGACTGTAAAGCTTCGTCGTCAGGTCTCCGACCCGGATACGGCCCGGCTGCACCACCTTGGCGTGCACACCGCGGAGCTGGAGACGTCGGCCCAGCTCGGAGTTGACGAGCTTCATCGCGTCCACGCCGAAGCGCTCGACGAACTTGCCACACCCCGTATGCGGTTGATCGGTCAGCTCGATCACGGCGGTACCGATTGCGAGTCGGGTCCCGGGTGGCACGTTCTCGGCGCTCAGGTCCAGATCGACGAACAGCTGATCTCCGGCCAGTGGCCAGCGGCTCTTGGTCCCTGCCAGGAGGGCAACCATGCGAGCGTTCATGACGTTCAGCTGCATGTCCGGATGCGGCAATCCGTCAGACGTGCGGCCGCTGCTCCGCGACCGCCAACTGTCCCCGACAAGCCCGTCACGCAGGCTGAGCTCGCCGTCCTCGAGAACCTGCCGCTCACCCTCTCGGGGTCGTGCCACGACCAGCTCCAGCACCCCTTCGTCTCGCGGTGATTGGCGCACCGTAGCCAACCCAGCCTCGAGCTCCAGGGTGGTCAGATGTCTCACAGGCATGATGTGGTCAGTGGTCCGTGGCATGAGGACGGCACGCACCGAGGGCGTCGAAGCGCCCGTCCCCCACGGCGCGGGGAGAGAGCATACCGGCAGTATTCGACCCCGGTGACCAGAAGCCGAACGCCGGCCCTGGCGGGATGCATCCGCGGCCGAATGCTGCCGTCCTCATGCCACGGGCCACCTAGTTCCCCTTTCGGTCCAGGATTGCCTCGATCTCGTCCATGACGCGGTCCATCCTGGCGATCAGCGCGTCGTAGGGCGCGTCGGTGGCCAGATCGATCCCGTACTCCTGCAACAGCTCGTAGGCGTAGCGTGAGCCGCCGGCGGAGAGCACCGCCAGATAGTCGTCCCGCGCTTGGTCATCGCCGGTCAGAAACCGCTCGGCGAACCTCGTCCCGCCGGCGATGGAGGTCGCATACTGAAACACATAGAAGTTCCGGTAGAAATGCGGAATGAAGGCCCACTCGACCGCATAGGCGGGGTCGATCGTCATCACGCCGGCATCAGCCCCATGATACTGGCGGAGCAGCTGCTCGTAGACGGCGGTCATCTTCTCACCCGACAGCGCCTCGCCCGTCTCGACCATCTCGTGAATCCGCAGCTCGAACTCGGCGAACATTACCTGCCGAAAGAAGGTGCCGCGAACCGCCTCGAGCGCGGTCCCCAGATAGAACAGCCTCTCCTCGTCCGAGATGTCCTGGCCGAGCATGTGCTCCTGCAGCAGGACCTCGTTGGTCGTCGAGGCGATCTCGGCGGTAAACGTGGCATACCCGGCGGTCTCGTACGGGTGGTGCTCCTGGGCAAGCATCGTGTGGATCGCGTGCCCCCACTCGTGCGTGAACGTGGACACGTCGTTGAACTGACCGTTGTGATTCAGCAGCAAGAACGGGTGGACGTCGTAGACATCGCCATACATATAGGCGCCCGGCGCCTTACCTTGCTGCGGGTACACGTGCATCCAGGTCCCGGTGAACCCCTTTTCGAGCAGCTCCAGGTAGTGATCGCCGAGCGGCGCCGCCGAGGCACGCATCAGCGCCTTCGACTCGGCGATGTCGAAGGTGCGCTGCGATGCGACCAGCGGCGGGTAGATGTCGTAGTAGTGCAGGTCGTCGAGCCCCAGCATCCGCTGCCGCAGCCGGAAGTAGCGGTGCAGGGACGGCAGGTGGCGGTGCGTCGCCTCGATCAGCTTCTGATAGACCGCGGTCGGGATGTTCGGCCCCGAGAGCGCCGCGTCCAGCGCGCTGTCATATCGTCGGGTCTTCGCCTGGAACACGTGCGTCTTGACGTGGGTGTCGAGCGTCTGCCCCAGTGTGGTCTCATAGGCCTTCCACACCCCCCAGAACCGGTCGAACACCAGCCTGCGGTCGTCCCGGTTCCGCGACGCCCGGTGCAGCGAGTAGGCTGCCTGGTCCAACCGCACCTCCTCTCCGGTCGACAGCGTGACGGTCGGGAACGGCATGTCCGAGCTGGTGAGCATCGCGTAGATACGCTCGGGCCCCTGCACGACCAGCCCGATCGCCGCGATCACCTGTTCCGTTTCGTCCGACAGCGTGTGCGGCTCCTGGCGCAGCGTGTTGCGGATGTTGAAGGCGTGCGTGTCGAGACCCGGCTCCTCGGCAAGATACCTCTGGACCGTCTGGGAACCGACCCGCAGCAGTTCGGGCGACACGAAGGCCACCGTCTCGTTGAACTCGGACAGCAGGGCCGCCGCCAGACCACGCCGTTCCTGCGCCGCGGACACTCGTCGGTCCTCGTCCGCTTTCAGAAACGCGAACACATAGAGCCGCGCGAGCTCCTTCTCCGTCCCGGTGATCGCATCGAACGCCTCCCGCAGCGTGGCGGCACTCTCACCCAGACGGCCGCGGTAGGCGGCGAGCGCCTCGACTCGCTCTTCGAGCCGCGTCTTGGCGCTGTTCCAAGCCTCGTAGCTCGGATAGATCTCGCCGAGGTCCCACTCGATCTGCTCCGACTGGGAATCATCAACGTCCTGGGCGGTGGCGGTGGTTGTCGTCATCAACAACAACACGGTCACACCGGCCGCCACGGCGGCCGATGGACACCAGGGATCACGCGACATCTCCTGTCCGCTCTAGTCCCTCACGAGCTGGCGCAACACATATGGCAGGATACCGCCGTCACGGTAGTACCTCAGCTCGTCCGGGGTATCGATCCGTACCCTCGGCGTGAACTCCCGCACGGCGCCATCCGAGGCGACGGCGCGCACCGTCACCTCGCCGTGCGGCGTGAGCCCGTCGGTGATGCCGGTGATGTCGAACGTCTCGCGACCGGTCAGCCCGAGCGCTGCAACGCTGTCCCCGTCCTTGAACTGCAGCGGCAAGACCCCCATGAACACCAGGTTACTCCGGTGAATCCGCTCGAAGCTCTCGGCGATGACGGCATGGACGCCCAGCAACAGGGTGCCCTTGGCGGCCCAGTCGCGGGAAGAACCCGACCCGTATTCCTTGCCGGCCAGAACGACCAGCGGCACCCCGGCCTCCATGTATCGTATGGCCGCGTCGTAGACACTCAGCTCCTCGCCGTCCGGCTGATACGACGTCCAGCCGCCCTCGGTCCCGGGCGCCAGCCGATTGCGCAGGCGGATGTTCGCGAAGGTGCCCCGCATCATCACCTCGTGGTTGCCGCGCCGGCTTCCAAACGAGTTGAAGTCCTTCGGGTCCACCCCACGCGAGATTAGATACCTCCCGGCCGGCCCGTCGACGGGGATGGAGCCCGCCGGGGAGATGTGGTCGGTCGTCACGCTGTCGCCCAGCAGCACCAGTACTCGCGCTCCCACGACGTCCACGCGGGCCGCCGGCGCCAGCGCGAGGTTCTCGAAGAACGGCGGGCTGCGCACGTAGGTGGACTCGTCGTCCCACGAGAAGCGCTGGCCGGTCGGCGCCGGCAGCCCACGCCACCGCTCGTCCCCGTCGAACACCCCGCGATACTTCGACGTGAACTGTTCGGTGCGTACCGCAGCGGCCATCGCCGTCTGGATCTCGTCGGCCGACGGCCAGATGTCGCGCAAGAACACATCCCTGCCCTCCGGGTCCCGCCCGAGCGACTCGGTCGTGAGGTCGACGGTCATCCGCCCCGCCAGCGCATACGCGACCACGAGCGGCGGCGACGCCAGGTAGTTGGCACGCACCTGCGACTGCACGCGACCCTCGAAATTCCGGTTCCCGCTCAGGACCGACACGACCACCAGGTCGCGGGCCTTCACTTCGGCCGAGACGTCCTCAGGCAGCGGTCCGCTGTTACCGATGCAGGTGGTGCACCCGTAGCCGACCAACCGGAACCCGAGCTCGGCGAGCGGCGTCATCAACCCGGCCGTCTCAAGATACTCCGTGACCACCAGCGACCCGGGCGCAAGACTGGTCTTCACCCAGGGCTGCGGCTTCAACCCACGCGCGACCGCCTTCTGCGCAAGCAGCCCGGCGGCGATCATCACGCTCGGATTCGACGTGTTGGTACAGCTGGTGATGGCGGCGATGACCACCGCGCCGTGGTCGAGCCCGGCGCCGTTGCCGTTCGACGACGCGACCGGTTGCGCGTCGCGACCCGCCAGCAGGTCCGGCAACGCGCTCGCGAACGCGGTCTTGGCCTGCTTGAGCGCCACCCGATCCTGTGGACGCGTCGGACCGGCAAGGCTCGGCTCGACCGCACTCAGGTCGAACTCGACGACGCTCGTGTAGACCGGGTCGACGGCAGCGGCGCCGAACATCCCTTGCGCCCGGGTATACGCGTCGACCAGGGCGACCTGCCGAGCGTCCCGGCCGGTCAGGGTCAGATAGTCGAGGGTCATCTGGTCGATCGGACAGATGGCGACCGTAGACCCGTACTCGGGCGACATGTTGCCCAGCGTGGCACGGTCCGCCAGCGTGAGCGACGCGAGCCCCGGGCCGAAGAACTCCACGAACGTCCCGACCACCCCGTGCCCGCGAAGCCGCTCCGTGATGGTCAACACCAGGTCGGTCGCGGTCGTGCCCTCCGGGAGCCGGCCGATCAGCTTGAACCCAACCACCTCGGGAATGAGCATCGAGATCGGCTGGCCGAGCATCGCCGCCTCCGCCTCGATGCCGCCAACGCCCCAGCCCACAACCCCCAGGCCGTTGACCATCGTCGTGTGCGAGTCGGTGCCGACGAGCGTGTCCGGGTACGCCATGGCGCCGTCCCTGGTGCCGTCGGTGCAGACGACCCGCGCCAGATACTCGAGGTTCACCTGGTGCACGATGCCGGTGCCGGGCGGCACGACGCGAAAGTTGCCGAACGCCTGCTGTCCCCACTTCAGGAACGCGTAGCGCTCCTTGTTACGCGAGAACTCGAGCCGCGCGTTCAGATCGAAGGCGTTCGCCGGGCGAAAGTGGTCCACCTGCACCGAGTGGTCGATGACCAGCTCGGCCGGCTGCAGCGGGTTGATGCGCTCCGGGTCTCCCCCGAGCCGGACGACGCCGTCGCGCATGGCCGCCAGGTCGACCACGACCGGAACGCCGGTGAAGTCCTGCAGCAGGACCCGCGACGGCATGAAGGCAATCTCCTTGGTCGCACCCGCCCGCGGGTCCCAACGGGCCAGCGCCTGGATGTCGTCCGGCGTGACGCGCTGCCCGTCCTCGCGTCGCAGCAGGTTTTCGAGCAGGATCTTCAACGAGTACGGCAGCCGCGCCACATTCGGGAACCCGGCGCGTTCGAGCGCCTGCAGACTGTGAAAGGACACGACGGTGTCGGCGACAGACAACGAGAGGCGGGTCCCGAACGTGTTGTGGGTGCGCATCTGCAAATCCCGAGGCGTCATGACCAACCGGAAACCGGGCCGAGGACGTTGATTGTCCTTCACCGTTCCGCGCGCGCGCAAGCGGCCCGCCGACCGGTGTACGCTGTCGAAGTGCTCAGTACGCAGGGTCGGCTATCGTCTCGAAAACAGAAGTGCAGGAAAGCTGGCAAGGCCCTCCCGCCTTCGCCGAGGCTCCCCCGGGCAAGCCAGCTGCCCCTGACTTCCGTCCGCTCATCCTGAGCAGAGCACAGGGGTGTTGTTGTCGAAGGACTGACTTCTGACTTCTGACTTCTTAGAGAATACGCGCATCCATGCCCAGACTCGGAGCACATATGTCGATCGCCGGCGGGTTACCGCGCGCCGTGGAACGTGCACGGGCAGCCCACTGCGACACCCTGCAGGTCTTCACCAAGTCTTCCGGCCAGTGGCGGGCACGACCGCTGCCAGACGGCGAGATCGCCGAGTTCCGGCGGCTCAGCGAAGAACTGGATGTCCGCCCGGTGATCGCCCACGCCAGCTATCTGATCAACCTGGCGGCACCGGACGACACCCTGCGCCGCCGGTCCGGCGCCGCGCTTGGTGACGAGCTCGACCGTGCCGAGGCGCTCGGGTTGCTCGGTGTCGTGCTCCATCCCGGCTCCTACACGACGACCACCGAAGAGGAGGGTCTGGCCCGGATCGCCAACGGCATCGCCGGGGTGCTGGCCGCCCGCCCGGACCAGCAGACCCTCCTGCTGCTCGAGCACACCGCCGGGCAGGGCACGAACCTGGGCCATACGTTCGAGCAACTCGGAACCATCATCACCGAGGTCGAGCGGGCCGGGACGGCGACGAGAATCGGCGTGTGTCTCGACACGTGCCATCTGCTGGCCGCCGGCTACGACCTGGGCTCCGACGCCGGCTACGCCGACACGATGCGCCAGCTCGATGCATGTGTGGGGCTCGACCGGCTGCGAGCGCTACACCTCAACGATTCGAAGACACCGCTCGGCAGCCGTGTGGACCGGCATACCCACATCGGCAGCGGTCACGTCGGGCTCAGCGCGTTCCGGCGTCTGCTCACAGACCCGCGTCTGGAAGCCCTGCCGATGGTGCTCGAGACCCCGAAGGCGCGCTCGGCCAGAACCGCAGAGATCGAGCCCGACCCGATGGACCTGGAGAATCTGCGGACGCTGAGGGACCTCATGGAAGCGGAGGGATGAGCTCCGGCTTTCGGCCTCGGGCTTCGGGCCAGCAGAATGCTCGTCCTGAACACGCCGATCGAGCGGTTCTTTCGGAGGACGAGCCGGGACAAAACGCTCCCTTCGGGTGATCTCCTGCCTCCTGTCTTCTGACTGCTTTACATCACACGCCCAGGCTTCGCGCTTCAGGCTCGCCACTCACTCGCCGAAGACCTCTGCCTCGAACGTGAACAACGTGGCGCCGGTCCGCCACGCGTCCGGAGCGAGACCGGCCTTCACGCAGGTCTGCGACACAAAGGTCTCGCGGTCCCACCCCCACTCGGTCGGCACCTGGGGGAGCAGCAAACCGCGGTGCGTCCCCTGCTCGACGATAAGCCCGTGCCGCCCGACCTCGACCTCGGCCGGGTCCGCGAGCGGCTCGGCCGGGCCGAGCACGGAGATCTCCAGAACGACCTCGGCCAGGTCCTCCAGCGGCAACGGCGGGAACCGCGGGTCGCGTGTCGCGGCGTCGCCAGCGCATCGGGCCACCACCTCGACCAGGGGAGCGTCATCGTCGACCGACCCGAGACAGCCGCGGAGCCGGTTGTTGTGTCGGATGGTGACGAAAGCGCCGGTCCGTCGGGCCAGCCCGCCAACCGCCGCAGGCGGCGCAACCGGATGCCCCTCGAGTCTGGCGGCAATCGCCTGACGCGCGAGGTGCAGCAACGCCTGTCGTTCGTGCAGGTTCAGCATGGCTTCTGACTTCTGCCTTCTGACTCCTGACTTCTTCGAGCTTGCGGCTCAAAGCGACCCAGGGCGGCGGCGAGATAGCCGACGACGGCGGTCTTGTCGCCCGAGACATCTCCCGAGTCGGCGTAGCACAGCGCGCGGGCCTCGCGCGCCCCGAGGGTGGCGGCCGCCTTCATGACCGCGACGGCGGCGCCGCCGCCACAGGCGACGCACCGGCCTCGCTCGTGCGCCGGATAGCGCTCGTACTCCGCCAGCAACCCATCCGGGTCGAAACGGGCGACATAGTCGATGACCACCCCGTCGAACGAGGCGGCACGGTCGGCGTCGAAGTAGTGCGAGAGATCGGTGCTGGCCACGATGAGCGGTGTCAACCCGGCGAGCGTCCCGGCCAGCGCCTCGGCCAAAGCCAGAATCGTCTCGCGCTCCTGAGAGCCGATGACCAGGGGCACGATCGGCGTGTCCGGGAGGACATGACGCAGAAACGGCAACTGCATCTCAAGCGAGTGCTCGCGCACGTGCGCGGTGGGATGGATTCTGATGCAGGGTGCGCGCATCAACTGGTCAGCAACCCCGGCGGCCACAGGCACCGGGCCGAGGGGGGTGTCGAATGCGCCACGCGGGTAGATCGCCACCCCGTCAAACCCCACGTGGTGCGACGGCCCGACCAGCACCGCGACGTCATAGGCGCGGCCCGCCACGGCCTGATAAGCGTGGGCGGCGACCGGACCCGAGTAGACGAGCCCGGCGTGCGGCGCGATGATCGCCACGATGTCGCGGAACGGGGTGTCGGTGTCAGTGTCGCTAACGGCCGCGAGGTGAGAGGTGACCGCCGCGCGTAATGGCGCCTCGGCGTCCGGATACCAGCTGCCGGCCACCGCCGGCGGCCTCACCGGTTCGCCACGCTCAGCGCTTCCCATCTCGAACCCGCTTCATCATGAGCGTCGCTCCCCACCTCCCTGTCCCCGGTCTGTCACTCGCCAGTGCGCCGCCGGATCGCGATGCGGACCCCTATATAGACAACGAGCGTCAGGATGGCCGGACTCCCCATTACGAGCCAGAACGGATCGACCGTCAGCCCGATGACGAGCGACAGCACGCCGAGGATCAGCATGATGCCGACCATCCACGGCGGATGCTGGAACAGCGGGCGCTCGTCGGACATACCTGCGACGAGAATTGTTGCACACCGCCTGGCTCGGCGGGTCGGCCAGCCGGCCTTCCGTTGACCCGGAAGACCGACTGTGGTTGGATCGCCCGATGAGGATTCCCACGCACATGAGACTGCTCCTGTCGGTCGCGCTCCTATGCGGGCTCGGGATGACGGCCGTCGGCACCGGCGCCGACGACTACGAGGAAGAAATCGAGGCCTGGCGGGTCGAACGCGAGGCGAGCCTCAAGGCCGACGACAGCTGGCTGACTGTCTCGGCGCTGTTCTTTCTGCGCGAGGGCGAGACCAGCTTCGGGTCGAGCCCGCGCAACGATCTCACGCTGCCGGCCCGCGTCCCGGCCGCGGCGGGCGTGTTCGAGTTGCGCAACGGCACCGTGACGGCCCGCGCGCCGGCTGGCGGCGCCCTCACCGTCAACGGCGAGGCGGTCACCAGCGCACAGCTCTACCCAGCAGAGCGCCGCGCGACGCTGACCATAGGTTCTGTGTCGCTCTGGGTGCACCACAGCGGCGAGCGGCTGGCGATCCGCGTCCGTGATACCGAGTCCGACATCCGCAAGAACTTCACCGGTCTCGAGTGGTACCCGGTCGACGAGCGCTATCGCGTCCGTGGCAAGTTCACGCCGCACGCGGAGCCGATCACCGTCAAGACGATGAACATCCTGGGCGACATCGAGACCTACACGAGCACCGGATACGTGACGTTGACGGTGGCTGGCACGGAGGTGCGGATGCTGCCGGTCAACTCCGGCCGGCGCCTGTGGTTCATCATGCGGGATCTGACCAGCAGCGACGAAACCTACTCGGCGGCGCGGTTCCTATATGCCGACGCGCCGGATGCCGATGGGTGGACGACCGTGGACTTCAACATGGCGTACAACCCGCCCTGCGCGTTCAACCCGCACACGACCTGTCCCCTGCCACCGCCCGACAACCGCCTGGATGTGCGCATCGAGGCGGGCGAGAAGAACTACAAGGGTCCCGGCGCGCACTAGACATCTCTCCTCTTGGCGAGATCGTCACGTTTGAAGCACGTTTTTCGTCGCTCACCGGAGATGTCTGGCCCCCGCCTAGCGGGGCTGTAAGAAAAGCTTCTGCTAGCGAGGGTGCGGCCCACCCGAGGTCGGCTGAAATGATTGTGTTGCACTTCGGGCACGCGACCACGTGACCTCGACGCGGCAGGGTCGACGTGAAGTTGACCCGGGTGCGGGGCAGCCGCGCCACGTTCACGACCTCGATCTCCTCCCGGCAATGCGGACACAGTGCCGCATACTCCAGGGTGTACTCCGCCTCGGCCACCTGGCTCGGCTCGAAGCCCCACAGACGATCCACTGTCACCGAGCGCGAGCGTAGAGGTCCAACAGGCTGCCGGCGCGGCAGGTCTCGAGGAGGGCGCGATAGACACGTGTCAGGGTGGCGGACCGGGTCCAGACGGGATGCCTCGTCCGGGAATCATGTTGCGAACCTCTGGGACGGAACACTACCATCAAGCGTGACAACCCTGAAACGAACAGACGTCGAGCGGATAGCGGCGCTGGCGCACCTCGATCTGACCGAATCCGAGACGGAGCTGTTCACTCGGCAGCTCGGCGACATCCTCTCCTATTTCGACCGGCTCCAGCAGATCGATACAACCGGTGTGCCAGCCACAACGCACCCCGTCGCCTCAGCCCCGGTCATGCGGGCCGACGAGCCGCGTCCCTCGATGCCGCGTGACGAGGCGCTGGCCAACGCACCGGACCCAGGCGGTGACGGGTTGTTCAGGGTCCCGAAGGTCATCGGGTGATGACGGCCTCCTCCATCCAGACCATTGCCGACATCCGCGCCGCAATGACGGAGGGCCTCACGGCGGTCGAGATCTGCGCACAGTATCTGGAGCGAATCGCCGCGCACGACGGTCCTCTCCACGCGTTCACTCACGTCGCCAAGGAACACGCGCTCGAACGCGCCGCGTCGATCGACCGACGAGGCTCGCAGGACCCTGACCTGCCGCTCGCCGGTGTGCCGGTGGCGGTCAAGGACAACATCTGTACGCGGGGCCTGCCGACCACCGCATCGTCGCGCATCCTCGAGGGGTTCGTGGCGCCGTACAACGCCACGGTGATCGACCGGCTGACCAGGGCTGGGGCGGTCGTCATCGGCAAGACCAACTGTGATGAGTTCGCGATGGGCTCGACCACCGAGCACTCGGTCTCGGGGCCGACACGAAACCCCTGGGATCTCGAACGCGTGCCTGGTGGCTCGAGCGGCGGGTCGGCCGCCGCGGTGGCCGCGCGACTCTCGCCGATCGCGGTGGGGTCGGACACCGGCGGTTCGGTCCGGCAGCCGGCGGCCTTCTGCGGAATCGTCGGTCTGAAACCGACCTATGGACGGGTCTCGCGCTACGGGCTGCTCGCGTTCGCGTCTTCGCTCGACCAGATCAGCCCGCTCGCGCTGACGGTGTCCGACGCGGCCACGCTCCTCCAGGCGATCGCCGGTCAGGACCCCTGCGACGCCACCTCGGCCGCTGAGGCAGTACCCGCGTTCGACGCGGCGCTGAGGGAACCGGTGCCGCACCCGACCATCGGGGTCCCGTGGAAAATCCTCGAAGACGGTGTCGACCCGAACGTCCGCACCGCATTCTCGGCGGCGATCAACGTGTTCCGCGAGCAGGGTGCACAGATCGTCGACGTGCCGCTCCCGCACGCCACCTACGCGGTCCCAACCTACTACGTGGTAGCGCCGGCCGAGGCCAGCTCCAACCTCGCGCGCTACGACGGGGTGCGCTTCGCGTATCGGGCGCCGCTCGACGCCGCCGATGCCGATCTGACCTCGATGTATAACCGCACGCGTGAGAGCGGGTTCGGAGCCGAGGTCAAGCGACGCATCATGCTCGGCACCTACGCCCTCAGCGCCGGCTACTACGACGCCTACTATCTCAAGGCCCAGCAGATCCGAACCCTGATCCGACGCGACTACAACACCGCGTTCGAGCGGGTCGACGCGGTTGCGATGCCGACCACGCCCACACCGGCGTTCGGACTCGGCGAACGGTCCGACGACCCGCTACAGCTGTACCTGGGGGACGTCTTCACGGTGAGCGCCAATCTGACCGGGCTGCCCGCGATCAGTCTGCCCTGCGGATACGTGGCGTCTGGGTTGCCGGTGGGACTCCAGCTGACAGGACGGGCGTTCGACGAAGAAACACTGTTGCGACTCGGTGCGGGCTACGAGCGGGACGCTCCATGGTGGCGGGACACGCCACCGGCGGCGGCCAGCACGGGATAGCGGTCGCGCCTTGCCAACCGGGCGCGTCAACGGCCCAAAATGAGAACGTATTCTTCCACGAACCCTAAGAGCCGTGACGACCGGACTGTTCCAGCAGTTCCGGGGTCTTGAGCTGGTTCGCTGGACCGCGGGGCACATCCGGCGACAGGTAGCGCGCGCTGGACCCGAGACGATCGTCGAGGCTGCGCACCACGAGGCTGGCCTTGCCGATCTTGCGGTGCTTGGTGAGGCCCACGAGCACGCAGAACGCGGCGAAGACGACGATCACGAACACGGTGGACGCCCCGAGACCCGTGAGCACGGCTTTAACCAGCGACCAGATCTCCGACAGCGTCACTACGTGGTCTTCTCCGAGCTCTTGTCCTCGAGCAGCTCGTAGACGACCAACCCCTGTTCGACCTCTTCCATCGCGACACGCTCCAGCCGGGACGTGACCTCGGGTCGCTGGCCGGTCTCCGGGTCCGGTCGGAGCGCCTCGAGCCGCGGCAGGGCGCCCCGGCGGAGCTGCTTAGCCCTCCGGGACGCCACGTCGACGAAGAGAAAGCGGCTGGTGATGGGCGGCACCCGTTGTTCGGGAATCCGCGGCATCGCGACCGCGGGCGTGGGAGCTATCGGCTCGGTGTCGCCGTCCAGGACAGCATCGTGGTTGTCGTTCATAACATCTGATTGTAGCCAAAAACCGGTGCGCAGTCGACCGGCGCTCTTGAGCTGGCGCTAAGGGCCGCGCAAGAACAACTTCCCCTTTGGGCCGCCGATCCATCCCGCCTGGCCGTGTTGCCCGTTGGTGACTGCCCGTATGCTCCTTCGTCGCGCCTTGCAATGGCCGAGCGCAGCATGAGTACGACGCCCCAAAATACGAACTTATTCTCGCGCGGACCCTAAGGTGCGGGCGATCGGTCGGTGGGTCGTGCATCGAACAGCGCGGCGCCGCCAGGACCGGTCAGCTCCGGGAGGGCCTCATACCACTCACCGGCCAGCAGATAGTGGGTGGGACGCCCCTGGTAGTAGATCGTCACGCCGCCGTGTGCGTCCTGCACCGGCACGATGGCCCGGGCGTCGACGGCGCCCATCAGCTTCAGGTCACGAATGCCTGGGGGTGACTCCATCCGTCCCCTCTCCTACCGGTCTCGGTGTCCTCCGCCGATGCCGGGAGCGCGAGAACGACTCCACGCCATCTCGCGCTCCCCGGCGACCACCTGCAGTCCGCGTGAAGGTCCCGCTACGCAGGGACTAGGCCGCGTTGACGGTGATGCGGTGCGGCTTGGCCTCCTCCTTCAACGGCAGCCGCACCCGCAACGTACCATCCTTGTGTTCCGCGGTGACCGCTCCGGCATCGACAGCGCGCGGCAGCGTGAACGACCGGCGGAACGTCCCGTAGGCGCGCTCGGATCGGTACCACCGCTCCCGGTCGACCTCGGTGTCAACCTTGCGCTCGCCCGCGATGGTGAGTACGCCGTTGTCGAGTGCGACGCTCACGTCCTTGCTGTCGATGCCGGGTAGCTCGGCGCTGACCACCAACGCGTGGTCGTCGGTCTCGTAGACATCGACCGCCGGTACCCAACTCCACTCGCGTGGGACCTCGTCGGTCCCGGGGATGACGTGACGGAACACCCGGGTGAGCGGGGTGTCGAAGGCGGAGAGCTCACGAAACGAATTCCAGTGCACAAGCGCCATGTGGTGACCTCCTGAGTATGAAACAGCCTGGTTCAGTTCATGACGGCATCCGTATGACGCCGACTCTGGCCTGGCCGGTGTCGCCATGCCCCGGTTGGACCCACCCGGACCATGCAGCCAACCTCCAGTTTCCAACACTGCACCATCATACGCAATAAATGAGTGCTTGTCAATAAGTAAATCTTAGTATTATACACTCATATCATATCCGATTACCTGATAGTGGGTACTTAGGCAATCAAGCTGTTTTTGGGCGCGCGATCGTCGGCTCTCGGACTCGAAACGGCGCTTTCGCATCAGGCTCGATGACACCCCTTCGAAGGAGTGACTCGGACGGTCACGCCGCGGCGGAGCTGATCCCGGACCTGGCCGGTAGGGCCGTGCCACAACGGTTGCAGCGCAGCGACCTCCACGTCAGACGACAACCTGTGTCCATGGCTTCCCCTTGTGCGATTATGAGAGGGTCCGGGACACGGGTCCCATCACCCGCGGCCCTGAGGAACCCACGTGAAGATTCTGTTCATCGGTGACATCGTCGGCAAACCGGGGCGCGGTCTGACGCGCATGGGGGTCGCGTCTCTGGTCGACCGACACGGGCTCGACCTGGTGGTGGCCAACGTAGAGAACGCTGCCGGTGGCAACGGCATCACCCGCGAGATCGGTGACACCATTCGCGACCACGGTGTCGACGTGATGACCTCCGGCAACCACATCTGGGACAAGCGGGAAGCGCTCGATTACATCCAGCTCGAGCCGCGTCTGATCAGACCGGCGAACTTCCCCGCCGGCGTGCCCGGTTCGGGCCATGTCGTTGTCAACACCCGGTCGGGCGACCCGGTCGCGGTCATCAACGTGATGGGCCGGGTCTTCATGGCACCGCTCGACAACCCGTTCAGGGTGGTCCAGGAGGAGATCGCTGCGGTGCGGGACGAAGCACGCATCATCCTCGTCGACTTCCATGCGGAGGCGACCTCGGAGAAGATCGCGATGGGCTGGCACCTCGACGGCCAGGTCACCGCGGTCGTCGGTACCCATACGCACGTGCAGTCAGCCGACGCGCGAATCCTGCCGGGTGGCACCGCATACATGACTGATGTGGGCATGACCGGGCCGCACGATTCGGTCATCGGCGTCGATAAACGCGTGGTCCTGAACCGGTTCCTCACCGGGATGCCCGGCAGGTTCGACACCGCCCGCGGCGACCCGCGCCTGCACGCTGTCATTGTGACGGCCGACACCGCCACCGGTCGGGCAACAGCGATCGAGCGTCTGAGCCTGACCGCGGCCGACATCGAGGCATCCGCACCCCCGACGGTGACCACCCCGTGAGCGGCCCTCCGTCCTTGCCGTTCGGCACCCCCGCAGGCCACGCACCCACCCGCGAGGTCGTGACCGTCAGCGAGCTAACCACCCGCATTCGCGGGGTGCTGGAATCGACCCAGGGGGAAGTCTTGGTCGAAGGCGAGATCGCGAACAGCCGGCTCTGGAAGACCGGGCACCTCTACTTCACGCTGCGGGACGAGCACGCCCAGCTCAAGGCAGTGATGTTCCGCTCGGCGGTCCGGTATCTACGGTTCACCCCGGAAGACGGACTACGGGTCATCGCCCGGGGCCGTGTGACCGTCTACGAGCCGAAGGGCGAGTATCAGATCGTGTGCGAGCAGCTGCAGCCACAAGGGGTGGGCGCGCTGCAGGTAGCGTTCGACCAGCTGAAACGCACACTCGAAGCCGACGGCCTGTTCGAAGCGACCCGGAAACGCCCACTGCCGCTGCTCCCCCGCCAGATCGGGGTTGTCACCTCGCTGCACGGCGCAGCGCTACAGGACATTCTCAAGGTGCTGGCCCGGCGGCATCCCACAGCCCACGTCGTCATCCGTCCAGTGCGCGTGCAGGGAGAGGGCGCTGCCGGACAGATCGCGCGCGGCATCGACCAGCTCTCGCGACAAGAAGGGGTCGATGTCATCATCGTCGGGCGGGGCGGCGGGTCACTCGAGGACCTGTGGGCCTTCAACGAGGAACCGGTCGCCCGGGCGATCGCGACGGCCACGGTCCCGGTGATCTCCGCGGTTGGTCACGAGATCGACGTGACGATCAGCGACCTGGTGGCCGACATCCGCGCCGCGACCCCCTCGGCCGCGGCCGAGATCGTGGTCGCGGGCCGGGACGAGCTTCTCGGCCGGGTAGACCAGCTCAGTGACCGGCTGCGCGCAACCCTGCGGGACACGGTCCGGCGTCTCCTCACCAGCGTCCTCGAGCTCGATCGCCGCCCGGGTGTGGCCGGCTGGCCGGCCCGGCTCGCGATACGCGGCCGGCACGCCGCCGAGTTGACACACACCTTGACCCAGGCCACCAGGTCGACGCTTGTCACGCGAGAGCGCCGCCTGCGCAGCGCGCAGCTCAAGCTGGAAGCCCACGAGCCGGGGCGCAGACTCGAGGCCAGCCGGACCCGTCTGGTGGTCGCCGGCGAACGACTGGGCGCCGCGATCGTCCATCGGCGCCAACGGCTGGAAGGCCGTCTGGGTGACCTGACCGGCCGTCTCGAGGCGCTGAGCCCGCTGGGGGTCCTCGCGCGCGGCTACGCCGTCTGCTGGAACGCGAACCGCACCGCGATCGTTCGGGACGCGTCCGCGGTATCGGTGGGAGACGATGTCGCGATCACCCTCCGTCAGGGGCAGCTCACGTGCACGGTGACCGGCAAGGACTAGCGCAGCGTCCCGCATCGCACCGAGACCCGTCGTGATCGATGCGGCGCTCGGCCATGACAAGGCGCGACGAGGGAGAATACCGGCAGTATGTGACCGAGGCGAACGAAAGCCGGCGGGATGCCCCGCCCGGCGAGCGGTACAGATTCACCTTATGCAGGACACTAGACCATGGAGAACCACATCAAGGATTTCGAGTCGGCCATCGGTGAGCTGGAGACCATCGTGAAGACCCTCGAGGCGGGCGACCTTGCGCTCGAGCAGTCGCTCCAGCTGTTCGAGCGCGGTGTCCAGCTCTCGCGGTTCTGCCACACCCGGCTCGAGGACGCGGAGCGACGGATCGAGATCCTCAGCCAGAACGATGAACGGGAAGCAGCGCCCGACACGCTGACCCCCTCGCTGGAGGACGGCAGCGAGGCGTGACCAGTTCCCTCGGTTTCGATCGCTATCTCCAGACCCGGCGCGCCGAGATCGACGCTGCGCTCGAGGCGGCGCTCCCTATTCCACCTGACTGCCCCCCACTCATCGCCGAGGCGATGCGATACAGCCTGTTCGCAGGTGGGAAGCGTCTGCGCCCGATCCTGACCCTGGCCGCGGCCGAGGCGGTGGTGGATAGCAGACACACCGACGGGCGTTCCCGCGACGCCGGCATGGCGCTTGCGCTACCGGCCGCTTGTGCGGTGGAGCTAATCCACACCTACTCCCTCGTGCACGACGACCTGCCGGCCATGGATGATGACGGCGTGCGACGAGGGCGGGCGACCGCGCACGTCGTCTATGGCGAGGGCGTGGCGATCCTGGCCGGGGACGCGTTGCTGACCCACGCGTTCGTCGTCCTGGCCCGGCGTCGATCGGACACACCGCCCGGATTCGACCAGCGCCGTCTTCGCGCGATCGCTCGTGTCGCAGAAGCGGCCGGCGCCGCCGGCATGGTCGGAGGACAGGTGCTCGACCTGGCAGCGACCGGCACCCTACCTAGGGGCGAGGACCCGGACCGACGTGACGGGTCTGATGAGGCCGCGCTTCGTGAGATGCACGAGCGCAAGACCGGCGCGCTGATCGCCGCGGCGGCGGTCACCGGGACGATCCTGGCCGGCGGCGACGAGACCGCCGTCGCGGCCGTTGACCGGTATGCGACGCACCTCGGTCTCGCGTTCCAGATCGTCGACGACATCCTCGACGTCGAGGGAGACGCCGCGGACTTGGGCAAGAGTGCAGGCAAGGACGCCGACGCCCGCAAGCGGACCTATCCTTCCGTCCACGGCCTCGACCGGTCGCGGGTACTGGCGGCCGAAGCGGCCGCCGCGGCGCGGGAGGCGCTGGCGACCGCGGGTCTCGCCGGTCGACTGGCCGAGATCGCCGACTGGGTCGTGTCGCGTAGTCGCTGACACAATGACAGCGCCGAGTTTACAACCCCAACCGTCCCCGGTCTCCAGGATCAAGCGGCAACCGGCGAAGCCCTTCCGCTTTCGCCCAGGCTTCGGCGGACAGGCCGGTTATCTCCTGTCCGCTCATCCTGAGCAGAGCACAGGGGTGTTGTTGTCGAAGGACTGATTGCTGATTCCGTAAGGACACTCCCATGTCCCGGGTCCGACTCGACACGCTGCTCCACGATCGTGGTCTCGTTGACTCGCGCTCACGCGGACAGGCGTTGATCCTGGCCGGGCTGGTGCGTGTAGATGGCCAGACCGCGACGAAGGCCGGAACGCGTGTTCCCACCGACGCCAACGTCACTCTGGACCGCCCGGACCACCCGTATGTGGGCCGCGGCGGCGTCAAGTTGGCCTACGCGCTCGACGAGCTCGGCATCGACCCGACCGGCGCGATCGCGCTCGACATCGGCGCGTCAACCGGCGGGTTCACCGATGTCCTGCTGCGACACGGCGCGCGGATGGTCGTGGCGCTCGATGTCGGACACGGCCAGCTCGACTGGAGCCTACGCCGCAACCCACGGGTGGTAGTGCGCGAACGCGTGCACATCGCCACCGTGACCCCCGACACGTTGCCACCGGGTCTACGTCTGTTCGACATCATCACGGTGGATGTGTCGTTCATCTCGATCCGGTATTTCATCGCGCGGCTCCCGACGCTGCTCCACCCCGACGGGGACCTCATCGCTCTCGTGAAGCCGCAATTCGAGGCCGGACGCGCCGAGGTCGGACGCGGTGGACTGGTGAAGGACCCGGCGGTCCACACCCGCGTCGTCGCAGATGTGGCGGCGGCGGCCGCTGAGGTAGGATTGGCACGCGTCGCGATGACGCCCTCGCCGATCACCGGCGTCGAAGGGAACCGGGAATTCTTTCTCCACCTGCGACACGCCGCTGCAGCCCGTGGCGAAAGTCGTGCGTCGCATCGAGAGCTGTCATGATCGATGCCGCGCTCGGTCGGTACAAGGCGTGACGAGGGAGAATACCGGCAGTCTGTGACCCCGCTGGGTCAGAAACCCAGCGCTGGCCTTCCCGGGATGCAGCGCCGCTCGAATGCAGCAGCGACTCTCACCACGGGCTGCCAGCACGTGATGTGTGCCGACGCGCCCATGCCCAGATCCACGCTCGGCCCGATCGCTACGGTCGGTATCGTCGCGAAGACGCACCTGCGGGAAGCAGCGCCGGTCGTGCGCGACGTGGTGGCCTGGCTGGATGAGCGGAACCTCCGCCCGGTGGTCGCCGAGGACACGGCGGAGCTGGCCGGGCTGACGTCGGTCCAGACCACCGCCCCCGCCGCGCTCCCGGACGCGGCCGACCTGATCCTGGTCCTCGGCGGCGACGGGACCCTGCTGGGGATGGCCCGGCAGATTGCGGTCGCCAGGACAGACCCGCCGATTCTCGCCGTCAACTTCGGGAGCCTCGGATTCCTCACCGAGATCACCCTCCCGGAGCTGTTCGAGGCGCTCGCGTCGGTCGTGGACGGCAGCGCGCGCATCGACGAGCGGAGAATGCTGCGCTCGCGGACCACCCGGGGTGACACCCTGCTGGCGGAACGGATCGCGCTGAACGACGTGGTCATCACGAAGAGCGCGTTGTCCGGCATCCTCGATTTGTCGGTGTCGGTCGGGGACCAGTTCGTCGCCCGATTCCGGGCCGACGGGCTGATCATCGCGACACCAACCGGATCGACCGCCTACAATCTGTCCGCCGGTGGCCCGATCGTCCACCCGCAGGTTAACGCGATCGTCCTGACGCCGATCGCGCCGCACACGCTGACGAACCGTCCGGTCGTCCTGCCCGAGACGTCGGCAATCCGCATACAACCGGAGCTCGGCGACCGCCACGCCGAAGCGTTCGCCAGCTTCGACGGCCAGAGCGGGATCAAACTCGAGCGCGGCGACGCCGTGATCGTGGACAGCGCCAGTCGACCGCTGCGCATGATTCGCGCCGCGTCGCGCCCCTACTTCGCGGTGCTGCGGGAAAAGCTCCGGTGGACAGAACGCTAGATGACGCGCGCGATCACGCTCGAGACGATCCGGAACGCCGGAGCGGCCGTCTACACGGTGGCCAGACGGACACCGCTGGTGAAGTTGGACCCGCTGACCCCGAACGGACGCGGCGACGCCGACCCGGCGACCCGCATCCACCTGAAACTCGAGACGCTTCAGACGATCGGCTCTTTCAAGATCCGCGGCGCCGCCAACGCCGTTCGTGCGCTGAGCCCGGAACAGCTCTCCGCAGGGGTCTGGACGGTCAGCGCCGGCAACGCCGCACAGGGCGTGGCGCTGGCGGCACGCGACGCAAGCGCGCCCTGCACCGTCATGGTGATCGACACGGCACCGGATACGAAGCTCAGCGCGATCGAGCGGCTGGGCGCGCGGATCGTCACGGCGAGCTACGACGAGTGCTGGAGGACGGTGGAGCAACACCAGTGCGACCGGCTCCCCGGCCACTTCGTCCATCCGTTCGATGACGATCTCTTCATCAGCGGCAACGGGACCATCGGTCTCGAAATAATCGAGCAGCTCCCGGATGTAGACGCGATCGTCGCGTCGGTTGGCGGCGGCGGCCTGCTTTCAGGTATCGCCGCGGCAGCGCGGGCGTTACGACCCGGCATCCGGATCTATGCCGCCGAACCGGAGACCGCGGCGCCCCTCGCCACGTCGCTCGCCAACGGGCGGGCCAGCTGCTTTCCGGGCTGGCAGGCGTCCTTCGTGGACGGGTGCGGCGGCAAGTCGGTCATCCAGACGATGTGGCCACTGCTGCGTGACGCGGTCGACGCCTCGATCGTCGTGTCGCTCGACGAGATCAAGCAGGCAATGCGGAGGGTCGCCACGGGGGCGCGGGTCATAGCGGAAGGGGCGGGCGCCTGCGCCGTCGCGGCCGCCCTGAGCGGACGAGCCGGGTCCGGCACAATCGTCGCGGTCGTCTCCGGCGGCAACATCGACCGGGCCACCTTCGCCCGCATCATCACCGAGACCGCACCTCACATCGACGACTGACCCGGACACTGCACGAGGAGGAGCTTTTCTTACCCATGACGACCATCGGCCTCTCCGGGCTCGACGCGCTCCCCCGGCGTATCGATCGACTCGACGAGCTCGCCCTCGATCTGTGGTGGAGTTGGAATCCGCACGCCCGGAACGTCTTCCGACGGCTCGACTACACCCTCTGGCGTGCCACGGCCCACAACCCGGTGCGGATGCTTCGTCTGCTACCGCCGGCGGAACTCGAGGCGGTCGCGCGCGATCCGGCCTTCCTGGACCTCTACGATCGGGCACTGAGGGACCTGGACCCGACACGCACCTCGACCAAGAGCTGGTGGAGCGAGCGGGTGCCCGCGATGCCCGGGCGGTCAATCGCCTACTTCTCGGCCGAGTTCGCGATCCATCAGTCTCTACCGATCTACGCCGGTGGGCTGGGTGTCCTGGCGGGCGACATCTGCAAAGAGGCCAGCGACCTCGGGCTCCCGCTCCTCGGTGTCGGGTTCATGTATCCGCAGGGCTACTTCCACCAGCAGGTGTCGGCGGACGGCTGGCAGCAGGAAAGCTACGAGCGGCTGAACTGGGCCGACGCACCGGTCACCCCTGCGGTGACGCCGGGTGGGCGGCCGTGTGTCGTCACGGTGCCACTGGGCAGCCGCACAGTGAAGGTTGCGGTCTGGCGTGTGCGTCTCGGGCGCACCAAACTGTATCTGCTCGACACTGGTCTCGAGGAGAACGCGCCCTGGGACCGCGAGCTGACCGCCCGACTGTACGGCGGCGACACCGAGACCCGCGTCCAGCAGGAGATCATCCTCGGCATCGGCGGCGTACGGGCACTCCGAGCCATGGGCGCCAACCCGGTCGTTTGGCATCTCAACGAGGGCCACGCCGCGTTCGTGGTGCTCCAGCGGATGCGTGAGATGATCGAGCAGGGACGGAGCTTCGAGGCGGCGCTGGCCGAGGTGCGGCGGACGACGGTATTCACCACCCACACGCCGGTTCCGGCCGGGCACGACACTTTCCCGTTTCAGCTCGTAGACAGCCACCTGGCCGGGTGCTGGGGCACGCTCGGGAGCCATCGGGAGGCGTTCCTGTCACTGGGGCATTACGACAACGGCAGCGGCCCACGCTTCAATATGACCGCGCTGGCGTTGCGTACGGCCGGACGGGTCAACGCCGTCAGCCGGCTCCACGCCGGCGTGACGCGTGACATGTGGGCCCCGATCTGGCCGGAGGCGGCACCTGACCAGCGCCCGGTGCACGCCGTGACCAACGGCATCCACGTCGGAACATGGGTGGCGCACCGGCTGGGGCTGGTATTCGACCGGTATCTGGGCGGGGACTGGCGAGACCAACGGGACGACGCCCTCTGGGACCGCGTGCTCGACATACCGGACGCGGAGCTCTGGGGGGTTCGACAAGAGCTCCGGCGCTATCTGCTCGACTTCATTCGCGAACGCGCACGTCAGCGGTGGGCGGACGAGCGAGTCGGCGCCGGCCGGGTCCTGGCCGCCGGGACCCTGCTCGACCCCAACGCGTTGACCATCGGGTTCGCGCGGCGGTTCACCGAGTACAAGCGCCCCGAACTCATCTTCACCGACCCTGCGCGGCTGGGACGCATTCTGAACGCACCCAAGCGACCGGTCCAGCTGGTCTTCGCCGGCAAGGCGCACCCGGCCGACGACGGGGGCAAGCATCATCTCCAGCATGTCTACCAGCGAGCACTCGACGCCGCCTTCGCCGGACGGGTGGCCTTCGTCGACGACTACGACCTGCACGTCGCGCACTTCCTGGTCCAGGGCTGCGACGTCTGGCTCAACAATCCGCGGAAGCCGCTCGAGGCCAGCGGGACGAGCGGCATGAAGGCGGCCCTCAACGGGGTGCCGCATCTGAGCATCGGCGACGGCTGGTGGGCGGAAGGGTACTCGGGCGATAACGGGTGGCTGATCGACGGCGGCGAGCACCCGGACCGCGCCGCCACGGACGCCGCCGACGCCGACGCGCTCTACACGCTTCTCGAGCGGGACGTGGTCCCGGCCTTTTACGACCGCGACCGCGACGATCTGCCCCGGCGGTGGCTCCCGATTGTGCGGCAGGCGATCCGCACGGTGGCGCCGCGTTTTACGACCCGACGGATGGTGAAGGAATACGTCGAGCAGATGTACGCGCCGGCCATCCGGGCGAGCGGGTACAAGTACACGGAGGAGACAGGAGACAGGCCTGTCTCGCCGTAGCCTTGGCGACGGCGGAAGGCAGAAAACACCTGAGGGCTTCGCCGGCTGCGTCTCATCGCCCGCTGATCGGCGGGTGATAGATGATCTGGATGGTGTTGCCGTCCGGATCGAGTAGGTAGAGGGACCGGGCCCCGTCCCGATGGGTGCGTGGTCGCGCCTTGAGGGAAACGCCGTGCGCGTCGAGATAGGCGGCCCACCGATCGACGTCGTCCGCCTGCCGGACGAGCAGGCCGAGGTGGTCGAGCCGACCCTCCGCGATCGCACGATCGGGACCGGACCGGTGCAGCGCCAGGTTGTCGGCGCCCGAGGTGAGGTACACGTTGTCCGAGTCCGGTTCCCACTCGACCGCAAAGCCCAGCCGGTCGATGTAGAAGCGTTTCATCTCGTCGAACGCCTGCGCGACGAGCGCCAGGTGCCGCAACCCCAGATGAGCCGGTCGTTCCCTCATCCCGTCAGTCTAGCAGCCCGTGGTGAACGTCCCGCTGCATTCGACCGGCGCTGCATCCCGCCTGGCTGGTTCGTTAAGTCATTCTCGGGCGGGCCGATGGATGGGGCTCTTGGCTCGCACCCAGGCGGGTCTCTGAACTAGAATTTCATGATGGCTCCCCGGTCGGCGGCCCAGTCACGATGTGCGTTGTGCGGAACAAAGGATGTGTCCGAGCCTCGCGACGAGGCGAAGTATTGTCGCGACTGTTGGGACAAGAAAATCGCGGTCGAGGACATTGTCGCGAGGGAGTTCGCCCTCAAGCGGTATATCCGCGCCCACAGCGCCGAGAAATACCTCGTGTATCACTCGACGCTGAAGCGGCCATGTGGCCAGCTCGTCGTTGTCGACGACGGGTATGACCTGTTCCTGACGCTGGTGCTCTATCCCAGCTTCGCCTGGGACGGGGAAGCGTATCATCTGGAGGGCGACCCTGATGGCCGGTCGTTCGCGGAGCTGCTTGTAGACGTGGTCGCGGCCGAGGTCATCGAGCCGTGGGGTGGCGGCAAGTGGCACCTGGAGGTGATCCACTCCAGAGACGCTGAGCCTGAGGACTGGAACGGAGAAATGTGACGCGGCGGCTGTTGAAGTTTTTGGGCGACGCACCATATAATCCGCCCAATGTTCACTGTACGCAATCCGGAGGTCAGTCAATGAGACGCCTGAATCTAGTGGCGCTACTCGGTGCGGTGGTGGTCGGTCTCGTCGCGGTCGGCTGTGGGAGCCCAGACGCCGGCGACGTGGGGAGCGATGCGGGGAGCGTTGCGGCAACGGCGGTCCAAGGGCCGACGATGCGCGAGTTGCTCGAGAGCGAGGGCGACTCGCGGCTGGTCGCCACGATGCGGGGGCCCGGGCAAATCGGCTACCTGCCACCCGTGACGAGGCGTGAGGGCAACGCGATCGTCACCGTTTTCCGGATCAAGAACATCTCGACCGGCGCGCTCGCGGGGTTCAAGGTGGACGAGTTCTGGTATGACAGCGACGGCGAAACCGTGACCGGCGACTCCCACCGGATGCGGCGTCCGTTCCTGGTTGACGAGGTCGTCGAGATAACGCTGCGGGTGCCGCGCGACTCGCGGATGGATCGTAGCAACTACGAGTTCACCCACCAGAACGGCGTGGTCGAGGCCAACGTGTTCGAAGAGATGGAGGAGCCGACGCCGGTGGAGGAGGACACCGAGGAGACCGACGAGTCTGACGAAGCAGAGACCCCGGCCCGCTAGCAGCCCGCTAGCAGAAAACCTCCCGACGGGTGCCCGCGGACCCTGGTGTTCGCGTGGCGCCTTGCTTTTCTCGCGCCGCGCGCCTCATCCTTTGATGACCGCCAGCGGGCGCAGTTGTGCAACCCGCGTGCTCACACCCGCCGCGTGGACGATCCGCACGATGTCGGCGACATCCTTGTAGGCCTCCGGTCGCTCTTCGGCCACCGTGGCCAGACCAGCGGCCCGCACATGGATACCGCGAGCGCGGAGCTCGTCGAGCAGGCCACGTGCGTCGCCGACGCGCGTGGCCTGTCTCCGGCTCATCCGCCGTCCCGCCCCGTGGCAGGTGGAACCGAACGTCTCTCGCATCGCCTGGACGGTGCCGACCAACACATACGAGTACCGACCCATGTCGCCCGGCACGAGCACCGGCTGACCGACATGGCGATAGGGCGCCGGGGTGTCCGGGTGCCCGGGCGGATAGGCCCGGGTTGCTCCCTTCCGATGGACGCAGAGTCGTTGAGGCCGCCCATCGATCTGGAACGTCTCCAGCTTCGCGATGTTGTGGCACACGTCATACAGGGTGTCCAGCTGCGTGGCCTCGGGGGCGATCTCCAGCGCCTCCGCCACGCTCTCGCGGACCCAGTGCGCCATCACCTGTCGGTTGGCGAACGCAAAGTTGGCCGCAGCCGACATCGCGGCCAGATACCGGCGACCCTCCGGGGACTCGAGCGGCGCGCAGCACAGCTGGCGGTCCGGTAGCGCGATTCCGTAGCGGCGACTGGCGTCGACCATGACCCGGAGGTGGTCCTGGCAGACCTGGTGTCCCAGCCCGCGGGACCCGCTGTGGAGCATGATTGTGACCTGATCCAATCGGAGCCCGAACGCGGCCGCCACCGGCGCGTCGTAGATTTCGGAGACATACTGCAGCTCGGCGAAGTGGTTCCCAGACCCGAGCGTCCCGAGTTGCGGCCGCCCCCGCTCGAGTGCCCGTGCGGACAGCAGGTCGGGGTCGGCACCTGGGAGACAGCCGCGCTCCTCCACCCGCTCGAGATCCGCCTCGGTACCGTATCCACGCGCCACCGCCCACGCGGCCCCGCGCTCGAGCACGGCCCGCAGATCGCGGGACGAGAGCTGCAGATCCCGCCGGCGCGCCCCCACTCCTGTGGGGACGTTGTGATACATCCGATCGGCAATCCGGGGTAGATGGTCGGCGACGTCGGTGCGGCTCAGACCTGAGCGCAGCAGACGGACGCCTCAATTGATGTCGTAGCCGACCCCGCCCGGCGAGATGACCCCGCCGTCGAGGCTGGTGGCCGCCACCCCGCCGATCGGAAACCCGTAGCCCCAGTGCACGTCCGGCATCGCGAGCGATGCACCGACGATACCAGGCAGATGCGCGACGTTGCAGACCTGTTCGAGGCTCGGGTCGTGACGCAGATCACCGGCCACCGCGGCGTCAGCGTAGACGATACCGTCCACCAGCATCCCGCCCTGTCTCGGCACCCGCCAGCGATACGGATCGATCTGTTCTAGGTGCACGCCTCGTGTCGGCATGGTCCGGCCTTTCCAGTGAGTGTCTCAAGCAACGCGGCAAAGCCCTCCCGCCTTCGCCAAGGCGACGGCGGACAGGCCGGCTTCTCCTGACTTCCGTCCGCTCATCCTGAGCAGAGCACAGGGGTGTTGTTGTCGAAGGACTGACTCCTGACTTCTGTAGAGCTCTCTCCTACACATCGAGCACGATGGTGGCGCACCAGCCGTCAGCGGTCTGCAGGACGCTGAGCCGATGATACGTGATGCCCTTCACCGGTAGCGCGCCCGGGTGGCGGCGGAGGTCGAGCGGCTCGCCGGCGACCAGCGCCTGCAAGCTGCAGCGTCCGTCACCGCGGTCAACCGTCACCTCGACCCCGCCGGTCACCCACAGCTCGACGTCGAACCGGCCGAGGAGCTCGGCGAGCCAGTCGACGAGCAGCTGCTCGAGAGAGGGCGCCGTCAGCGAGACAGACACGTGGCGCCGCGGCTCGACCCGCCCTGACCGGGAGAGCACCGCACTCAGCGCCAGGGCCGCCTCCTCGAAGAGCGCCGGCAGGGTAGGCGCGCTCAGCTCGAGACCGACGTCGGCGGTGTGGTCGAAAAAGCGGAACGGCACGTCCCAACCTTCACATAAAGTCCGGCGTCCAAACCAGTAGATGACGACGCAAGTGTCACCGGCTGACGGCGCGGCCGCTGCTATACTCCACCTCATGAGCCTAGCAGTCCGTGCTGAAGGTCCCGCGTCGCACCGAGACCCGTCGTCAGCAATGCCGCGCCAGGCTGTTACAAGGCGTGACCGTGAGAATACCGGCAGTGTTTGACGGAGGAACAACGCAGTGAGGCAGGATGCAGCATCGGTCGAATGCAGCGGCGACCTTCAGCACGGACTGCTAGACATCGCTGCCGTCCAGCGCGCCTTGCGTGATGACGGCCTCGACGGGTGGCTGCTGTACGACTTTCACGGCTCCAACCCGATTGCCCGGCGGGTGACCGGGCTAAACGATGCGGCCAAGCTGACGACACGGCGCTGGTACTACCTGATCCCGGTGGACGGTCCGCCGCGCGCGCTCGTGCACGCGATCGAGCGCGACCGTCTCGACCATCTCCCCGGCAACAAGACGCGCTACGCGCGGCACGGCGAGCTCGACGCCGGGCTACGGGCGCTGCTGAGGGGCTGTCGGACGGTGGCCATGGAGTTCTCGCCCGGGTGCGCCATCCCCTACGTCTCGCGGGTCGACGCCGGCACCGTCGACGCGGTCCGCGCCCACGGGGTCGAGGTGCGCTCGTCCGGAGACCTGGTCCAGCGGTTCGAGGCGGTCTGGGACGCGGACGCCCTCGGGTCCCATGAGGCAGCCTCCAGCGCCCTCTACGCCATCAAGGACCAGGCGTTCGACCTGGTGACGCAGCGGATGCGCAGCGGCGACCCGGTCACCGAGTTCGAGGTCCAGGACGCGATGGCCGGCTGGTTCGAGGACGCGGGGCTCGTCAGCGACTCTCGCCCGGTGGTGGCGGCACAGGAGAACGCGGGCGACCCGCATTACCTACCGACACGCGATCGGCACCGGGTCATCGGGTCGGACGAGGTGTTGTTGCTCGACCTGTGGGGCAAACTGCCGACACCGAGGGCGGTCTACGCCGACATCACCTGGGTGGGCTACACCGGAACCACCGTGCCGGCACGGTATGCTGATGCGTTCACGGTGATCTGCGAGGGGCGTGACGCGGCGGTCGCGCTGGTGCAGCGGGCGACACGCGCGGGCGGCGAGTTACGCGGCTGGGAGGTCGACCGCGCGGCGCGCGGTCTGATCGCCGCGGCCGGGTTCGGCGACCGGTTCGTCCACCGGACCGGACACAGTCTGGGGGAGGAGGTCCATGGCAACGGCGTGCATCTCGACGATTTCGAGACACACGACGAGCGCCGTCTTCTCCCGGGCACCGGTATGACCATCGAGCCCGGTATATATTTCGAGGACTTCGGTCTCCGGACCGAGATCAACCTGCACGTCGGGCACCGGTCGGCAACCGTCACCGGCCCGCTGCAGACGGAGATCCGGACGTTGCGGTAATGTAGACGGAGTGGAGGGCAGGATGTCAACACGCAGGAACACGCTGTTTTCTGGGGTTCTGATCGCCGTAGCCTCGGTGGCGATCGGTCTCGTGATCGCCGCGCGGCTCGACCTCGTGTCCAGCCCGACAGCGCAAACCATCAACACGTCGGCCGGACCGGCCATGCCGGCCATGAACAGCGCGGCGATCACGGGGCAGCTGGGCGCGAACACGTTCCGGGACATCGCGGACGCGCAGACTCCGATGGTCGTCAACATCCGCACCGAATCTCAAGGCCAGACCCAGGAGCTGAGCCAGTTCTTCGGCGACGAGTTTCTCCGGCGGTTCTTCGACGACCCGCCCGAGCAGCGCCGGCAACCGCGCGAGGAGAACGGCGGACCCTCGGGGCGGCCGACGGTCGCGGCCGGCACCGGCTTCGTCATCGACCAAGCGGGGTTCATCCTCACCAACAACCACGTCGTAGAGGACGCACTCAAGATCGAGGTCACGTTCTTCGGTGACGACGACGAGCTCTACGAGGCCCGGGTGATCGGGCGCGACCGGCTGACCGACAGCGCGTTACTCGAACTGATCGACCCGCCGGACTATCCGCTCCCCGAGGCGCAGTTCGGCGACTCGGACCAGATGCGCGCCGGCGACTGGGTGATGGCGATCGGCAACCCGTTCGGGCTCGGTCACACCGTAACGGTCGGGGTCATCAGCGCAGTCGGCCGGCCTTTCACCCAAATCCCGGGCCGGTCACAGTCGGTCATTCAGACCGACGCGGCGATCAACCCCGGCAACTCGGGTGGTCCGCTCCTGAACCTACGGGGCGAGGTGATCGGGATCAACACCGCCATCGTGAGCGATCGCCCAAGCAACCTGGGCATCGGCTTCGCCGTGCCGATCAACACGGTGCGGGAGATCCTGCCGCAGCTGCGCACGGGCAAGGTGACACGCGGGGTGATCGGCGTGTCGATCTGGCCGGTCACCGACGACGACTACGAGTACCTCGGGCTGGATGAACCGATGGGCGCGATCGTGTCTCAAATCTTTTCGGACGGGCCGGCGAACGACTCCGACCTCGAGCTGGAGGACGTGATCGTCAGCTTCGACGGCGAGCGGGTCGAGAGTGTCGAGGACCTGCAGCAGAAGGTGGTCGACACGCGGCCGGGCACGGTGGTCGAGTTGGGGGTGTATCGGGGTGGCGCACCGACGACGGTGCCGATCACGATCGGCGAGCTGGATCTGGGGACCGAGGGACAGCCGACGCGGGTGGTCGTCGAGGATCTGAACACCGGCTTCGGCATGCGTTTGCAGGACCTGACGGCGGAGTCAGCGCGTCGGCTCGACATCGCGCCGGGCACGGCGGGCGCGGTCGTGACCGACGTGGACCCCAACGGGTCAGCGCTGGCCGGGGGCGTGCGGCCGGACGACCTGATCACCACGGTCAACCGGCAACCGGTGAGCACCGCGGCCGAGGCGATCCGAGAGCTGAACAGGGTCGAGTCCGGACGCCTGGCGTTTCTGTTGATCCTCAGAGGCAACTCGCAGGCCCTCCTCCGGGTCCGCAAAGAGTAGCCGCCCGCGGTGAAAGGGCAGCGGGACGCTCACCACTAGCCCGATGTCCATGTCGCTCCGCGCGCTGATCGTCGAGCGGATCCGAGACCGCGGACCGCTGACGACGGCGGAGTTCATGGACCTCGCGCTCTACCACCCGACCCTCGGCTACTACACCCGCGCGCCCCAGCGGACCGGGCGCGCGGGTGACTTCTACACCAGCGTCGACGTCGGACCGCAGTTCGGCGCGCTACTCGCCATCCAGATCGACGAGATGCACCGGCTGCTCGCGTCGGCCGGCTCCCTGGTGTTCGACCTGGTGGAAGTCGGCGCGGGCAATGGGCAACTGGCACGGGACCTGCTCGACACCGCCGAAGCGACCTACCCCGAGCTGTACGCGGTCACCCGACTCACGCTGGTCGAGACGAGCGCGGCCGCGCGCGCCGTCCAGCCGAACACCCTGGGGCGCCACTGGGCCCGGCTCGCCTCCTCGGCGACCACAATGCCGGACCGGGTCTCGGGCGCGATCCTGGCGAACGAGTTACTCGATGCGCTACCCACGCACGCTGTCTCGATGACCTCCGACGGCCTGCGGGAGATCTACATCGACCTTGCCGGGGACCGCCTGGTCGAACGCACCGGACCACCCTCGAGCCCGGCGCTCGCCGACTATCTCGCGCGACTCGACGTGGACCTCGCCGCCGGCTGGCGCGGTGAGATAAACCTGGCGGCGGTCGAGTGGGTGCGCACGGCCGCACGGCGGCTCGAGCGCGGCTTTATCATCCTGATCGACTACGGTCACACGGCGGAGGAGCTCTACTCTCAGGGTCACGGCACAGGTACGCTGACCTCCTTCCACCGCCATCTCATCGGGACGGTGGGTGACGACCCGCATCAGCCGGACGGCCCCGCGTGGCTGAGCCATCCTGGCGAGCGGGACATCACGGCCCACGTGGACCTGACGTCGGTCCGGGCGGCCGCGGAGGCGGAGGGTCTCGAGGTGCTCGGACTGCTCGACCAGAGCTATTTCTTGCTGGGCCTCGGAGCGCTGGACGACCCTGGCATCGGCGCCGCCAACGCCGACGCGCTCAAGCAGCGACTGGCGCTCAAGACGTTGCTGGTCCCAGGCGGGCTCGGCAGCACCCACAAGGTGTTGCTCCTGGGCAAGCAGGTCGGTGTCCCCCCCTTGCGGGGGTGCTCGTTCCGCACACGGGTGACGTGACGGACAGATGGAAAACGAGGTCGAGCGTGAGATCAAGCTGCCTTACGACAGCCCGGCCGCGGCGCGCCGGGCAGTTGTCGAGGCGGGCGCGACACCGCTGCGCGGTCGACGACTGCAGAACGACTGTCTGCTGGACCGCGAGACGCAACCGCTGGGCGCCCGCCACAGCACCTTGCGCGTCCGGGTCGACGGCGACCGCGCGTACGTCACCTTCAAAGGCGCGCCCGCGCTGGCCAGAACGAAGGTCCGGGAAGAGCTCGAGACCACTGTGGGTGATGGCGCGTTGCTACTGCGATTGTTCGAGCGACTGGGTTTTCATGTCTGGTTTCGGTACCAGAAATACCGCGAGGAGTTCCGCCGCGGCGATCTGGTGATCGCCGTCGACGAATCCCCCATCGGCACGTTCGTCGAACTCGAGGGCACCGAGGAGGACATCCTCGCCATGGCGAGAACGCTCGAACGCCCCGCGTCGGACTTCGTGCTCGACTCCTATCTGGCCCTCTTCCGCAAACATTGTGCGGCCCAGGGATCGACAGCGACCCATATGCTGTTCGACGAACCGTGACCGCCACGTTGCCGCCCGCGCTCGTGCTCGCCGCCGGTCTGGGCACCCGGCTGCGCCCGCTGACGTTCTGCCGGGCGAAAGCGGCGGTGCCGGTCGCCGGCGTCCCGCTGGTCTGCCGGCACCTGACCCGGTTGGCCGCCCGGGGCGTGCGCGACGTCGTGGTGAATCTGCATCACCGGCCGGATACGATCACGGGGGTGGTCGGCGACGGCGCCGCCTTGGGCTGTCGCGTCCGCTACTCCTGGGAGCGCGTGCTCCTCGGGTCGGCCGGCGGCCCCCGCCGGGCCTTGCCGCTGCTGGACGACCGCTTCTTTCTCATCAATGGCGACACGCTGTGCGACGTCGACCTCCGAGACCTCCTGGACGCCCATCTCGCCCGCAACGCCAGGGTCACACTCGCCGTCACACCGAACCCGGCGCCGCGGCGCTACGGTGGCGTCCTCGCGAACGCGGATGGATGGGTCCGGGGGTTCGCCCGAGCCGGCGACCCGCGAGACCCGGCGCACTTCGTCGGAGTCCAGATCGCCGACGCCTCGGTGTTCGAGACGCTGAGGGACGGCGACCCGGCCGCGTCGATCGGGGGGCTCTATGACACGCTGCTGGCCCACCCGGGACAGGTCGCGGCGCATCACATCGTGGGACGCGTTCACGACATCGGCACCACGGCCGACTACCTGGAGACCGCGCGTGCCGTGGCCGCCGACGAGACACAGCCGGCCGTGCCGCGCGGTCTCCGCAACGTCGTGCACCCGTCGGCGCGTCTCGAGCGATCGGTGCTCTGGGACGATGTGACCGTCGGGGCCGGGTGCGTGGTGAGGGACTGCATCCTCGCCGACGGCGTCCGCCTGGTCGAAGGGACCACGCTCAACCGCCAGGCGGTCGTCCGAATGCCGCTGCCACCGGAGGAGGCGACGGCGCTGCCCGGGGCAACTCGAGCCGGGGATCTGCTGGTCGTACCGATCTAAGAGAGGTTAGTGAATCATGCGCTTCGGCTTCTCCCTCTCCCCCTGGGAGAGGGCCGGGGTGAGGGCTTGGGGTTGGAGCCAGTACCCCCGAAGAGGCAAGACCACGGCATGACTGACGCGAGCCCCTGGGGCAGTCGACCCGTCGCAGACCAGACCATCGATAGTCGCGTGGCTGAGTATCTGCATCGACAGGGTATGGACCGCCTCGCCACGCGCGTGGCGCGACTCCACGGGGATGCGTCGAATCGCTGCTACGTGCGGCTCACCCCACGCGACGGCCCATCCATGGTCCTCGCCGTCCATCCCGAACCGTTTGCCACCGACGCACTTCCCGAGATCACAGTCGGCGCGCTGTTCGAGCGGCTGGCGATACCGGTGCCGGCGGTCGTCGGACAGGCGGGGGATCTGGGCATCCTGGCGCTCGAGGACCTCGGTGACCAGACGCTGCAGAACTGGCTCACCGTCCCCGGAGGTGACCCCACCCGCCTGTATCGCGAGGCGGTCGGCCTGATCGCCAAGCTGCAACAGGACGGCGCCGGACTGCGCGCCGAAGCGGCACTTCCGTTTACCCTGGCGTTTGACACCTCCAAGCTGACCTGGGAGCTGGCATTCTTCCAGTCGGAGTTTCTGCTCGCGTATCGACACGTCGCGCTCGCCCCAGCGGCCGCCGAGGCCCTTCGGGAAGAGTTCTCGACGATCGCCGAAGAACTGGCGGCCGAGCCACGCGTGCTGTGCCACCGGGACTACCACAGCCGCAACCTGATGGTGCACCGGAACCGGCTGGTCGTGATCGATTTCCAGGACGCGCGCATGGGACCAGCCACCTATGACCTCGTCTCGCTGCTCCGCGACTGCTACGTCGACCTGTCACCTGACCTGGTGGCGGCGACGACGGAGCGCTTTCTGGACGCGGTGCCGACCGAGCGCACCGCTGATTTCGGGCGCCGGTTCGACCTGATGTCGGTGCAACGTCATCTGAAAGCGCTCGGGACGTTCGGGCATCAGATTGCCATCATCGGTCGGCCCGGCTTCGCCGCCTACGTCCCGCGCACGATCGCGTATCTGCGCCGGACGCTGCACGCCTACCCCCGGTTCGGACGGCTCCTCGAGTTGCTCGCGCCCTATCTCCCTACGCTCGTGTCCTAGCGGTCCGTGGTGGAAGCCCAGCGTGGCACCGAGGATCGTCGAGATCGACACCGCGCCGGGCCCGTGCAAGGCGTGACGAGGGAGCATACCGGCAGTATTCGACAGAGGCACAACGCAGTCAGGACGGATGCAGCGCCAGTCGAATGCAGCTGGACTTTCACCACGGGCTGCTAGCCGCGTGGTTCGGCATCCCGCAACACGCGGCGCGTGGCTTCAGTACAGCGGGGTCACACATCGCCCATGAGCTCCCTCGTCGCACGTGGCAAATGATTGCAAGACGCGACGACGGAGAAGACCGGTAGTATGTGACCGAGAAGCCGTGCGAGAGATAGTCATCGCCCACATCGAAGAGATCGCGCAGCACGAAGGCCGCTCGGTGACGCTGCGGGGCTGGCTGCACAACCGGCGGTCGAGCGGGAAGATTCACTTCCTCACAGTGCGGGACGGCACCGGGTTCATTCAGGCGGTGATGTCGAAGGCGGCGGTCGGGGAGGAGGTGTTCCTGCAGGCGGGACACCTGGGTCAGGAGACCGCCGTCGTGGTCGAGGGCGAGGTGCGGGCCGACGCGCGGGCGCCCGGCGGCTACGAGCTCGATGTGATCGGGATGCGGGTGATCGGACCGACCCGCGACTATCCGATCACGCCGAAGGAACATGGCGTCGACTTTCTGCTGGACCGGCGGCACCTGTGGATCCGGTCGGAGCGGCAGCACGCGATCCTGCGGATCCGTCACACGGTGATCAACGCCGTCCGGGACTTTCTCAACACCCAGGGGTTCATCCTGGCGGACACGCCGATTTTCACACCGGCCGCGTGCGAGGGCACCTCGACACTGTTTCCGGTCCCCTACTACGACCACGCCACCGCGTTCCTGACACAGAGCGGTCAGCTGTACAACGAAGCCAACGCGATGGCACTCGGGCGCGTGTACTCTTTCGGTCCGACGTTCCGGGCCGAGAAATCCAAGACCCGCCGTCACCTGACTGAGTTCTGGATGGTCGAGCCTGAGATGGCCTACGCAACCCTCGACGACGCGATCGATCTGGCCGAGGCGATGATCGTGGCGGTCGTGTCGCGGGCGCTCGAGACCCGCGAACGTGAACTCGAGACGCTCGAACGCGACCGGGGACCGCTCGAGGCCGTTCGCGCACCGTTTCCACGTATCACCTACGGCGACGCGGTCCACGTGCTCCAGGACCACGGCCGCGCCGTCGAGTACGGGGACGACTTCGGCGGCCCCGACGAGACGCTGCTTGCAGAACAGTTCGACCGGCCGGTCGCCGTGCACCGGTACCCTTCAGCGGCCAAGCCGTTCTACATGAAGCCGGACCCGGAGCGCCCGGAGCTCTCGCTGTCGGTGGACATCCTGGCGCCGGAGGGCTATGGCGAAATCGTCGGCGGAGGACAGCGACTCGACGACCTGGACCTGCTCCTCCGCCGGATCACCGAGCACGGTCTGCCCCAGGACGCGTTCGAGTGGTATCTCGACCTGCGCCGCTACGGCAGTGTGCCACACGCCGGCTTTGGGATGGGCATCGAACGGGTGGTGGCCTGGATCTGTGGCGTGGAGCACGTTCGGGAGACCATTCCATACCCCCGAATGCTCTACCGATTGACCCCTTGACCGTTGCCGCCGGACGCCCGTCATGTTCCGCGCCCGTCCTCGCGCGGCGCGGCGGCCGGCCTCGGGGCACCCCTTCTGACTGCCTAGACATCTCCTATGGGTAACATCGTGACGTTTGAAGCAAGTTTTCATGTCGCGCGGAGATGTCTAGGCCCCCGCGTAGCGGGGCTCTGAGAAAAGCTTCTGCTAGCGAGGCAGCGCACCGCTTTCACTTGTCGGTTTGAGGCACAGCTTCGCTAGCAGCCCGTATCGGGCGACGAGACTGTCGTGCTATAGTTGTACAGTTAGCTTTGCGGTGATAAACCAATGAGTGGGCGTTTTGGCCCGCTCTTTGTTTTTGAGGCGGAACCTGAGTGGTCCCGTCCGCAGCTACGCTGAAGCACCGCCTCTCGACACGCTCGAGGCGTCCCGAGCCTGTCGAGGGACGAGGGCGGTCATGCGCTCGGGTGGCAAGGCGCGACGACCGAGAACATCGGGCAATATTTGCGGAACGCGCAACGCCGCCAGGCGGGATGCATCGCCGGCCGAATGCCAGTGTAGTTGCGGACGGGGCCACCGAATGACCGGGTCGCAAACGGCACTTCTCGGCACAGTGCGGTCGATCGCCGAGCGGGTAACGCGCAGCCATGGGCTCGAGTTGTTCGATCTGCAGTTCCGCCGCGAGTCCATCGGCTGGGTCTTGCGAATCTTCATCGACCGCCCGGCGCCGACGGTGCCACCGGAGACCGGCGGGCAGGGCGAGGACGTGACGGTGGCCGACTGCGCGAAGGTCAGCGTGGACGTGAGTGCGATTCTCGACGCGGAGATCAGCTTCGACCACGCCTACACGTTGGAGGTGTCGTCGCCCGGATTAGACCGGCCATTGCGTCACCTGGCTGACTTCGCGCGGTTCGTTGGACGACGGGTCAAGATCGTCACGTCCGAGCCGGTCGACGGACAGCGATTCGTGTCTGGTCGCATCACCGCGGTGGACGGCCGGACGATCGTGATTGCGGACGGCAAAACGACACGCCGGGTTTCGGAGACGGCGGTCGCGCGCGCACGGCTCGAGGTCGAGTTGTAACCGCGCATGGTGAAAGTTCAGCGTCGCACCGAGACCCGTCGTGAGACGGGCTGCGGGTGCACTCGCTGCTCGCGCCGTCGCGAGGAACTGTTATGAACAACGCGTTGCAGCAAACGATCGAAGCGCTGGCCAGGGAAAAGGGCATCGAGGCCGACGTCATCATCACGGCCATCGAGGATGCCGTGTTGACAGCGTCGCGGAAGTACTACAAGTCGGACGAGAACCTGCGGACCAAGTTCAATGCCGAAACGGGACAGGTCGAGCTCTTCGCCGTGCGGCAGATCGTCGAGGCCGTTACCGACCCGGCGACGGAGATTGCGCTGGCCGAGGCGCAGGAACTCTATGGCGACGAGGCCGAGCCGGGAATGGAGATCGAGTTCCCCAAGCCGACCGACGTGCTGGGGCGCATCGCCGCCCAGACGGCCAAGCAGGTCATCTTCCAGAAGGTACGCGAGGCCGAGCGCGAGAACATTTTCGCCGAGTACAGCCAGCGGGTCGGTGAGGTCATCAACGGGTTGGTCAAACGCTTCGAGAGCGGCGACATCATCGTCGAGGTCGGCCGCGTCGAGGCGCAATTGCCTCGGCGCGAGCAGTCACGTGCCGAGAACTACACCACCAGCGACCGCATACGGGCCGTGATCAAGGACGTCAACAAGAACAACAAGGGCCCGCAGATCATCCTGTCGCGTACGGACCCGGTGCTGCTGATCAAGCTGTTCGAGCAGGAGGTGCCGGAGATCTATGACGGCACCGTCGTTATTAGGGGCGCGGTTCGCGAGGCCGGTGACCGGGCCAAGGTCGCGGTGGCGTCGCGGGAGCGCGACGTGGACCCGGTCGGCGCTTGTGTCGGCATGAAGGGCACTCGCGTGCAGGCGATTATTCGCGAGCTGCGCGGCGAGAAGATCGACATCGTCGCGTGGTCGGATGATGCCGTGACCTTCGTGACCAACGCGATCAGCCCGGCACGCGTGCAACGGGTGTCCGTGGTGGACGAGGCTGAACGGGTCGTCGAGGTGGTCGTCGAGGACCGCCAGCTCTCGCTGGCCATCGGCAAGAAGGGCCAGAATGTCCGCCTGGCGGCCAAGCTGACCGGCTGGAAGATCGACATCAAGAGCGAAGAGGAGAAACGACGGGAGGTCGAGGCCGTGTTCGACGAGCTCGGGGCCGAACCCGCGCCGTTGTCGGTGCCGGGGCTCGACGAGGCGATGGTCGAGAAGCTGAACGCCGCCGGTATCGAGACGGTGGAGCGGATGGTCTCGGCGACCGCGACCGAGCTCGGCGAGGTGCTGGGCATTTCAGAGGGCGCGGCGGAGGCGCTCCGGCAGGACGCAGAAGCGGCGACGATGGCCGCCGGAGGAGCCGTGGGGAGCGGCACGACCGAGGCGGCGCAGCAGGAGGGGATCGAGCCATTGTCGGCGTCCGCCCCCACGCCCGTCGCACCGCCCCCCGAACCCCAGGCGGCCGACGCTGAACCGGCCGCGACGCCCCCGGGCGAGGACCGGGCGGCCCAGGCGGCGGCCGGCGAGGACCCGGACGCGCCGGACCAGACGGCGGACACGGAGGGTGCCAGCGACGTGGCGGCGGAGCCGACCGACGAGAGCGGGAACACGCCAGAGGAGGCGCTGGACGACAAGCGCCCGCCAGGCGACGAGTAAACCAGGGGTGCGCTCGCACTGTCGCGAGTGTGCACCGAGGGCCGGTAAGGTCGACACCTTGCACGCCCCCACGAGCGCAACGAGGGTGCAGGCAGGCAGTAAGCGACCCCGCTGAGCGAGAAGCCCAGCGGCGCGCGAACCAACAGGGACGTACCGAGAAGAATCAGAGGACACGCGTGGCCACGATCCGAATCTACAAGGTCGCTGAAGTGCTCGGGATCCCGAGCCAGGAGGTCATCGACCTGCTCAAGCGCGAGCATGGCATCGAGGCCAAGAGCGCCTCCAGCACGATCGAAGAGATCGTCGCCAGGCAGTTCGCCGAGCGCACCGCGCGCGAGCGCAACCTGAACCTGCCAGCCGGACCACTGTTCTCGGCAAAGTCGAGGTCCGCGAACCGAGGTCGCAAGGGTGCGAAGACGCCGGAGCCGGCGGCCCGACCGCGCCTGGGTCCGCCCCGTCTCGTCAAGGCGCCGAAGGTCGCCCCGCCGGCCGTCCTCGAGGAACCACCCGACGAGACCGAGGCGCCACCCGCGGCCGAGGCGACACCGACTGCACCGGCGCCGGCCGAGTCCGTCGAAGCCGCGTCGATGCTGAAGCTGCGTATCGAGGACAAGGCTCCGTCGCTGTTGCCACCCGCGCCGGCTGCGTCGGCGAAACTGCCGGCACCGCCATCGGCACCGGTCGTCACGAAGCCGGTCACGCCGACCGGCCGGCTCGTCCCGTCGATGCTGAAGCTGCGTATCGAGGACAAGGCTCCGTCGCTGTTGCCACCCGCGCCGGCTGCGTCGGCGAAACTGCCGGCACCGTCCCCGGCCGCCCGGCCGGCGGCCCCGACACGGCCGCGGCCCGGCTCCAGGCCGATCGGTCCGGCGCCGACGCGACCGAGCCCACCGCCCGGGGGACCGCACCCGCTGCCGGCACAACCCTTCAGACCTCCGTTGGGGCGGCCCGCCGTCGGCTACCGACCGTCATTCCGGCCGCCGCCGCGTCGGCCGGGCGCGCGAAAACGCCGTCCACCACGTCCGTCAGCGCCGTATGTTCCGGCGCCGCCGCCGCCGATTACCCGGACGATCTCGCTTGCCGAGGGAATGACCGTCAAGGACCTGGCCGAGAAGCTCGACCTCCGCGCCAAGGACGTCTTGAAGAAGCTGATCGAGCGCCGGTTGATGCTCACCATCAACACGACGCTGGACAACGAGACGGCGACCATGGTGGCTCGGGAGTTCGGCGCCGACGTCGAGATGCGCTCGTTCGAAGAGGAAATGGTGGCGGTCGAGTCGGTAGACGTCCAGGACGGGGATCTGGTCCCGCGGGCACCGATTGTCACCGTGATGGGTCATGTCGACCACGGCAAGACGACCTTGCTCGACGCCATCCGCGACACGCGTGTCGCCGAGCGAGAGGCTGGTGGCATCACCCAGCACATCGGGGCGTACACCGTCGAGATCAACGACCGCCGCATCGTGTTTCTGGACACCCCGGGTCACGAGGCGTTCACCTTGATGCGCGCGCGGGGCGCGAGTGTCACCGACGTCGTCATCCTGGTCGTCGCGGCCGACGACGGCGTGATGCCCCAGACCAAGGAGGCCATCGAACACGCTAGGGCGGCGAACGTGCCGCTCGTCGTCGCGATCAACAAAATCGACAAGGCCAACGCGAATCCCGAACGCGTCAAGACCGAGCTGTCGGAGCTCGGGTTGACGCCCGAGGACTGGGGTGGTCAAACCGTCACGGTCGAGGTGTCGGCCAAGCAGCAACAGAACCTCGACTCGCTGCTCGAAATGCTCCTGCTCGTCACCGAGATGGGCGAGCTCAAGGCCGACCCCACACGCAGCGCCAGCGGCACGATCCTCGAGGCCAAGATCGATCGCGGACGCGGTCCAGTGGCGACGGTTCTCATCAAGAACGGCACGGTGCGTATCGGCGACAACTTCATCGCCGGGCCGATCGTCGGCAAGGTGCGCGCCCTCATCGACGACCGGGGCAACCCGCAGAAGGAGGTCGGCCCGTCGAGTCCGATCGAGGTACTGGGTCTGGCTGGACTGCCGCAACCGGGCCACACGTTCCAGGTCGTTGTCAACGCGGCCAAAGCGCGCCAGATCGCGATGCTCCGTCAGAATCAGGCCAAGCAGAAGACGCTCGGTGAGAAGGGCGGTCGCCTGACGCTCGAATCGCTCCAGCAGCAGATCGCCGAAGACGGCACCAAAGAGCTGCCGATCATCGTCAAGGCGGACGTGCAGGGGTCGGCCGAGGTACTGGCCGACGCGTTGAGCAAGCTGGGAGACGATCGGGTGAAGGTGCGTCTGATCAGCAGCGGTGTGGGCGCCATCACCGAAGGGGACGTCGTGTTCGCAACCGCGTCCAACGCCGTCATCATCGGGTTCAACGTCCGACCCGACCGGAACGCCGCGGCCATGGCTCTTCGGGAACAGATTGACATCCGTCTCCACCGCGTGATCTACGACATCACCGATGAGATCAAGAAGGCGATGGCCGGTCTGCTGGAGCCGACAGTCAAGGAGATCCAGATCGGCGCGGCAGAGGTGCGGGAGGTGTTCAAGGTGCCGAAATTCGGCGCGGCGGCCGGCTGTATCGTCAAGGAAGGCAAGATCACCCGCGCCGGCGACACCCAGGCCCGCCTCCTCCGGGACAACGTGGTGATTCACGAGGGCCGCATCGGGTCGCTCCGTCGGTTCAAGGACGACGCGAGTGAGGTAACGCACGGTCTCGAGTGCGGGATCGCCTTCGAGCGGTACGCCGACATCAAGGTGGGCGACGTCATCGAGGTGTTCACGCTCGAGAAAATCGCCGCGACCGTCTAGCTCGATGATCGTCGGGCTCCTCTCCATCGAACTGCATCTCGCCAGCGCCCGCTCCCTGAAGGATAAGCGCGCGGTGCTCCGGCGGCTGAAGGATCGAGTGGGTCGGTTCAACGTCTCGGTCGCCGAGGTCGCGCACCACGACCTGCGGCAACGTGCTGGTCTCGGTGTTGTGACGATCGGCGTCGACCAGGAGATCGCGGAACGTACGCTCGAGGCCGTCGTGTCCGAAATCGAGCGTGTGGAGCCGGGTCTGCTCTTGCGGAGCGAGGTCGAGTGGCTGAGGTAGACGGTCGGGATTCGGGGTTCGGGTTCCGGGGCGGAGTGACGTTCCCTGAAGCTTGGCGAAGCCCTCCAGCTTCTCCTGACTGCTGTCTTCTGACTTCTGACTCCGTGTAGGGTTCAGTCAGAAAGAGGTTCGCGTTCTTGGGCGTCGTACTCATGCCGGGCCGGGCCGTTGCAAGGCTCGAGGAGGGAGCATACCGGCAGTATTCGACCGACGAGCAACGCCGCTAGATGGGATGCATCGGCGGCCGAAAATGGGAAGTGGTTCTTGCGCGGCCCTTAGGGCGCATTCTCTCTAGCGTCATGCATTCACGTCCCGAGCGACTTGGCGACCAGGTGCGCGCGGAGTTGTGCGCGCTGCTACAACGGTCAATACGCGACCCGGCGGTCCGGCTCGTCACCGTGACCCATGTGCGCATGAGCCGGGACCTGCAGTATGCCCGTGTCTACTACACGACACTCGACGACACGGCGACCCGGCGGGAGACCGCCCGGCGCCTACGACGCGCGGCCCGGTTCCTGCGCGGCCAGTTGGGGCGCCGGCTCCGGGTCAGGCGGGTGCCGGAGCTGACCTTCGTCTACGACGAGTCGATCGAACGCGAGTCCCGGATCGCGCAGGTCCTCGAAGAACTGCGCGTCGACGGGCCGGCGTCACCACCTGATATCTCCGATGACCCCACTACACGCTGACCTGTCCCGCGTTCGAGACACGCTGCTGCAGGGTCACAGCTTCCTGCTGACCTCACACGCGCGCCCGGATGGCGACTCGCTCGGCTCACAGCTGGCGCTGGCCGGCGCGCTTCAGCAGCTGGGTAAACAGGTGCGGATCATCAATAGCGACCCGGCGCCGGCGCTCTACGCATTTCTACCTGACATGTCGACGATCGAGATCGCCGCGGCGGTGGAGGACCCGTTCGACGCCGTCGTGGTACTCGAGTGCAGCACCCTGAGCCGACCGGGCGTCGCCGGGCTCAAGGGGCGGCTGCTCATCAACATCGATCACCACGCCGATAACGTGATGTACGGCGACATCAACTGGCACGACGTGTCGGCATGCGCCTGTGCGGAGATGGTCTTCGAACTCATCGAGGCACTCGGCGCGCACCTCACCCCGGCGCTCGCGACGCACCTCTACGTTGCGATCCTGACCGACACCGGGTCATTCCGGCACGCACATATCACCGCACGCACGTTCGAGATCTGTCGTCGGGTCGCCGAGACCGGGGTCGACGCCGCAGGGGTGGCGGCCCAAGTCTACAACAACAGCAGCCTCGGACGATTGCGGCTGACCGGCATGTTGCTCGACCAAATGCAGCTGGAGCATGACCAGCGAATCGCGGTGCTCACACTGAACGACGCGATGCTGGCCGAGGCCGGCTGCGACTCGGACGACCTGGAGGGCATCGTCAACCTACCGCTGGCGGCACGGGACGTGCGCGCCGTGATCTTCCTCAAGGAGACCGACGACGGTCTTCGGGTCAGCCTCCGGTCGAAGGACGCGGTCGACGTCCGGCAGGTGGCGGTCTCGTTTGGAGGGGGCGGCCACCTGAACGCCGCCGGGTTCACAGTCGAGCACCCGACGCCGGAGACGCGCGGCCAGATGATCGCGCACGTCGCGACGGCGATCACCGATAGCGACACGTGATGGACCCTGTCGCGTTCGACGGGGTTCTGGTCATCGACAAACCGGCGGGACCGACCTCGCACGACATCGTCGCCTGTGTGCGGCGGACCCTGAGTCTGAAAAAGGTCGGCCATCTGGGCACCCTCGATCCGCTGGCCACGGGCGTGCTCCCTCTCGTCGTCGGGCGGGCCACCAGGCTTGCCTCGCTGCTCGCCGGCGCCTCCAAACAGTATGACGCCGTGATCCGGCTGGGGCTGATCACCGACACCTACGACATCACCGGCACGGTGGTCGGGGGGGCCGACGCACCGCGACCCGACGCCACGTCCGCCGAGATCGACGGACTGCAGCCGTCGCCCGAGACGATCGCACACGCAGCAGCCGGCTTCGTCGGCTCCTACCCGCAACGCCCGCCACCCTTCTCGGCGAAGAAGATCGATGGCGTCCGCGCATACGATCTGGCGCGGCGGCGGCAGCCCGTCGAGGTCACGCCGGCGCAGGTCACCGTCGAGGCGCTCACGGTGCTGTCGATTGACGGACCGCGCGTGCGGTGCCGGATCGCGTGTTCGAGCGGTTTCTACATCCGCTCCTTGGCGCATGATCTCGGTGATGCCCTGGGGTGCGGCGGGTGTCTCGAGACGCTGCGGCGAGAGCGACACGGCCCCTTCAACCTCCAGGCTGCCGTGCCCCTGGCGCAGATCGTGGAGAAGAGCGCGTGGGTGGCCACGCAGTTCGTGCCGATGGGCTCCTTGCTGCCCAGCATACCGGCGGTCGTCGTGAGCGACCAGGGTGCCCGCCGAGTGGCGCACGGGAACCCGCTGCGGGTCGCCGACATGGTGCCAGCGGCCGGTCTCCCGCTACCAAACGCAGGGCGGGTGCGGGTCTTGGACGAACGCGGGCGGCTACTCGCCGTTGCCGACCGGCGTGGTGACGGCACTTTGCATCCCAAGATTGTTCTAGTGTAGGATCGATAGGATAACCAATATGAGAGGGATGACGTCGTTCGATACTACGGCGGTTTGGAGCACAGGCTGCTCGACCATCTCGCATCGGTCGTGTCTGGGCCGTTCGTGGAGGTGATCAGCAGTGGTGTTGCATAGGGACCAAAAGGCCGAGCTCATCGGCTCGTATCAGGTGCACAAGTCGGACACTGGCTCGCCCGAAGTGCAGGTGGCGTTGCTGAGCGAGCGGATCAGCTATCTGACGGAGCACTTTAAGATCCACGCGAAAGATCACCACTCGCGCCGCGGGTTGCTGAAGCTCGTCGGGCAACGACGACGGCTCCTTGACTATCTCAAGACCAAGGACTCGGGGCGTTACACCGATCTGATTGGCCGGTTGGGTCTCCGCAAGTAGACGGACCGCACCCAGCCACGCTCCCGTCCTCCTACTCTCTCGTCTCCGCGCCGTGAGGATCGTTCTGGAGTGAAATCATGCATACAGGTGAAGTGAGTGTTGGCGGCCTCCCCTTGACCATCGAAACGGGCAAGCTCGCTAAGCAGGCCAACGGGTCCGTGGTGGTGCGGTATGGCGACACGATGGTGCTGGTCACCGCGTGTTACTCGCCGCACGAGCGGGAGGGCATCGACTTTCTCCCGCTGACCGTCGACTATCGGGAGAACACCTATGCGTCGGGCCGGATTCCTGGCGGCTTCTTCAAGCGGGAAGGCAAGCCCCCCGAAAAGGAAGTGCTGACGAGCCGGGGAATCGACCGCCCGATCCGTCCGTTGTTCCCGGCCGGCTGGCGCCACGAGACGCAGGTGGTCGCGTTCGTCATCTCGGCCGACACGGAAAACGATTCGGATGTGCTGGCGCTGACCGGCGCCTCAGCGGCGCTGGCCCTCTCCGAGATCCCGTTCGCACGCACGATCGGGGCGGTGCGGGTCGGGCTCCTCGACGGGGAGTTGCTGATCAACCCCACCTACGACGAGCGACGACGGGGTCAACTGGACCTCGTGGTGGCCGGCAGCAAGGACGCGCTGGTCATGGTCGAGGCGGGCGCCAAGGAGGTCTCCGAGGACGAGATGCTCCGCGCGCTTGAGGCGGGTCACGAGGCGATCCGAGGGATCGTCGACGCGATCGACACGCTGGTAGCCGCCGCCGGTAAACCGAAGCTGACGATCAACGCGACGGCACCGGACGCCGCCTTCGCCGCGGAGGTCGAGAACCGGGTGCTGGGGCCGCTCGCCGACGCGATGCGTACTCGCGACAAGCAGGAGAACTACGTCGCCGTCGACCGAGTGCGGGATGAGTATCTGGCGACACTACCCGAGGACGACGCCGAGCGCCGCGCAAACGCGAAGAGCGTGTTCAAGGCGCTCAAGGAAAAGGTGCTGCGTGACGAGATCCTCGAGCGCGGTCAACGCCTCGACGGCCGCGCGTTCGACGAGATCCGGACGGTCACCTGCGATGTCGGGTTGCTGCCCCGCGCCCACGGGTCGGCGGTGTTCACGAGGGGCGAGACGCAGGCGTTGGTGACCGCGACGCTCGGCACCAGAGACGACCAACAGAAGGTCGAGATGGTCGACGGCGAGATCTACCGGCGGTTCATGCTGCACTACAACTTTCCGCCGTTCTCGGTCGGGGAAGTCAAGTTCCTGCGTGGCCCTGGTCGCCGGGAGATCGGACACGGGAACCTCGCCGAGCGCAGTCTGCTCCCGGTCATGCCGGGTGACGACACGTTCCCCTACACGGTCCGGGTGGTTTCCGACATCCTGGAGTCGAATGGGTCGTCGTCCATGGCCTCGGTGTGCGGCGCTACGCTGGCGCTGATGGACGCAGGGGTGCCGCTCAAGGCGCCGGTCGCGGGCGTCGCGATGGGGCTGATTCTCGACCCACCGACCGGACGGCACGCCGTGCTGAGCGACATCGCGGGCGCAGAGGACCACTACGGCGACATGGACTTCAAGGTCGCCGGAACCCGCGATGGAATCACCGCGTTGCAGATGGACATCAAGGTGGGCGGCATCACCGCTGACATCATGCGGCAGGCGATGGAACAGGCACGCGCCGGGCGACTGCACATCCTCGAGCGCATGGGCGCCACGCTGCAGGACTCGCGGTCCAGTATTTCGTCCTATGCGCCCCGGATTGTCACGATCCAGATTCCGGTCGACAAGATCCGCGATGTGATCGGACCGGGTGGCAAGACGATTCGGAGCATCATCGAGCGCACCGGCGTGAAGATCGACGTCGAGGACGACGGTCGTGTCAACGTCGCGTCGAGGGACGATGCCTCGGCCGAGAAGGCGATCTCGATCATCGAGGAGCTCACCGCGACCCCGGAGCTCAACAAAACCTATCTGGGGAAGGTACAGCGCATCACCGACTTCGGCGCTTTCGTCGAGGTGCTCCCAGGACTCGACGGGTTGCTCCACATCTCGGAAATCGCGCACTACCGGGTCAAGGAAGTCCGCGACGAGCTGCAGGAAGGTGAGGAGGTCCTCGTGAAGGTGATCAACGTCGACCCGTCCGGGAAGATCCGGCTCAGCCGGAAGGCGCTGCTCGACAGGCCGGAGGGCGGCGGTGGCGCGCCGCCGTCTCACTGACCGGCCTCGAGACGAGACGCGCGGCCGCCAGCCGGCGATGAAGTGGCGGGCGCGTGTGACACAGCCGCTCGATCACCCGAACGCGGGTCAGGGGCCGAACGGAATACGACAGCGGAATGATTGTGGCCGTGTCCTTCGTTCACACGCGGGTCGCGCGATGCGATGACTCGCCCTGACCCAGCTGGACTGAGATCAACTTCGACACACCCGGCTCCTCCATGGTCACCCCATACAGCCGGTCGGCGATCTCCATCGTCTTGCGGTTGTGGGTGACCAGGATGAACTGCGTGTCGGACTGCATCCCGCGCAGCATCTCGACAAACCGACCGATGTTCGCCTCGTCGAGTGGTGCATCGATCTCGTCGAGCAGACAGAACGGACTGGGCCTGTACTTGAAGATCGCGAACATCAGCGCCATCGCCGACAGCGCCTTCTCGCCGCCCGACAGCAGTTGGATGCTCTGCAGGCGCTTGCCCGGCGGCTGGGCGATGATGTCGATGCCGCTGTCGAGCAGATCGCTCTCGTCGAGCAGCACCAACCCGGCACGTCCGCCGCCGAACAACGTGGAGAAGGTCTCCTGGAAATGCGTATTGATCGCGGTGAACGCCGCGCGGAACCGCTCCCCGGTCGTGCGATTAATCCGCGCGATCGCATCACCCGTCGCGCGAATCGACTCCACGAGGTCATCACGCTGGGTCGTGAGGAACTCGTAGCGCTCATCGAGGTCGTCGAACTCCTCGATCGCCATCATGTTCACCGGCCCGAGCCGCTCGATCTTCCCCTTGAGCGCTACGACCATGTCTTCCGCGGTGACGGGCCCGGTCGTCGCCGCCGGCATGCCGGAGGGCGCGGTCTCGCGGGCCCAGGCACCCGTATCCGTAGCCGCGTCTAGCTCGCGGACGGCCTGGTCAGCAACGGCGGCGTCCTGGTCGCTGGGCCCCTCCACGGGCTCCGCGGCCATCAGCTCGGCGTCGGGCATGATGGCGCCCTCGCGCTCGAGCGCCGCCACCGCCGCCACGACGTCGTCGAGGGTCAGCTGCAGCGTGTCGCGACAGGTCTCTTCCAGATGCGCGAGGTCGCGCTCGGCGGTCACCCGCGCGATATCCAGCTCCGACACCTCCGCACGAATCTCCTCCAGCCCGGCCCGCGTAACGCGCACCTCACCATCCTGCGTCTCGAGCTGTGCACGCAACCGGAGCATCTGCTCGTCGGTCTCTCGGACATCTTGTCGCAAGGTGGCCAACCCCGTCACGTCCGCGTCGAGCTGCTGTGTCGACGCTGCCACCGAGGCGATGAGCGCCGCCCGCGCCGTCCGGGTCCGCGTGTGATCGGTCGTGCGACGTTCAAGCCGGCTGGCGAGCTCCTGGCCGGCGAGCTCGAGCCGCAACGCGCTCGCCTCCAGCGCAGACGCTCGCTCGACCAGCGCGGCGTGCGCCGCTTTCGTCTCCGCCAGCTCGTTGCCCAACCCATCAATCGACTCACGCGCATCGAGCACGCAGCGCTGTGAAGACATGAACCGCTCGTCGGCGACACGCTGCTCGGCCTCCAGCCGCTCGATCGACGCTTGCGCCTCGGTGCGACGGGCCTCGAGCCCATCACGCTCCTCACCCGCGGTTCGCCGCTCCGTCTCGATAACGTCCAGTTTCCTGGCAAGCCGCTCCGCCTCCTCCCCGAGCGACGCCAGCTGCAGCTCGTGACCGAGCATCACCTTTTCCTGCTGGTGCCGCTCCTGCTGGACCTGGGTGAGGGCGGTCTCGGCGCGGCCGCTGGCGGCAACCATCTCGACGTGCTCTGCCGCGAGACGGCGCACAGCCTCGTGCTCGGCCTCGATCTTTTCATCGAGCGCCTTGATCTCGCGTTTGATCGCCAGGATTCCGAGGGCCTCCCCCTTGGCGCCGCCGTCCACCAAGGCCGCGCCGTGGAACACGTCGCCGTCCGGCGTCGCAATCGGCGCGGTGGTCCGGCGCCCCGCCCGCGCGGCCTCGTCGAACGAGCCCGCCAGCCAGCGGTTCTCGAGCGCGGCCCGGATCGCTGCCGCGCCATCGCCCTCAACCCGGACGACGTCGGCGACCGACACGAGCCCGGCGTTCGGCGGGGCCGCCGGCTGCCGGCTCCCCTCGCTGGTCTCGACGATGAGGAACCCGGCCCGCCCTGCGCCGTGGCGGCGCACCAGCGCCAGCCCGGCCTCAGCGTCGGCTCGTGACCCCACGACCACGTACTGCAACAGGTCACCAAGACACGCCTCAACCGCGCGTTCGCGACCCGGCTCCACCTCGAGGTGGTCGGCGACCGACCCTAGATGGCGGACCGTTGATCCGGACTCCGACAACAACAGCCGCGCTGCGTCGGAGTAGCCCGCACGGGTCGCCTCCAGGTCACGCAGCGACGTGAGCCGCCCGGCGTATCCGGCCAGCTCGTGTTCCCGTTCACGCAGGTCGCGGGCGTGCGCCTCCCGCTCGACACGCAGCGACCCGAGCTCGGCGTCCCGATCCGCGCAGGCGACCTGCACCCGCTCGAGCGCCTCACGCGTGGCGCGCTCGGCGGCGATCGCCCGCTCGCGCGCCGCGGCCACCGTCTGGATCTCGACCGTCACGTCCCCTGCCTCGGCGTCGAGCTTGGCCAGCGTGTCGGCGAGGCGGGTCTGACCGGCGGTGGCGTGCTCGACCGCATGACGCAGCGCGGTCGCCGCGTTGATCGCCGCGAACACCTCGCTACGCGCCGCCTCGACGTCGCCCTCGAGCCCGTCGATCGCGTGCTGGGCTTCAGCGAGCGCCGCTTCCTTGGCCCGCAGGGTGCCGCCGACCTCGTCACGCTCCGCGCCGCATCGTCTGGCATCGACCACATGGGCATCGAGCTCGCGCTGGGCTGGATCCCGTCTGGCCTGCAGGTCCTCGAGCTCGTGCTTCAGCTCGGCCACCGTGTCGCCCAGCGTCTCGGCCTGCTGCGTGTCGAACGTGATCTGCTGCTGCCGGCGTTCGACCGCCAGCTCGCGCGCGTGCGCCGCGTCCCGGGTACGTGTGGCGCCGCTCTCGGCCTCGGCGAGCTCGATCTGACACCGCTCCCGTTCGTTTTCGACCAGGGCCAGCTGTGCCGCCGCCGCCTGCTCCCGGGCACGCGCCGCATCGAGCCGGCGACGGGCCGACTCGATCACCTCACCCAACACCCGGTACCGCTGGGCGAACCCGATGGTCTCCCAGCGTCGGAGCTCGTCGCGCAACCGGCGATACCGGCGCGCCTTCGCCGCCTGCCGCTTCAAGGCGCGTCGCTGTCTCTCGACCTCGTGGATGATGTCGTCCACTCGCGTCAGGTTCTGCCGCGCCGCCTCCAGCTTCAGCTCGGCCGCCCGGCGGCGGCTCTTGTACTTGGTCACTCCAGCCGCTTCCTCAAGCAGCTGGCGGCGCTCGGTCGGCCGCGCGCCGAGAATCTGGCCGATCTTGCCCTGCTCGATCACCGCATAGGCCTTGACCCCAACCCCGGAGTCCATGAGCAGGTCCTGGATATCGCGAAGACGGCAGACCCGGCCGTCGAGCAGGTACTCGCTTTCGCCTGACCGGTACAACCGGCGCCCGACCTCCACGTCCCGCGCAATGAGTGGCAGCAGCTCGTCGATGTCCGCGTCGTCGCCCTGGACGTCCGGCACGGCCAGGTCGCCATCGGCCTCCCGCCCAATGTGTGTCGACCCCTCGCGTTCGCCGCTCGTCGCCGGCTCGGGGGCGCCAACAGCGCCGGTGGCGGCCGTGACCGCGGCCAGCTGCAGCTTGACCTCCGCGGTGCCGACCGGCTTGCGCGCGTCACTCCCGCTGAAGATGACGTCCTCCATCCGGTCGCCACGCAGGCTCTTCGCGCTCTGCTCGCCGAGGACCCAGGTGATGGCGTCGATGACGTTGCTCTTGCCACAGCCGTTCGGACCGACGATGGCGGTCACGCCGTCATCGAAGAAGAGCTTGGCGTGGTCCGGGAAACTCTTGAACCCGGAGATCTCGAGATGGTGCAGACGCATGGGTGTAGTTTCTCACTCGATCGCGGCCATGTTGTCGGTCGTACACAACAACAGCCGCCCGAACCAGGGGTGGGGCCACCCCGCCTCTCGAGCGGCTGGAAACGCTCCGGAAGACCTGTGCGATTGCGGGCTAACGACGACGCGCCCCTCCGACTGGCCGCAGTGTACCAGGGGCCGAGCCCGTGAGCAAGAACCTTAGGGTCCGGTCAAGAATCAGTTCGCATTTGTGGGCGTCGAGGCGCCCGGGTGGCAAGGCGCGAGGAGGGAACATACCGGCAGTATTCGACCGGCGAGGAACGCCGCCAGACGGGATGGACGGCGGCCACAAATGTGAAGTTATCCTTGACTGGGTCCTCAGCGCGCCGCCACGACGCCGGCCTGCCGAGACACGTTGAGCAGACGCGCCGCCTCGGGGAACAACGTGAGGGCGTACTGCACCTGCGGATCGTGCGCGGTCAGGTTGCGCCGCGCCTCGTCGAGGCTGAACAGGGCAAGGTCGATCTCGTAGTGCATCATCGCCCGGATGAACGCCGCGTCGGACACGAACGCCTCCTCGACTTCCTCATCGAGCGTCAGCCTCCGGGACTCGAGCTGGGACCGAAAGTCGGCCATCATCGCGTCGTCGATCACAAACCCCGGGGAGACCCGCTGACGTCCGCTCCCCTCGTCCTTGATCCGCGTGTCACCCTCGGCCGAGAACCGCTCTGCGAACGTGGCGAACTCCTGCCGCGCGGCGAGCAGACGACCAAACGCCGTGGGGTCGAACCCTTCGATCGGACCAGAGATAAAATGGTCCGGCTCGATCCCGCCGCCCTCGAACACCTCGCGACCAGCGTCGGTGAGCCGCCGTTCGCTCATGGCGTGGTCGGCCGGCTTCTGGTCGCGCATGGCGTAGGTCAGATACTCGTCGAACGTCCCGTCCCACGGACGCTGGATCATCCGGCCACTCGGCGTGTAGTACCGGGCGGTCGTCAACGCGAGACCGGCCTCCTGGCTGACCCGGTAGACCGACTGGACCAGCGCCTTGCCGAACGTCGTCTCGCCGACGATCAGGCCACGATCGTGATCCTGAATTGCTCCAGACACGATCTCGGACGCACTCGCGCTGTTGCGGTTCACCAGCACCACGAGCGGAATGTCGTTATGGTCGCCGTCCTCACGCGCGTGATAGTCCTGGTCCGAATTCTGTATCCGGCCACGGGTGTAGACAATCAGATCGCCCCTGGGCAGGAACTCGTTCGACACGCGAATGGCCTGGTCGAGCGGGCCACCTGGATTGTCGCGGATGTCGAGCAGCAGCTCCTCCATTCCGAGCTCGTCCAGCTCGCGCAACGCCGCTCGCAGCTCGCGCGAGCTCGTTTCCGAGAAGTCTCTCAGGCGCACGTAGCCGATCGTGTCGTCGATCATGAAGGTGCCCTGGACCGTCGGAATGGAGATCTCATCCCGCTCTACTTCCAGCTCGATGAGCCTGTCATACCCCCGTCGCCGGATCGACACGACGACCGTACTGCCCTTCGGTCCGCGCAGCTGCTTGACCGCCTCGTCGCTGGTGATGCCGATGGCGTTCTCTCCGGCGATGCGGGCGATGACGTCGCCGCGTCGAATGCCCGTGCGATACGCCGGTGACCCCTCGAACAGATTCATCACCGTGATGGCACGATCGATGACCCTGATCGTGATGCCCAGACCGTAATATCGGCCTTCCTGGCGTTCTCGCAGCTGGGCATATGACCGCGGATCCATGAAGCTGGAGTGTGGGTCGAGCGTCTGCAGCATGCCGCCGATCGCCTGATACACGAGCCGCTCCGAATCGACCTCGCCCACGTAGGTGGTCTCAATGGCCGCCAGCGCCGTGGTGAACGCCTCGTAGTGCTGGCTGAGGCCGTCCTGACCGGCCAGCACCCGCCCGCCGAACAGCCCGCCCAACAGGGCTGACCCAATCACGACCGCCACCGCCGTCGTCAGAATTCTCGAGTTGCGCATACCGTTCATACCTATGATGCTAGCAGAAACAGCGGGTCGGCTGGCTGAAGATCTGCAGCCGGATCACTCGTCGGTACCACGATCCTGCCCGTCCTGCCGCCCGCCGCGATGAGCCTCGCTCGGCCGACACTCCACGCGGCCTATCCCGACCCACCGGATGCAACGCGGCGGAACGACGTAACATACTTATACACAATGACTTCAGTGACTTCACCGAGGGTTGGTTGCTTGACCCACTCACCCGTCACTCCTATAATGCGATGAGTGAGATATGCGCAGCGTTCAGCGCTATCTCGACGCCGTGACGGCATACTCGACCCTGCTCCCAGCAGGGTCTTGCAGTCGCCATGTTGCGGTTGGCGAGCGGAGACACGACAGGCACAAGAGGAGCCGCAATCATGCTTGGTTCGATCGGGATGCCGGAGTTGCTCATCATCTTCGTGATCGCGCTGATCATATTCGGACCGCGGAAACTGCCTGAGCTTGGCCGCTCACTCGGCAAGAGCCTCGGTGAGTTCAAGCGCGCATCGAACGATCTCCGCAACACCCTCGAGGAAGAGATCCACGTCGAGGAGCAGACCCCTCGCGAACCGCCCGCTCCAGCCCGTGCACCGGCCCCACCCGCCGAAGACCCGCAGCACGAGGACGAGATCCGCGTCGAAGAGCAGACCCACCCCGAGCCGCCCGCGTCGACCCGTGCTGCGGCCCCACCGGCCGAAGACCAGCAGCACGACGAGGCCAAGCCCCCTCTCGCTCATCCAACCGATCCTCGTGATCCTCCACGTCGCGCCAGCGTCTGACGCGGTCCATGTCCGCCCTCCCCGTGCCCGGTGCGGTCGATCCTGACCACGAGGACGCGATCGACACGCGGCCGGACGAGGACGAGCTCGACGGCGACGGCGACGGTGCCGGCGGCCGGATGTCCTTCCTGGACCATCTGGACGAGTTGCGGAAGCGGCTCGTCATCTCGGTCGCGGCGATCTTCATCGGGTTCTTGATCGCGTTCGCGTTCATCGTCCCGATCTTCGCGTTCGTGATGCGGCCGCTCGACGAGCTACTTCCCGAGGGTGGCGAGTTCATCTACACCGAACCGACCGAGGCATTCTTTCTCTACATCAAGATCGCGGCGCTGGTCGGGCTGATCTTCGCGATGCCGATGGTGCTGCTGCAGTTCTGGCGATTCGTCGCACCCGGTCTGTATGCGCACGAGAAGAAGTCCACCATCCCCTTCGTGACGCTCTCCAGCCTGTTCTTCTTGGGGGGGTGCCTGTTCGCCCACTACTTGCTGTTTCCAACCGCCTGGCGGTTCCTCGCCGGCTTCTCGAACGAGTACATGACGTTCATGCCGAGAATCCAGCCGACGTTCTCGCTCTACGTTCGGCTGGCGCTCGCCTGCGGCGTCGTGTTCCAGATGCCCACGCTGGTGTTCTTCCTGGCGCGTATCGGGGTGGTGAGCGCCGGCTTCCTGCTGCGCAATACGAAATACGCCATCTTGATCATCTTCATCGTCGCGGCGGTGCTAACCCCGACGGGCGATCCGGTCACGTTGACGCTGATGGCGGCGCCCATGATGGTGCTCTACGCCCTGAGCATCGGCATCGCCTGGGCGGTCGCCCCGCGGCGAAAGGACGACGATGGCTAGCGAAGCTCCAGGCTCGTGGGTTCGCGTTGTGAGCGAATGAGCCATCCCGTTCAAAATCAAGCACTTCTGACCCCCGTCTCCGTTGACTTCAGTCACCCGCGGCCGTATCATGCCGCGGACGCACGTGCATTATCTGCGTGTGCGTTTCCGGAGGGGTACACCCACGATGAGACGTGTCCTGACCCCAGCATCTCTGGCAGCCTGCATCTGGCTCGCCGCCAGTGGCGTGGCGTTCGCACAGGATGGCGACGCCGACACCCGACCGGGCAGCACCACCTGGTTCGGGGACACCGGGCTGTGGTTCGTACCCACCGGGGAGATCCTGCCGTCCGGCACGTGGTCGATCAGCGGCTACCGCGCCAACATCGACCGTGCACAGGGCGTGACGGACATCAGTCACTTCATCGGCACCGTTGGCGTCGGCATCGGCGACCGGGTCGAGGTCTTCGGGTCGGTCCGCGCCGACACGCGGTTCAAGCGCGTCGGGCGGCCGCTGTTCGACCCGACCAATCCCGACAACGGCGGCGTCCTGAACGAGTACCCGTTCATCACAAAGTTCTGGAACGACGACGGTATCGGCGACGTGATCATCGGAGCGAAGTTCAACATCACCTCCGAGCACCGGCAGCAACCGGCCGCGCTGGCCGTCCGTGCCGCCGTCAAGGTGCCGACCGGCGACGAGGACGTCGGCAGGAGCACCGGTGAGCTCGACGTGATGGTCGACTTCATCGTCAGCAAGAACATCCGGGAGCGGGTGGAGCTCTCAGGGTTCGGCGGCGTCCTCGTCCGCGGCGAGCCGGCCGGTATCACGCTGGGGAACGGCATCCGGTGGGGCATCGGCGCCGGGTTCCCGACCGGCGGGTCCCTCAAGCTGTTCACCGAGCTGCGCGGCGAGGTGCCGCTCGAGGACACCGTGGCGCTGACGACGCCGCTGGTCGGAATCGACGGCACGCTATCGTCGTTGACGTCGGCGATCAGCACGCCCATCGACTTCACCGTCGGCCTGATGTGGCAGGCGCGGGGTGGCACGTTCGTTGGCGCGGGCCTGAGCTACGCAGTCAACCACAACCAGGACACGGGTTTCCAGGGCACGACCGGCAACGTCACTGGGTTCCAACTGCGGATCGGGCATCACCCGGGTGTTCGCCGGTATGTGGCGCCGCCGCCACCGGAACCACCGCCACCACCACCACCACCACCACCGCCGCCGCCACCGCCGCCGCCACCGCCGCCGCCGCCGCCACCGCCACCGCCACCGCCACCGCCGCCACGGGAGTACTCCTTCGAGGACGTACACTTCGGCTTCGACCGCTACACGTTGCGACCGGGCGCCACGCGGATTCTCGACGAGGCTGTCGCCGCGATGAACGACGACGCGGATCTGAATCTCGAAATCGAAGGCCACACGTGCAACATCGGCACGTCCGAGTACAACCAGGCGCTCGGTGAGCGGCGCGCCGTTGCGGTCCGTGACTACTTGACGAGCCGTGGCATCCCCGCCGGCCGGCTGCGCACGGTGACCTTCGGTGAAGAACGACCGATGCACGACAACGCCCGCGAGGAGACCCGGCGTCTGAACCGCCGCGCTGCCCTCGTGGTCCGCCTCCAGTAGAGCTCGCGGCGTGACGGCGAGGGGTCATCCGGCCGGTCGCCACTGCCCACAGCACGACGTCTGTCGATGGCCAGCGCGCACGTCCGGCCAGTCAGATCCGTCGGCCGGGCTCATGTTCCGCCGGCTCGGGCCAGGATGGCCCGTACGGCGGCCGTGATCTCATCCACGGACGTCTCGACGGTCTGGCCCGTTCGGCGGTCTGTCAGTTCCACCACGCCGGTGGCCAGACCTCTTCCAAGGGTGATGCGCACCGGAATGCCGATCAACTCAGCGTCTTTGAACTTGACGCCGGGCCGCTCGTTGCGGTCGTCCACCAGGACCTCAAGGCCGGTCGCCTCGAGCTCACCGGTGAAACGCTCCGCCGCCTGCTGCTGATCCCGGTCGCTGGCCTTGACCAGCACCAGGATGACGTCGAAGGGCGCAATGGACGGAGGCAGGACGATACCGGCATCGTCGCCGTAGAGCTCCACCGCGGAGGCGAGGATGCGCTCCACGCCGATCCCGTACGATCCCATCACGACGGGGACCGCCTTGCCGGCGGAATCCAGGACGTTGGCCCCCAGGGCTTCGGAGTATTTTGTTCCTAGCTTGAAGATGTGACCAACCTCGATGGCGCGGAACACTTCCAGCGTGCCGTCGCACGTGGGGCACCCTTCACCAGAAGCCACGGTGCGCAGTTCCTCCCAGTGAGGTGTGAAGTGCTCGCCTGGTGTGACGCCGATCAGATGATAGTCGTCTTGGTTGGCGCCGCAGGCCATGTTGCGCCGGTCCCGCAGGGCGTCGTCGGTGAGGACGGTCAGATTTTGAGGTAGGTTCACTGGGCCCAGGCTGCCAGCGGCGGCCCCCATCAGATCCTGGATCTCCTCGTCCGTCGCCGGCCGCACCTCGGCCACGCCGGCGGCCACGGCCAGTTTCGTCTCGTTCAGCTCATGGTCCCCGCGCACCAGGACCATCACCGGTGTCTCACCGGCCATGTACACGAGCGACTTGATCTGACGGCTGGCGGGCCAGCCCAGAAAGGCCTCGATCTCGGCAATGGTCTTCTGGCCTGGCGTGTGGACCTTCGCCGGCTGGCGCCCTTCGGGGTCACTGTCCTCCACCGGCTGCAGCCGCGAGGTCGCCTTCGCCAGGTTGGCCGAGTAGCCGCAGGCGGAACAGGCGGCGATGTCATCTTCGCCGGCGTCGCTGCGGACCATGAACTCCTGGCTCGACGAACCGCCCATGGCCCCCGAGTGGGCCTCGACCGCCACGAACTCGAGGCCGCAGCGGGTGAAGATCGTACGGTAGGCGCGGTCGTGCTTGTCGTAGGCGGCATCCAGACCGTCACTGTCCAGATCGAAGGAGTACGAGTCCTTCATGGTGAACTGCCGCACTCGCAGAAGGCCCGACTTGGCCCGGGCCTCGTCCCGGAACTTGTTCTGAATCTGGTACCAGATCTGGGGCAGCTGCTTGTAGGAACGCAGTTCGTCGCGGGCGATGGCCGTGAAGACCTCCTCATGGGTCGGTCCCAGCACCAGATCGCGCTGGCTGCGGTCCTTGAGGCGGAAGAGGATCTCACCCATGTCGTCGAAGCGACCGGTTTCCCGCCACAGGTCGGCAGGATGCAGGGCCGGCAGGAGGAACTCCTGGCCGCCGATGGCGTTCATCTCCTCCCGCACGATGGCGATGATCTTGAGGAACGATCGCTGGCCCAGGGGAAGCAGAGAGTAGATGCCCGCGGCCAGCTGGCGGATGTAGCCGCCCCTCAGGAGCAGCTTGTGAGAGCGGGTGTCCGCCTCAGCCGGGTCCTCGCGAAGCGTCGGGATGAACAGTTCTTTGAAGTGGGTCGGCACCGGCGGAGCGTAGGCCGAGGGTGGATCTTCTGTCAAGAAGAAGGGCTGGCGTCGCGCGCCCAGGCCTGTGCAGGCACCGGCCGGCCACCTCGGCGCCGCCTTGTCCGGCCTCCGCTCGAAAAAGTGCTGTTATCCTACCGTGCGGCATCCTGGTCCCATCGAACGGACACCCATGCAGCCGACACGGATCAATATCCGCAGCGCCACGCACACCTACCCGGTCTTCGTGGCGCATGGGGTCGTGGACCACATTGCCCGGTGGCTGGCGGCCGCCGGTGTCGGCACGCGGCGACTGCTCCTATCTAGTCCAACCGTCTGGAAACGGCACGGCGAGACGCTGATGGCGGCGTTGCCCGGAGTCGAGCACCTGTTGGTGCCCGACGGGGAACGGTCAAAGACCCTGCAGACGGTCGCCCGCATCTACGAATCGCTGATCCGGGTCGGCGCCGACCGACAGTCGACGATTATCGCGGTGGGCGGCGGGGTCATCGGCGACACCGTTGGGTTCGCGGCCGCCACGTATCTGCGCGGCGTGGACCTGGTGCACGTTCCGACCACTTTGCTCGCACAGGTCGACAGCTCCATCGGCGGCAAAGTGGGTGTCAACCACGCGCTCGGTAAGAACCTGATCGGCGCGTTCCACCCGCCGGCGGCGGTCATCGCCGACCCCCGGCTGCTGGACACCCTACCGAAACGCGAGTTCCGCGCCGGTCTCTACGAGGTGGTGAAGTACGGGGTCATCGCCAGCCGCGCCCTGTTCGAACGGATTGCGATCGATCTCCCGCGTATCTTCGCGCGCGAGCCGGACGTGATCACGGAGATCGTCACCGCCTCTTGCTGGATCAAGGCCGAGGTGGTGGCGGCGGATGAACGGGAAACGGGGCGGCGCCGGGTGCTGAACTTCGGGCACACAACCGGGCACGCGCTCGAGGCGGTGACGCACTACCGACGTCTGCGTCACGGCGAGGCCGTCGCGTACGGGATGCTGGTGGCGGCGCACATCGGGGCGTCCCGCGGTCTGCTCGACTCGGACGACCACACGGCCCTGACCGATCTGATCGGCCGGATGGGCCCGCTGCCGGCGGTGACCGACCTGTCGGCGTCAGCGGTGCTCGCCGCGATGCGGCGGGACAAGAAAGTCGTCGCCGGACGGCTTCACGTCGTGTTGCCGAACGGCATCGGCGACACCGTCATCGTGGACGACGTCACCGAGAAAGACATGCGTCGCGCGCTGCGGGCCATCGGTGTGCGCGCGTAGCGGGCTGCTCGCGAAGCTTTTCTTACAGCCCCGACGTTTCCCGGCCAGCTATAGGACGTCAACCGCTCCTCGGCCGCCGATGCATCCCGCCCCCCCGGCGTTGCTCGTCAGTCGAATACTGCCGGTATGCTCCATCCTCGCGCCGTAGGTGGGCCGTGCGCGGCGTCGATCTCGACGGCCCTCGTCCCTCGACACGCTCGGGACGCCTCGAGCCTGTCGAGAGGCGGTGCGTTGCCGTACTCATGAAACGGACCACCGGCGCGTCAGTGTAGCAGACTGGCGGCCCCAGTCTGGATGCCGCGGCGCCCGACTGCTACCGCTATCGTGCGATCACCGCACCAGGCCCCACGTCACCACGCTGAGGGAGCCCGACTCTCTGCCGACCGCCGCGTCCACGGCACGCCGGGTGCGAAACGAGCCGAATGCGGCCGCCCGCACCACGACTCGTCCGTTCGTGTCCTGCCCCGGGTCGGCGTCTGGGTCCGCCAGATCGTCGCGGACCCACGCCGCGACGTAGACGAGCCGGCCAGGGTCGGTCTCGTGTACCAGGTCGGCGAACCACCCCCACGCATACAGACGCCACTGGGGGGTCACCCCGGGGGCCCCGGCCCGCTCGAGCGCCCGCTGCAGGTCGAGCGTCTCCTGCCGGAGATTGATCACCGACCCGTCGCCAAGCGGCACCCGGATCGGGCCGGTGCTGAACGTTGAGCGCCGCGACCCGCCTAGCACTGCTCGCCAATCGGGTACAGCCGCCAGTTCGGCGACCACATCTGCCAGCAGGCCGTCCGCCGCATACAACGCCACAACCCCACGACGATGATTCACCTCGACCGCCTCCTCGGTCGAGAGGACGACGACGAGCGCGCCCGCCAGGCCGGATAACAGCACCCCGATCAGCAGGGTCACGAGCAAGGCGCTGCCGCGCCGGTCGCCGCCGCTAAGGACCCTGACCAGAATAAGTGTGCCACCTTCTGGGCCCAGATCGACGCCGCGCGCGGCACGCCTACGGCGCGAGGAGTGCGCATACCGAGAGTATGCAATCGACGAGCAACGCCGCGGGGCGGGTTGCATCGACGGCCAGAATGGCACAGTTATT